>JBKJUS010000086.1:0-13702 GCA_046590575.1 Mycobacteriales bacterium | reverse complement strand
AGCCGGCCGACACTGGTCGCGTCGACGCGGTCGAGCGCTACGACGTCGCTGGTGGGCTGGCGAATCAGGCGAGACAGCCGAACCTGGCGGGCCGGGTCGCGCACCGCCTGCGCCAGGGCGCTAGCTGGGATGGTCACGCGCGCCTTCGTCTCGACCCCTCGGGCCAGCAGTGCGATGACGCGGCGATCATCCCGGTCGAGAGCGATCAGCGCGCCGGTGTCCAGCGTGACTCCGACGGTCATGCGGCTTCGCTAGGGCCCTTGCCGGCGCCGCGGAGGACGCCGTCGGCCCAGTCGCGCTCCATGGCCGTGAGGTCCCCTCCTGTCGTGGCCAACGCCTCAGCGAGCATCGCTCCCCACCCAGCGACGTCGTCGAGTGCTACCCCCACTGCGTGCTGGACGAATCCCGACACGCTGCGCGACGAGCCGACCAACACGAGCCGGCGTATCGCCTCCAGCTGGGCGGGGGACAGTGTGACGGTGACCTTCTGCATCGTTGCCATACCGAACACCATACTCTTGCCGGACAGCACGAATGCTGGGTAGAACCTTCCTGCGCGCTCCCGCCTGACCGCTGCGAACGGGTGCTACTGGACGGTGAGGGTTACTGACTCCTGGCCGGCCAGGTTGGTACGCCGGGACGGCGTGGAGACGATGAAGCTCTTGCGGCCGGTCGAGCTCGCCTTGCCGGTGAGCGCGAAGAAGCCCTGCTTGTCGGTGGCGCCGCGCGCCAGTTCGACGTAACGCCCGCCGGTGACGTAGCCGAGGACGACCGGAGCGTTGGCGTGCGCCGGCACGAGGTACCCGCGCAGGGTCACGGTGCGGCCGGTGGCGGAGTCGGGCTTCGGCGAGCTGATGACGACCCGGGTAGCGACGTCGATGGCCATCTCCGGCGACTCGGCGCTGCCCTTGGCCGTGGCCAGGTAAGACGTCGTGACCAGCGGGCGCACCTGAAGCGTGTAGCGACCGGCGCCGTCGGTGACGACCGTGGCTACGTCGGCGTACGACGACGCACCGCTTGGCTTGGCGCTAATGGTGATCTCCGCGCCGGCGACCCGCCGACCCTGCAGGTCCTGGGCAGTGCCGGACAGCAGCGGGGTGTTGCAGGCCCTAATCGTGGTGGCGTTGGTCGACAGGCTTAGGGTCGTCGGAGTGCGGCCGTCTGAGCTGGCTGCCGGCGCGGGCGAGGCGCTTGAGGAGCCGGCCGGGGCCTTGCCACAGCCGGGGTTGGTCTTGGTGGTCGTGCTCGTCGCTGCCGGCTTGGGAGCGGAGGTGGCCGACGCGGACGCGGACGCCGACGCCGACGCCGATGCCGCTGCGGACCCGGACGCGGACGCCGACGGGGCGGCCGAGGCGGATGACGCGGCGCTGGCCGATGCCGACGGGGCGGCCGTGGCCGATCCGCTGGGGCGCGGGGATGCCGACGCGCTGGCCGCCGGACCGGCCGGCGCAGGGGCAGCACCCACCGGCATGGTGCACGCGGTGCCCGCGACGTAGGTCAACTTCTCCGGCGCGGTGCCTACGTCGTAGGGGAGCAGGACGGCTCCGTTGTCGGCTCGCGATCGAGCCGACGTGATGGTCAATGTCTGGCCCTTGGTGGCGACCTTGGTGGCCTTGTCGAGCTCTGCGAACTTGACCGTGATGGCCACCGTGTTGGTCATGGCGTCGTAGGCCGCCGTCACCGGAGTGCGCACGTTGGTGCCGTTGACGCGTACACCGGACTTGATGAAGACCGTGCCAGTGACGGTGCCGATCGGCTCCGGGTTGCGGCTCGCCCAGGGCTCGTAGGTAGCCTCGCCGAGCTTGAACGTCACGCCGAACTCATCACCGAGGCCAGTCGTCGGGCGGGTTGCCAGCTTGTCGACCGTGACGAACGCGACCAGGGAGTCGGCGGTCGAGGACAGGCCGAACGAGACGATGTCCAGCGACGGCTCGGCGACCGGCACGGAGGCCGGCGCGGGTGCCAGGCTGAGCCCGGTGTCACCCTTCGGGTCAGTGGCGGTCTTGCATGCCGCCGCCTGGGACGGGGTGGCGATGGCCAGCAGGCCGAGGCACGTCGCGCCTAGGGCGAGACCTGAGACAGCAAGACGAGAACGCACGAGGACTCCTGAGTTTGCTGGGTGGGTCTCGACTTCTCTTCGCCGTAGGTCCGCCCAACTCCTGCGCCGCGGTGCGGCAACGCGAGCTAGCGCACGGTCAGGCGTACCGATTTGGAGCCTTTGTCCGTTCCCTGATGGGCGGAGGTGAAGATCACGAACGCAAAGGTGCCACGCGGCAGCGTCGTGGTGATCGTGTAGCCGCCAGAGCCGTTGGTGTCGGCCTGCTTGAGGACGACGAACCGGCCGTTGGTCAGGTAGCCGAGGCCGACGGCGACGCGGGCATAGCCGGGGCTCAGGGTGCCGCTGAAGGTCACCGGGTTGCCCACCGTGCCGGGCGCCGGCGAGGCGATGTTGACCCGCGTGCTGACGCGGATGTTGAGGACGGGGGACTTCGCGTTACCGACGTTGACGCCGTACGCCGTCTGCTTCAGCGGCCGCACGGTGATCTTGTACTGGCCGGCTGCGTCGGTCAGCATCGTGGCCGCCGCGGTGTAGCGAGTCTCGCCGTAGCCCTTGGTGAAGATCGTCACGGTGGCGCCCTCGATCGCGTCACCGCGGCTGTCCCGGACGACGCCAGACAGGGTCGGGGAGTTGCCGGCCGTCACCGCGGTGGTGTTTGTGGCCAGCGTGACGCTTGCCGCGCGGCAGGACGCTTCAGAGGACACGCCACCACCACCCGACGGCGGGCTGCTGCTGGCCGCTGGCGCGCTTGCCGTACTCGACGCCACGGCACTGGCGGTGGTCGACGCCACGGCACTGGCCGAGCCACTTGGTGCGGCACTGGCGCTGGAGGGTGCGGCGGAAGCCGAACTGGTCGGGCAGTTGGGAGTCGCGGCCGCGCTCGGGCTGGCCGATCCGCTCGGGGCTCCACTGGTGCTGGCGGACGGAGCGGCGCTCGCGCTGGCGGACGGAGCGGCCGACGCCGACGCGGACGCCGACGGCGCAGCCGACGCCGACGCGCTGGGCGCTGCGGACGCGGAAGCCGACGGTGCGCTGGTTGCCGCCGGTGGTGCCGCGGCCACCGCTACCGGGGTGCAACTGGTGGCGTTGACGGTGATGTTGGACGGGTGCGCGACGGAGTCGTACACCATCGTAAGGTCCGGGTTGACGTCCGCGTGGCCCTGGAAGATGAACTCACTGTTGGCCGGGATGTCAGCCGGCTTGGTGTACGTCGCCATCGCTGTCACCCGGGTGAGAGTGCCGTCGTAGGGCTTTTTGACGATATCGGGGAACTCGACGAAGGCAGGCGGGGTATTGATCAGCGTGCGCACGATGAGCTCATTGATCGGGGCGCGGCCCTGGAACCACGCGTCGATGCAGATGTTGGTCACCGTGCCGGTCACCGCGAAAGAGAAGGTCGGAAGGTTCGCCGCGCCGGCGAAGACGGCTGGCTCGACGCTGGTCGCGAGCGAGTCAGCCGTCTTTGTCGGCGGCTTGTCGTCAGTGGTCGAGCCCTTCGGGTTGCGGTCCTCGTTCGCCGCGGCCGGATCAGCCTGAACGTCGGCGCGGTAGCCGCCAGCGGCGCTGTGGAAGTAGAGCCGGCCGGTCGGGATCGCCGCCTGCGCCGGCAGGCCGGCACTGACGACAAGGCTGGTCATGCCCGCCATGACCAGCGTGGCGCCGAGGAGGGCAGACCAGGTACGGGTGCGCACAGAAGGCTCCTTGGGAGGGGGTTACCTGGCTGACTTCGCCACGAACTCCCCTCGATCCTCTCGCACTTCGAGTATCGGTCGACTCACCGCACGGTGAGACGGACCGATTTGGAGCCTTTGTCCGTTCCTTGATGGGCCGAGGTGAACACCACGAAGGCGAAGGTGCCGCGGGGCAGGGATCGAGTCATCGAGTAGCTGCCGGTCGCACTGGTCTGAGTCTGGGTGAGCACGACAAACCGCCCGCCGGTGAGGTAGCCGAGCCCCACCGCGACGTTGGCGAAGCGGGGGTTGAGCTGGCCGGCGAAGGTCACCGGATTGCTCACCGCGCCCGGAGCCGGCCGGACAATGTCGACCCGGGTGCTCACGCGCACGACGATGACCCGCGACCGGATGGAGCCGGTGTTGGCGCCGTACGCCGTCTGCCGGATCGGAGCGATGCGCAGTGAATAGCGACCCTCTGCGTCGGTGACCACGGTGGCCACCGTGGTGTACGACGTCTGCCCGTAGCCCTTGGCGAGGATGTCGACCCGGCCGCCGACCACTGGCTTGTTGAGGTCGTCGGTCACGACGCCGAAGAGCGTAGGCCGGTTGCCGGCGGTGATCTGCGGCACGTTGACGTTGAGGGTGATGCGCGTGGGGGTGTTGCAGCCGTCCGTCGGCGGTGCCGACGAGCTCGGGGTCGGCGCGGCACTGGGGGTGGCAGTCGCAGTCGCGCTAGGGGCTGACGTCGACGTGGCTGAGGCGGTCGACGTCGGGGTGACCGTGGCAGTCGGCGCAGTGGTCGGCGTGGCGCTCGGGGAGGTCGTCGGGCAGGCGGTGGTCGGCGACGCGGTCGGCGTGGCCGATCGCGTCGCGCTCGCGCTCGCACTTCCGCTGGCCGACGGAGCCGTGCTGGCAGAGGCCGAGGCGCTTGCACTGCCGGACGGCGTGGCGACCGGGACCGGCGTACAGGAGGTGGGGTTGATCGTGACGTTGGACGGGTGCTGCACGCTGTCGTAGCTGAGGACGACGTTGCTGCCCGGCCCGTTGAGGGCGCCGGCGAAGAAGCCGAAGTTGCCGTTCATCGTGATCGGGAAAGCCGCCGCTGGCGCGACGATGCCGGTCAGCCGCACGATGCCGCCCGGGTACGGCGTCACCTTGAGCTCGGGCAACGCGACGGTCTTCGAGTCGTTGTTCTCGGAGAGGTAACCGATGAGGCTGATCGAGGCGCCCGCGGGTCCGGATGCGAAGACGTCGAGGCACACCGACGAGACGGTCCCTGTGACCGGCAGCTTGAAGCTGGGCGTGTCCGGCTGTCCCGAGGCCGGCGCGTTGGCGGTCGCCCGGACCGTGGCGGTGTCGCTCGTGATGGCAGTCGGCGAATCCGGTGAGAGCGTCGAGCCAGCAGGAGCACGTCCGTCGATGCTGGCGCTCGGATCGGCCGTGAGGTCGGCGGCGTACCCCGTGCTGGCGCTGCGCAGGTAGAGGCGCACACCCTCACCCGCCGCCTCCGCGGACAGGGTGATGCCGAGTGCGGTGACCCCGCTCCCGATGAGCGCGAGGCCGAGCAGAGCGGCCAGACGTGAGCGCACAGTGATCTCCTCGTGTCGCGGGTGGACCGATAAGACTCCTACCCCAGGGTAGGGCGCGCTTACCGCGCGGGGTCCACACAGGACGGCGCGCCGCCACCACCCGGGTCGGCGGCGCGAGCGTACGGCGTCACCCACCCGCTGCCCGGCTCGCGGGTGGTGGTGAAGGCGACGATCCCGTTCGCGATCGCCCGCCCGAGACCCCGGCGTACGTCGGCCCTCGCCACGAGTGCCGCCTCGCGCGGCTCCGAGAGGAACATCGACTCGCTGATCGAGAAGGGTCGGTGCGCCCGGCGCAGCAGCCCGTAGTAGTCGCGACCGTCGCGGCCGCGACGGTACTTCGCCCCAGCGTCGCGGTCGCGTGCCCACGGCCCGCCGAGGGTGTCGAGGTAGCGCCGCTGGTGCTCGTAGAGCACGCCGGCCAGCCGACGTCCGGTCGGCTCGGCGAGTGAGGCGTAAGTCTCCATTCCGGGGGTGGTGCCGGTCTTGATGTCGGGCTCGGCGTTGAGGTGCACCGAGATCGCGACATCGGCCCGCAGTGCGTCAACCAGCGCGACCCGGAAGGGCAGCGTCGCCTGCAGGTCGCGGTCGCGGGTGAGGACCACCCGGCCGACCCGTCCGTCGAGTGCCCGCTGGACCTCACGGGCGATCTCCAGGTTGCGCAGCTTCTCCGGCGTACGGTCTGGCGCCTGGGTGCCGCGCTGCTGCCCACCGTGCCCGGGGTCGAGGACGACGAGCACATCTCTCGCTGCCTTAGGCAGCACAGCGCCGTTGCTGGGCGGGATCGTCGTGAGGTCCGCTGCGCGTAACGTAGTACGCCGTCCGCACGGGGTGAGAACGTTCGGCGCGGCAGCGGTGCCGCCGACGCGGGGGAGCACCAGCCCCGCGGCGAGGGTGCCACCGCCGGCGCGCTGGGCGATCCGGGTGGTGCGCACGGCGCCGAGTGCCGGTGGCGCCGCGTCACGCGCGACCGTGGGCCACGCGGGTCCGCTGCCCGTCGGCCGATCGCTCGGCGCGGTGCCGCCCGGCCTCGCCGACGCCGACCCGGTCGGCGTACCGGTGGGCGTACCGGCAGGTCCAGACGGCGACCCGGTCGCGATTCCTGCAGCTCCGGACGGGGCCGGGGACCCTGCCGTCGGTGCAGTGGCGCTCGGCGCGGAGCGTGAGTCAGGTTGCTCTGCACTGCACGCACCGATGAGGGCAGTGCAGAGCAATAGCAGCGCGGCCGCCCGGCGGGGAGTCATACCTGCACGCTAGCCCGATAGCATCCGCGCGAAACCGCCACCGACATGTCGAAGAGGCCACAGCCGTGCCCCGTGCGCTCATCACCGGTATTACCGGCCAGGACGGCCTCTATCTCGGCGAGCTGCTCGCCGCGAAGGGCTACGAGGTCTTCGGCCTGATCCGTGGCCAGAGCAACCCCAAGCTGCGGACGGTCGAGCGGATCATTCCGAGCATTCAGCTGGTGGAGGGTGACCTCACCGACTTGCCATCGCTGATTGGCGCGATGGAAGTGTCGCAACCGGACGAGGTCTACAACCTCGGCGCGATCTCCTTCGTCGGGCTGTCCTGGAAGCAGGCCGAGCTGACCGGCGAGATCACCGGCATGGGGGTGCTGCGGATGCTCGAGGCGCTTCGCATCCACACCGGCGGTGACATGAGCAAGGTGCGCTTCTACCAGGCATCAAGCTCGGAGATGTTCGGCAAGGTGCGCGAGGTTCCGCAGACCGAGTCGACGCCCTTTCACCCGCGTTCGCCGTACGGCGTGGCCAAGACCTTCGGCCACTACATGACGGTCAACTACCGCGAGAGCTACGACGCTTACGCGTGCTCCGGGATTCTGTTCAACCACGAATCGCCCCGCCGGGGGTACGAGTTCGTGACGCGCAAGGTGACGCGGGCGGTGGCCCGGATTTCGCTTGGGCTGCAGGAGAAAATCGCGCTCGGCAACCTCGAGGCGCGTCGTGACTGGGGATTCGCCGGCGACTACGTCGACGCGATGTGGCGGATGCTGCAGCAGGACCAGCCCGACGACTACGTCATTGCGACCGGCGAGACGCACTCGATCCGCGAGCTGCTCGACGTCGCCTTCGTGCGGGCCGGTATCGGAAGCGACTGGGAGAAGTACGTCGAGCAGGACCCGCGCTTCTTCCGCCCGGCCGAGGTCGACCTGCTGATCGGTGACCCGAGCCAGGCGAAGGACAAGCTCGGCTGGGAACCCAAGGTCACCTTCAACGAGCTCATCGAGATGATGGTCGACGCTGACCTCGCGACTGAGCAGAAGGCCAAGGACCGCGGGGACGACTGACCTCTCCGAAATGCTGCAGGCAGGGGCGCGGCGGTCGATAGTCAGGAGGTGGAGGCCAGCCGACGTCGCGCCAGAGGTCTAGGCGAAGAAGTGTTCGACCAGGTGTGGCCGGCGGCTCGTTGCGGCGAGGGCTGGGCGTTCGAGCGGCTCTTCGAGGCCTACTCGCCCTCAGTCTCTGCCTTCTGCCGCCGCCAGGGTGTCGTCGATCCCGACGGGATGGTCAACGAGGTCTTCCTGGGCGTCTTCCGGGGCCTGGGCGGCTTCGCCGGGGGCGAGGCCGACTTCCGCGCCTGGCTCTTCACGATCGCGCACCGCCGGGTCGTCGACGAGCGGCGTGCGCTCAGTCGGCGGGTCCAGGAGAGCCTCACCGCGGAGGCGGTCGACACGGCGTACGACGGCGATGTCGAGACCGAGGTGCTCACTGCGATGGGCACCGACCGGGTCCGAGCACTGCTCGATCGGCTCGCACCGGACCAGCGCGATGTGCTGCTGCTCCGGGTGCTGGGCGACCTCACCATCGAGGCAGTTGCGCAGGCGCTCGGCCGGTCAGTGGGCGCGACGAAGGCGCTGCAACGCAGGGGTCTGCTGGCACTCCGAAAAATTATCGACCGGGAAGGCGTACCCCTATGAGCGCTCCGGGCGATGGCCCTGTCGAGATGCCTAGAAACCCTTTCCCGGACGACCGGGACGTCGAGAGCCTCCTGGCCGGCCGTGCGGCCGACCCGGAGTGGTCTGGCGTCGCGTCGTTGCTCCAGGAGATCGGTTCTGGCGCGGCCGCCGCACCTGTGCGGATCGGTTCGGAGCTGGCCCAGGTGCTGGCTCTCGGTCTTGACCCTCAGCTCGGCAGTGCTCCCGAGTCGGCCCGACCGGCGCCTGCCCCCCTGTCCCGGAGGCCCCGCATGATGCTCGAAGCACTGCTCGCCAAGCTCGCCGCGCTCGGAGTGGTCGCCAAGGTCGGGGTCGCCGCAGCCGCGACTGGCGCCGTGGTGGTGAGCGCCGGCCCTGCCGGCGCCCTGCCGCCGGCCCTGCAGGACCCGTTCGCCACCGTCGCCGAGACCGTGACGCCGTTTGACGTGCACGACTCCGATGAGGACGAAGACGTTGACGACCTCGACGAGGACGTCGACGTGGAGGAGTCCGAGGCTCCTGACGTGGAAGAGAGCGAGGCTCCTGACGTCGAGGAGTCCGAGGAGCCTGACGTCGAGGAGTCCGAGGAGCCTGATGTTGAGGAGTCCGAGGAGCCTGATGTTGACGAGAGCGAGGCTCCGGAGGTCGAGGAGTCCGAGGAGCCTGATGTCGAGGAGTCCGAGGAGAGCGTGGGCAGTGAGTCCGCCCTCGACAGCGACACCGACGACTGATCCCGCCGGGCCCACCGGCCCGCGCCTCCCGGACCTGTCCGGAAAGGCGCGGGCCGTTGTTCGGTGTCAGGATGCGGCGGCGCTGTACGCCTGCCGAGAGGACTCGTGATGAATGTGCCGGTTCGACTCGAGGTCGGCGACCAGGCCCCCGCTTTTGCGCTTCCAGACGCTGACGGCAAGACCGTCGCCTTGTCGGACTTCGCCGGCCGGAAGGTGGTCCTCTACGTCTATCCCGCCGCGTCGACGCCGGGCTGCACCAAGCAGGCAACCGGCTTCCGGGACGCCCTTGACGTCTTCACCGACGCCGGTTACGCCGTTGTCGGCATCTCTCCGGACAAGCCGCAGAAGCTGGCCGCGTTTCGGGACGCCGAGGGGCTGACCTTCACACTCATCAGCGACGCGGCGAAGGACACGCTTGCGGCTTACGGCGCGTATGGCAAGAAACTGCTCTACGGCAAGGAAGTCACCGGAGTTATCCGCTCGACGTTCGTCATCGATGAGTCGGGTCGAATCGAGCGGGCGATGTACGCCGTCAAGGCGACCGGCCACGTCGACAAGCTTCGTCGAGAGCTCGGTCTAGCGTCCGCGACATAGAGCAGGGTGCGGCGGTCAGCGGCTGAAAAGACCCTTGCGCTTCTTGGGCGTGTCTTTTGGTGGCGGGACCGGCCGGTTGCCACCCGCTGGACGGGCCGGTGGTGTGGGGGCGCTCGGCGCAGGCTCGTCGTCAAGGCCGAGCGAGGAGAGCTCGCGCAGCAGACTGGCCGTGTCGTTGTCGTGGTTGCGCACGGGCTGGGGCTCTCGTGGCTTTTCCTCCGCTGCCGGCTCCGGCGCAGGGTCTGGCTCCGGCTCGACGGGCTCCGACGACGTCGCGGTGAAGTCGCGAAGCAAGACGGCGGCCTCACCTGCGGCCCCCGGGTCCGCGGCGAGGACGCTGCTGGGGCCGTCCTCCTGCGGCTCGTCGTCAGTCTCGAGCCCGGCGAATTCCCGGGCGACCTCGTCCAGCGTGAGCCTTTCGGCTTCGGCCCTTTCGGCTTCGGCCCTTTCGGCTTCTTCCGCGGCGATGCGCGCTTCCTCTTCCGCGACGAGTCGCTCGGCCTCGAGTCGCTCGGTTTCCTCGGCGGCGAGGCGTTCGGCCTCGACTCGCTCGGCTTCGAGTCGCTCGGTTTCCTCGGCGGCGAGGCGTTCGGCCTCGACTCGCTCAGCTTCGAGTCGCTCGGCTTCTTCCGCAGCGAGCCGCGTTTCCTCGTCCGCGACGAGCCGCGCTTCCTCGTCCGCGGCGAGCCGCTCGGCTTCGATCTCGGCGGCGAGAAGCGTCTCCTCGTCATGAGCGAGCGAGTCGTCGAGGACCGGATCGGCGGTCACCGGCACTGCGAAGTCGGCGAACGCTGCGCCGCGCAGCGCAGCGACCACATCCTCCAGCTCGGTCTGGCTATGAACCTCGCGAAGTCGTCGCTCTTCTTCGGCCATCGCATGCGCCGTCGCGAGTTCCTCGGCGGCGGCGGACCGGGTGCGATCGAGAGCGTCAAGGTCGTCCGGCGACGTGGAGCCTTCGTCCTCGCCGAGATGGTGAGAAGGGAAGTGGACCGATTCGTGCTGCTCGACGTCTGCGGGTGGTCCGGACAGCAGCGCGCTGAGCGCCTCACTCACCCGGGCCAACGGATCGTCGGGCGGCTCCGCAACCTCGTCGAGGACGTTTTCGGCCGGATCGGTCGAGAACGAGAAGAGGCGGCCCAGCTCGCTCTCGACAGCCGTGTGGTCGCCGCCGTCTTCGGCGAGCAGGTCCGACCACTCGGCAGGGTCCGGGGGCGGGTCCGCCGCCTCTTCGTCGTCGGTCGGGGCAACTGCAGCCTCGCGGCTGCCCTCCAGCAGGGCGATGACCGAGCCGAGCGCATCGGAGGTCGACCGCGGCGCGAGCAACGGCTCATCGGCGAAGTCGTCGTTGAGGGGTTCCTCGACCTCCAGCAGGCCGCCGGCGACCAAGCTGACGACCACTTGCGCAGCCTCGAAGGACGTGAATCCGCAGTCGCGGGCCAACTGGCTGATGGTGCGCTCGCTGTCGACCTTGCAGAGCAGCGCCCATTGGTCCTGGTCCAGGGTCATCTCCGCGGCGGAGACCCCTGCGGAGGACAGCAGCGGCACGGCGTCGAGACCGCGCAGGACTGGGGTGATGCGCTCCCACTCGGCTCGCCTGCGCTCGACTTCGGCGAGCAGGTCCGGGATCGAACAGCGCCCTCCCGCGGCCTCGCGGGTCTTCTCGCTCTTGCGGAACCGCCACGTGCCGTGGGTCCACTGCGAGAGGTCGTACGTCGACTCGCGGAGCTGTTCGAGCGCGAAAGCCTCGACCACCTCCGGCTCGACGAAGCCCAGATGGACAAGCAACTCTCCGAGACGCCAGCCGTGCAGCTCGGTCTGTTGTGCGTCGACGGCCTCTTCGAGAGATTCCGGCGCCAGGGCGCCGGCGGAGACGAGGCGAGCACCGAGCTGCGGCCGCCGACCAGGAACAGAAATCGAGTAGACGACGCCCGACTTGACGTAAACGAGAGCCTCGTCGCTGGCGTCCGCGGTGTCGATGTGGAGGCACCCGGTGGACTCGGCGTCGTGCAGGGAGGTGAGGACATCGGCAAGAGGTGTCGTGGTCAGGTCACCCTTGAGCACTGCATGACCTCCTCACCGGTGCGCTCGGACCTCGACCGGGCCCGGCGGGATTGACCCACGACAACCCGTGTCTTAGCCCTTCGGCACGAGTTGACGAGGTGTTGAGCACGATACGCCGACGCGGGGTGCCGGACATGTCCGTATTGGGCGCAGGTACACCCTCCTGGTAACCTCTCGACGGCCCCACCTGACGACAGCCGGGAGTTTCGCGCGTGCCTCGCCAGCCAGCCAGCCCTACTTTTTTGCCTTCTACCCAGGTGCACCGCCGTCTAGTCTTCGTGCTTGCCCTCGTGGCCGGGATGGTGCTGACCCTCGCTCCAGAAGCCCCCGCTGCATCGTCGAAGACGATCAAGGCCCAGCTCGAGGACGCCGTCGAGCGCCAGCAGGCCGCGCAGGCTCGCGACGCCAAGCTGGCCGACGACATCGTCCGGCTGCAGCGGCAGCTCGCGACGGATGAGAAGTCGCTCATCGCGGTCCGCGCGCGACTGTCCAAGCGGGCTCGACTGGTCTACACCGCGGGCCTCGGCGGCGCCGGGCTCGAAGTCATGATCACCGCCGACGACCCCGATGCGGCGCTCGAGCGCATCAGCCTGCTCAACGCGGCGACCCGTTCCGACCGTGCGGCTCTCGACCGCAGCCGTTCGGTACGCCGCCGGGTCGAGGCCTCGCGTCGCCGGCTGCTCCTGGCCCGTCGCGAGTCTGTCAAGGCTGTGGCGACCATGCGCGCTGAAGGTGCCCGCATCGACCGGCTGCTCCGCTCGGCGGAGAGCCGCGAGGAAACCGAGCTGCTCAATGCCCGCAAGGCTAAGCAGGTCGCCGCGCTCAACAGCCGTCGCAGGGCGCGCGCCACGCGCTCCGGTGGCTCGCTGCGTCTGGTCGGCGACTACGCCTGCATGGTCGGCTCCAACCACGCCTTCCGCGACACGTGGGGTGCGCCGCGCTCTGGCGGACGTCGGCACAAGGGCGTCGACGTCTTCGCTCCCATGGGCAGCCCGTCGTACGCCGTCACCGATGGCGTGATCAGCAACATCCACTCCGGTGGCAACGGCGGCAAGATGGTCTACCTGCGCGGCAACGACGGGGTGGAGTACTTCTACTCGCACATGTCGTCGTACGCCGCCAAGGAGGGTGACCGGGTCAAGGCCGGCGAGATCATCGCCTACGTCGGCGACACGGGCAACGCTCGCGGCGGCTCGCCGCACGTCCACTTCGAGGTGCACCCCGGCGGCGGCGCGCCCGTCAACCCGACTCCGTTCACCCGACGCGTCTGCGGGTGAGCGCGGACGGCGTGAGCGCTGCCCACGGCACCATGATCACGGTCGCGCCGACCGGGGCAGAGACCGCCAAGGCGACTGCGCCCGGGTTGCCCGTGACACTCGATGAGCTCGTCCAGTGCGCCCGCGACTGCCAGGCCGCCGGCGCCGCAGTCATCCACGTGCACGTCCGCGATGATGCGACGCACTCGACGCTCGACCTCGGGCGGCTGCGCGACACCGTCACGGCGCTTCGTGAGACGACCGACCTCGTGGTCCAGCTGTCCACCGGCGGCGCCGTGACTGACTGCGAGGCCGACCGGCTGCGTGTGCTGGAGGCCGGGCCGGACTCGGCGAGCCTGACTTGCGGCACGGTTAACTTCGGTGACGACGTCTTCAGCAACCGGCGCCCGTTCGTCGAGGCCCTCTACACCGCCATGCAGGAGCGCGGGATCGCGCCGGAGTTCGAGTGCTTCGACTCGGGGCACATCGCGACGGTGTCCTGGCTGCTCGAGCGCCACGGCCCGCCGTACGGCGGTCACCTGCATGTCGATCTGGTGCTGGGCGTGCCAGGCGGGCTGCCCGGCACCGCCGCAGCGCTTGCCTCAGCCGTCGCCATGCTGCCGGCTGGCGCGAGCTTCTCAGCGACCGGCGTCGGTCGGGCGCACCTGCCGGTGATGCTCGCAACGCTCGCGCACGGCGGTCACCTGCGCGTCGGGATGGAGGACACGCTAACGTTCGCCGCAGGGGAGCCGGTGCGTGACAATCCCCAGCTGGTCGCCCGCGCGGCGACGCTGGCCACGCTCGCGC
>JBKJUS010000179.1:0-14012 GCA_046590575.1 Mycobacteriales bacterium | reverse complement strand
ACGCCGATCTACTACGTCAACGACGTGCCGCACATCGGCCATGGCTACACCACCGTCGCGGGCGACGTCCTGACCCGCTGGCACCGGCAGCGCGGCGAGAAGGTGCACTTCCTAACCGGTACCGACGAGCACGGCGAGAAGATCCTCACCGCCTCGCAGGACCACGGCATGACGCCGCAGGAGTGGACCGACCACATGGTCACCACGGCATGGAAGCCGGCGTGGGAGACGCTCGACATCGCCTATGACGACTTCATCCGAACGACCGAGGCTCGGCACGAGGACCGGGTCCGCGACTTCTGGATCGCGCTGCACGCGAAGGGCGAGGTCTTCAAAGGCAGTTACACCGGGCCTTACTGCGTTGCCTGCGAGGAGTTCAAGCTCCCGGCCGATGTGGTCGACGGCAACTGCCCGGTGCACGGCCGGCCGGTGAAAGAGATCAGCGAGGACAACTACTTCTTCCCACTGTCGAAGTACGCAGAGCGCCTGCTTGAGCACTACGAGGCCAACCCGGGCTTCATAGCTCCGGAGAGCGCGCGCAACGAGGTCTTGTCATTCGTTCGGGGTGGACTGCAGGACATCTCGATGAGCCGGTCCAGCTTCGACTGGGGCGTCAAGGTCCCCTGGGACGACTCCCACGTGATCTACGTGTGGATCGACGCGCTGCAGAACTACCTCAACGCCACGGGCTGGCCCGAGCCCGGCTGGGAGGAGAAGTGGCCGGCCGACGTGCACCTCGTGGGGAAGGACATCCTTCGGTTCCACGCGGTCATCTGGCCGGCGATGCTGATGGCGGCCGGGCTGCCGCTGCCGAAGAAGGTCTTCGCCAACGGCTGGCTGCTGGTCGGTGGCGAGAAGATGAGCAAGACCAAGCTGACCGGCATCGCACCGTCGCAGATCACCGACGTCTTCGGCTCGGATGCCTATCGCTACTACTTCCTCCGTGAGCTGTCCTACGGTCAGGACGGGTCGTTCTCCTGGGAGTCGATGCAGCAGCGCTACACCAGCGAGCTGGCGAACGACTTCGGCAATCTCGCATCGCGCGTCACCTCGATGGTCGAGCGTTACCGTGAGGGCGTCCTCCCGGCGACCGACAACCCCGCAGATTTTGGTTTGGCGGCCGTCGTCGCTGACGCTGACGCGGCGATGACCACGCTGGACTTTCAGACCGGGATCGCGCGTATCTTCGAGCTGATCCGCGCGGTCAACGGATTCATCTCCGAGACGCAGCCGTGGGCGCTCGTCAAGGCCGGCGACGACGTGGCGCTGGACCGCGTGCTCTACAGCGCTGCCGATGGGCTGCGCGCGATCGCCGTGCTCCTCAACGCGGTGATGCCGAAATCGTGCGCGATTCTCTGGTCCTCTCTCGGCGCCGAGGAGAAGCTCGGACCGCTCGGCGACCAGCGCATCGACGAGGTGGCGACGACTCGGCTGCCGGCTGGCGCGCGGCTGACCAAGAGTGAGCAGCTCTTTCCGCGGATTGCGGACGCGGCCGCGTTGTGAGGGAGCGATCGGACGGTGGGCCTCGACGTACCGAGCCGGTCCCTGCACCGACGCCGCTAGCGGTCGAGGTGGCGGACGCGCACTGCCACCTCGACTTGATCGGCGGCGACGTCCAAGCCGTGCTGGATGCCGGCGCCGCGGTGGGTGTCCCGCGGGTAGTCACCATCGGCATCGACGTGCCGTCGTCGCAGCATGCGGCCGAGTTGGCGTCGACGTACGCCGCAGTCGCCGCGGCGGTAGCGATCCACCCGAACGAAGCCGGCCAGGCGACCGATGACGCGTTGACGGAGATTGCCCGGCTCGCTTCCCTACCGCACGTGCGGGCAGTCGGCGAGACCGGGCTCGACTTCTACCGGGACACCGCCGAGGTGGCCGACCAGCAGCGGTCCTTCCGCGCGCACATCCAGATCGCGAAGGACGCAGGCAAGGCTCTGGTCATCCACGATCGCGAGGCTCACGATGCGGTGCTTGCGGCGATCAAGGAGGAGGGAGCGCCGCAGCAGACCGTCTTCCACTGTTTCTCCGGTGACGCCGACATGGCCCGGGTCTGCGCGGACCACGGCTACGTCATGAGCTTCGCCGGCAACATCACCTTCAAGAACGCCGAGGGATTGCGGGCTGCCCTGGCCGTCGCGCCCTTGGACCTGCTCCTGGTCGAGACCGACGCGCCGTTCCTCACGCCGATGCCGCACCGGGGCGCACCGAACGCTCCGTACTTGATCCCGCTGACAGTTCGGGCGATGGCCGAGGTCAAGAAGGTCCCGGTGGACGAGCTCTGCCACGCCCTGTCGGCCAACGCCGATCGCGTCTTCGGCCCCTGGACGGTCGAGCGCTAGGCCCTGGGCGACCGGCGCCGGCGCCAGGACTTGATGGCGACCAGCAGTGCCAACCCACCGAGGATCCCGGCGAGGCCCTGCCGCACTGTCCGATTTGCCCCACTCTGATTGGACTCTCGCCGTGCCCCCTCGTTATCGTCTTGTGACAACAACGCCGGGGTCGGGGAAGCCCCAGTGTCACAGCCCGCCGGCCTCGTGCCGGATCGAGGGCTGTGACTCTCCCCGTGCCCGGACCCCTCGGCATCGGAGCCATGTGTCCCGTCGACTCGCGCAGTTCGCTGTCCGCGCCCTCGTCCTAGCCCTGCTCATCGGTGCTGGAGCAACCTATGTCCAGGCCGACAAGACTGTCATCGTGGTCGTCGACGGTGAGGAGCGCCGGGTGCGCACCTTCGGCCGCACGGTCTCAGCTGTGCTCGCCGCGGCCGAGCTCGAGGTCGGTGAGCACGACGTATTGGCGCCGGCGCCTGACGTGCAGGTCGGTGCGGGGTCGCGGGTCGTCGTACGCCGAGGACGCCGGTTGGACCTCATGCTCAACGGCCAGCCGCGCACCGTCTGGGTCACAGCCCTGACCGTGGACGACGCGTTGGCCCAGCTGGCCGTGCGCAACGCAGCCCTTGCCTTCGTGTCGTCGTCGCGCTCGAGGCGCATTCCGCTCGACGGACTTGCCGTCGAGGTGCGCACACCGGCCGCCGTGCGCGTGGTTGCCGACGGCAAGACCCGTCCGGTGACGACCACCGCGGCGACGGTCGGCGATGTCCTGCTCGAGGCGGGCGTGGCAGTGGCCGACAACGACGTGCTATCCGTGCCGGCCGGGACCTTCCCCCGGCCGGGCATGGTCGTGACGGTCACGCGCATCCGGGGGCGGCGGGTGGTCGAGAAGACCGCCATCCCTTTCGCGGTCGAGCGGCGAAACGACCCGTCGATGTTCAAGGGTCGGACCAAGGTCTCCGCCGAGGGAGTTATCGGCATTCGCGAGCGTACCTACGCGATGACTTACACCGATGGCTTGGTCACGCGGAAGGTGCTCACCCGGGACCGCACGCTGCGTAAGCCCCGCACCAAGGTTGTGCTCGTCGGCACCAAGCCGTTGCCTCCGACGACCTCGCGGCGCACCGGCGCCGACCACCTCAACTGGCGCGCGTTGGCCCGGTGCGAGTCGGGTGATCGACCGCGAGCGGTCTCAACCAATGGGCTCTACCGCGGCCTGTACCAGTTCCACCGGTCGACGTGGCGCGGCGTGGGTGGGCAGGGCGACCCGATCGACGCTTCTCGCGAGGAGCAGACCTACCGGGCCAAGCGGCTCTACCTGCGCTCTGGTGCCGGCCAGTGGCCGCACTGTGGCCGCCGCCTCTTCAGCTGACCGACCACCTGCTCGGCGCTGCCGAGATCCGTCGGCTGGCTGCCGAGCTCGGCTTACGGCCGACCAAGACCCTGGGGCAGAACTTCCTGCTTGACGCCAACACGGTGCGCCGCATCGTGCGGGTCTCCGGCGTGACGGGGCACGACATCGTCGTGGAGGTGGGCCCTGGTCTCGGTTCGCTCACCCTCGGCCTGCTCCCCGTCGTACGCCGGGTCGTGGCCGTCGAGATCGACGACCGGCTGGCCGGTCTCCTGCCGCGCACGGCTGCGCCGGCCGGCGGGGACCTCGAGGTGGTGACCGCCGACGCGCTACGCGTCGAGGCGCTGCCCGGCCCGGCGCCGACAGCCCTGGTAGCCAACCTTCCTTACAACATCGCCGTACCGGTCGTTCTGACGATGCTTGAGCGCTTTCCCTCCTTACAACGCGGTCTCGTGATGGTGCAGCAGGAGGTCGCCGACCGGCTGACGGCCGGGCCCGGTTCGCGGGTCTACGGGAGTCCGACGGTGAAGCTCGCGTGGTACGCCGAGGCGCGCCGGGCCGGCGCGGTGCCGAGGTCGGTCTTCTGGCCAGTGCCCAACGTCGACTCCGGGTTGGTCTCCTTCGTCCGCCGGCCGGAACCAGCCGGCGCCGCCCGGCCCGACGTTTTCGCAGTCGTCGACGCCGCCTTCGCGCAGCGCCGCAAGACGCTACGGGCCGCCCTGGCCGGGTGGGCCGGGGACGCTTCGACGGCGGAGGAGGTTCTGCGCCGCGCCGGAGTCGATCCCTCGGCGCGGGGGGAGACGCTGACCGTGACAGACTTCGCGTCGATCGCCGCCGCCCGCTGACCCGTTCTGCTGATGGAACGTCAGCCTGTCCTTCGGAGCCCGTCCTGGTCGACCGTCGAGGCCCGGCCGGCGGGTCCGACCCGGTGACGGTTCGGGCTCCTGGCAAGGTCAACCTGCACCTCGCGGTGGGTCCGTTGCGTCCCAACGGCTTCCACGACGTCATCAGCGTCATGCAGGCCGTGTCGTTGTACGACGAGGTCACGGCACATCCCTCCGGCGACGAGGTCACCTGCCGGGTCACCGGCGAGGGCGCAGCGGATCTGCCGCGCGACGCCGGCAACCTCGCCGTCGCCGCAGCGCTTCGTCTTGCCGTGCGCACGGGGGCCGCTGCGGGTGTGCAGCTAGAGATCGTCAAGGGCATCCCGGTCGCGGGCGGCATGGCTGGCGGATCTGCCGACGCGGCAGCGGCCCTCGTCGCGTGTGATGCGCTGTGGCAGACCGGTCTCGACCGCAGCGAGATCGGTGAGCTGGCCTCGCTTCTCGGCAGCGATGTCCCGTTCACCCTGGCCGGCGGCACCGCGTTGGCCACCGGCCGGGGTGAGCTGGTGACTCCGGTGCTGGGCCGTGGGCAGTTCCACTGGGTCTTCGCCCTCGCCGACGGTGGCTTGTCCACGGCGGAGGTGTACGCCGAGCATGACCGACGGGCGCCTCTCGTGGAGGTCTCGCCGGACGGGGTGCTTGCCGCCGTACGGGCCGGCGACCCGGTCGCTCTCGGCAAGGCTCTGCACAACGACCTGCAGGCCGCGGCTCTGCGGCTGCGCCCGTCCTTGCGACGCACCCTGGACGCTGGGCTCGAGTGCGGCGCGCTCGGTGGGATCGTGTCCGGAAGTGGGCCGACGTGCGCGTTCATCGCCCGCTCGAACAGCGACGCCGTTGCGATCGCCGCCGCGCTGTCCGGTGCTGGTGTCTGTCGCGCGGTGCGCATGGCGTTCGGCCCGGTGCCCGGCGCCCGCGTCGTGGAGCGGTCGGCTTGAGGCGTCCGTGAACCTGGTCAATCTCGAAGACGTCTCAGTCGTCTACGGCACCGCGTCGATCCTTGATGGGGTATCCCTGGGCGTCGGTGCGGGCGAGCGCATCGGCGTCGTCGGCCGCAACGGTGGCGGCAAGACCACCCTGACCCGGATCATCGCCCGGGCCGGGGAGCCCGACTCGGGGCGGGTCACCCACACCTCTGGACTGTCCGTCGGGCGGCTGGCCCAGCATTTCGACCTCGATCCCGCGTCGACAGTGCGCCACCTCGTAGTGGGCGACCGACCTGAGCACGAGTGGGCCGGCGATGGGCATGCCCGCATCGTGCTTGAGGGTCTCTCGCTGCCGTCTCTCGATGCTGTCGTCGGCCCGATGTCCGGTGGTGAGCGGCGTCGGGTCGCGCTCGCCCGAGTGCTGCTCGAGCGCCACGACCTGCTGATCCTCGATGAGCCCACCAACCACCTCGATGTCGAGGCGATCGCCTGGCTGGCGGAGCACTTGGCCCGACGACGCGAGGCGCTGCTCGTCGTGACTCACGACCGGTGGTTCCTCGACACGGTGTGCACCGCGACCTGGGAGGTCGCCGACGGGCAGGTGCACCGGTACGAGGGAGGCTATAGCTCCTTCGTCCTCGCCCGCGCGGAGCGTGAGCGGGTCGCCGCCGTCACGGAGTCGCGTCGACAGAACCTGTTGCGCAAGGAGTTGGCCTGGCTGCGCCGCGGACCGCCGGCTCGGACGACCAAGCCACGCTTCCGCATCGATGCAGCCAACGCGTTGATCGCCGATGAGCCCCCGGCCCGCAACGCCGCGGAGCTGGTCCGGCTCGGCACGGCACGGCTCGGCAAGTCGGTGTACGACGTCGAGGACGCCACCATTTCCCTCGGCGGCCGGGTACTCATCGAGAACCTGACCTGGCACCTCGGCCCCGGCGATCGCGTGGGCATCGCGGGGGCGAACGGCAGCGGCAAGACGACGCTGTTGCGGCTGCTGGCCGGCACCCTGCGGCCCAGCGCCGGTCGGGTGCGGGCTGGCTTGACGGTACGACCTGCGTACCTCGATCAGGAGGTCGCCGAGCTGCCTGGGCACCTGCGGGTGCTCGAGGCGGTCGAGGAGATCGCGCCCAGCATCGACCTCGGTGGTGGCAAGTCGATGAGCGCGAGCCAACTGCTCGAGCGGTTCCTCTTCGACGGCGGCCGGCAGTGGACTCCGGTAGCGGATCTCTCCGGTGGTGAGCGTCGGCGCCTCCAGCTCCTGCGGCTCTTCCTGATCGAGCCCAACGTCCTGCTGCTCGACGAGCCGACCAACGACCTCGACATCGAGACGTTGACTGCGCTGGAAGACCTGTTGGACGGATGGCCAGGGACGCTCGTCGTGGTGAGCCACGACCGTTACTTCCTCGAGCGAGTCTGCGACACCGTGTGGGGCCTGCTCGGCGACGGCGCGCTGCGCCACCTCCCCAACGGGATCGACGAGTACCTGGAGCGGCGTCGTGCCGCCGCCGCCCCTCCGGCTTCGCCTCGCCCGGTGAAGTCCGGTGGCGGCGACGGGCGGGCGGCGAAGAAGGAGCTGTCCCGACTTGAGCGAACCATCACCAAGCTCGACGAAAAGGAGTCGGCTCTGCTCACGCAGATGGCCGAGCAGACGACCGACTATGTCGCGGTGCAGGCACTTGATCAGAAGTTGCGGGAGGTCCGCGCCGACAAGTTGGCTGCCGAGGATGCCTGGCTGGCGCTCAGCGAGTAGCCGGCCGGCTCCGGGTGCGCAGCGAAGGTTTCGGCTCAAGGTGGCCGAGTCCGTTCCAGGCGAGGTTGACGAGGTGAGCGACGACCTCGTCACGCTTGGGCTTACGAGCATCGAGCCACCACTGGCCGACGAGCGCCACCATCCCGACCAGCGCCTGGGAGTAGATCGGTGCGTTCTTCGGGTCGAAGCCGCGGGCCTTGAACTCCGCGACGAGGATGTACTCGACCTGGCTGGCGATGTCGACGACCAGCGAGGCAAAGGTTCCGCTGGTCGACGCGACCGGGGAGTCGCGGACCAGGATGCGGAAGCCGTCGGTCTCGTCCTCGATGTAGCCCAGCAGTGCCCCCGCCGCCTGTTCCAGGAGCACGCGCGGATGACCGCCGTCGAGTGCACCCGTCACCCGGTCGATGAGCCGCTGCATCTCTCGGTCGACGACGACGGCGTACAGGCCCTCTTTGCCACCGAAGTGCTCGTAGACGACCGGCTTGGACACGCTGGCGCGATGCGCGATCTCCTCGATGCTGGTCGCCTCGAAGCCCCGCTCCGCGAAGAGCGCCCGCCCGACATCGAGCAACTGCACCCGGCGTTGCTGTCCCGTCATCCGGACCCGGACTGGTGGTTCGCTCCTCGGATCAGGCACGGGTCGACGTCACGTCGGCGAGCCTATGCTCCTTGACGTCCTCGGCGTCGGCGCACGACCGGCTGCCACACCGCGGCGAACGGGTCGAGCCGATCGCCCTCCTTCGCCTGCGAGTGCGCCGGGTAACGGCGCGCTCCTTCGTCCCGCACCGGGCGATGCCGTTCAGCGGTGAGCACAGCCTGCACCGCCGCGACCAAGCCTGGATCGTCCTCCCGGGTCGCCATGATGAGCAGGTCGACGGGGTCGGCAATGAAGAGCGCTGCCACATGAGGCATCGGTAGTTCGGCGGAGTCCAGGTAGCGGGCGGCCCGCCGAAGGTGCTCGTGGTCCAGGCCACCGTGCCCCTCGTGCAGCACCAGCAGAGAGTCCGCGGGCAGTAGATCTGTGGGAGCAGGACACACGTCGATCTGCGTCCACGGGACGGCGGCGCCGAGCAGCGCAGCTGCCACGCGGCCGATGATCACCGCTTGTGTCCCGGCCAACTGGTCGAGAACTCTTGCAGCTGACGGTCTCGGATCGCCTCGGCGATGCTCCGGGTACAGCCGATGCACCGGCCGGACCCGAGGATCGAGGCACACTGCCGGCGCACGCCCGGTGGCCGGGATCGGCGCCGGGGTTAGTCCCAGCCCGCAGGCCGCGAGCAGTCGCGCGACGGTGTCGAACTGCGCACCTCCGCCGGCTTCGATGCGCTCTACCTGCGACCGAGCGACGCCCGTCCTTTCCGCCAGCGTCCGCTGACTGATGCCCGCTCTCCGGCGCGCATAGCGAAGGAGCGTTCCGGCGTCGACCACACCTCATGGTCGTTGTCCCGATCCGGGTGGGGACCACGGAGGCGCTGATCTGTGGACACAGGTCCACGCCCCCAGCCGGGGGTTGCCGCTCGAATTGCTACGCGCTGCCCGCGTTGGTGAGGGCAGTGCGTAGCAATCTGGCGAAGCACCCGGGCTGGCTACGCACTGCCCCCGTTGGTGAGGGCAGTGCGTAGCAATCTGGGGGAGAGTCGCCGGGAGGGCGTGGGGAAGCGGGGAGCTGCCGAGGGGAGCTGCCGAGGGGAGGTGCCGCGTGGCAGCGGGGCGTCCCCTAGCATGGGGGCTGATCGGTCCGGGGTCGTCTAACGGCAGGACAGCCGGTTTTGGTCCGGCGAATGGGGGTCCGACTCCTCCCCCCGGAGCTCGTTGTCCCGATAAGCGAAAAGCGTGCGTAGAGAGACAGGTGCCATGGTGCAAGGCGGCAGCGTCACGGTCGTGGTGCTGGCTGCGGGCGAGGGCGCGCGGATGAAGTCCGCTACTCCCAAAGTGCTGCACGAGATCGGCGGCCGGACGATGCTCGGCCATGTCCTCCTCGCAGTTCAGGCAGTTCAGCCGCAGCAGACCTTGGTCGTCGTGGGACACGGCCGCGACGCCGTGACAGCGTCGCTCGGAGATGCCGCGACAGCGATCGTCCAGGACGAGCAGCGGGGCACCGGCCACGCCGTGCGTATCGCGTTGGACGCGGTGCCCGATGTCGACGACACCGTGCTCGTCCTGTACGGCGACATGCCCCTGGTGCGCGCCGAGACCCTCCGCGCCCTGCTCGACGGCCATGACGGCCATGACGGCCATGACGGAGCCGCGACCCTGCTCACCACCCGGATGCCTGACCCGTCCGGCTATGGGCGGATCCTGCGCGATGCCGACGGTTCGGTGACTGGCATCGTCGAGGACAAGGACGCCGACGATGCCCAGCGGGCGATCAACGAGATCAACGTTGGGGTGTACGCGTTCCGCGCGCGCCCCCTTCGCGCGGCCCTCGCCCACCTCAGCCGCGACAACGCGCAGGGCGAGGAGTACCTCACTGACGTCATCGGTCTGCTCGTCACCGACGGGGAAGTGATCCGAGGCATCCTGGCTCCGGACTACCGGGAGATGCTCGGCGTCAACGACCGGGTCCAGCTCGCCGAGGCGGGCGCCGCGCTCAATGACCGGGTGATCCAGGCGATGCAGCGGGCCGGCGCGACCATCGTCGACCCCAGGTCGACCTGGATAGACAGCACGGTCGAGTGCGCCCCGGACTCGATCATCGAGCCGTTCACCATCCTCAAGGGAGCGACCCGTGTCGGGGCTGCGGCCGTTGTCGGGCCGTATGCCACCCTCACTGATTCGACGGTGGGCGAAGAGGCGACCGTCGTCTGCGCGACCTGCGTCGGCGCGGAGATCGGAGCGCAGGCCTCGGTCGGGCCGTACACCTACCTGCGCCCAGGCACCCGGCTCGGCCGCGGCGCGAAGGCGGGCGGTTTCGTCGAGATGAAGAACGCCGACCTCGGCGACGGCAGCAAGGTGCCGCATCTGTCCTACGTCGGCGACGCGACTATCGGGGAACGTAGCAACATCGGCGCGGCGACGATCTTCGTCAATTTTGACGGCGAGACCAAGCATCACACGACGGTCGGCGACGACGTTCGCATAGGCAGCGACACGATGCTCGTCGCACCTGTCACAATCGGCGATACCGCCTACACCGCCGCCGGGTCAGTCATCACCATGAACGTCCCGGCGGGCGCACTCGGCGTCGGGAGGGCACGCCAGCGCAACATCGAGGGCTGGGTCGAGCGGCGCCGGGCCCCGGCGACCGACGGTGACGAGCGGGGAGATGACGAGTAAGTGAGCGGCCTGGAGATCACCGGACACAAGACCTTGCAGCTCTTCAGCGGCCGGGGTTATCCGGAGCTCTGCGACGAGATCGCGAAGGACCTGGGCTGCGAGATCAGCCCGGTGTCGCTGGTCGATTTTCCTAACTCGGAGATTTACTGCCGCTTCGAGGAGTCGGTGCGCGGCTGCGACGCCTTCGTCGTGCAGAGTCACACCGCGCCGGTCAATACCTGGCTGATGGAGCAGCTGATCATGGTGGATGCGCTCAAGCGTGCCAGCGCCAAGCGGATCACAGTGGTCGCGCCGTTTTACCCCTACTCACGCCAGGACAAGAAGACGCTGGCCCGTGAGCCGATCACGGCCAAGCTCGTCGCGGACATGTTCCGCACTGCCGGCGCCGACCGAGTCATCGCGATCGACTTGCACACCCCGCAGATCCAGGGCTATTTCGACGCCCCGCTCGACCACCTCACCGCACTGCCGGTGCTCAGCGACTACCTCAAGGACAAGCTCGACCTGAGTCTCACGACGATCGTCTCGCCGGACACCGGTCGGGTGCGTACCGCGGAGAAGTACACCGACCGTCTCGGCCACGACGTCAATCTCGCCTTCGTCCACAAGCGCCGTGATGCCCGGGTGCCCAGCGACGTGAAGGTCTTCGAGGTGGTCGGTGACGTGGAGGGCCGGATTTGCGTCATCGTCGACGACATGATCGACACCGCCGGCACCATCACCAAGGCGGCCGACGCGCTGCTGGCCCGCGGGGCGGCTGAGGTGCTCTGCGCGGCCACCCACGGCGTGTTCAGCGGCCCGGCGATCGACCGACTGAAGAACAGCCAGATCAGCGAGGTCATCGTCACCAACACCCTGCCGATCCCTGACGACAAGCGCTTCGACAAGCTCACCGTGCTCAGCATCGCGCCGATCATCGCGGCGGCGATCAGGGCGGTCTTCGACGATACGACGGTGTCCGGTCTCTTCGACGGCACGACTGCCTAGCGCGATGGCCGGGCGTCGCCGTCTCGCCCTGATTGCCGCGGCCGGGGCACTGTTGCTGCCCGGGGAAGCCGCAGTACGCGCGGTGGCTGCAGTGCCGCCCATGTCTGTGGCGGTGGGCCGTCCGTCCTTCTGGACTGCGGGGGCGCCGACCTGCACCGACGCGGGCGATCCCTGCTGGGACTTCACGCTCGATGTGCGCGGGGAGCCGGAGACGGCGCTTCGAGTCGGGATCGACCACGTGGTCGTCGGCGACGTGTTCACCGTGGAGGTGTTCGCACCCGACGGCGAGCAGGTCGGTGATTTCTCACCCGGATCTGGCCTGTACTCGCAGGAGATCCTCCTCGCCGACCCGGCCGCCGGCCGGTGGCGACTGCACGTCGTCGCCCGCAGCGTCGAGGATCGGCGGTTCCGGATGCGGGCGACCGTCCAGGCCGAAACCGCTGCACCGCGGCGGCGCACCCTGCTCGCGCCCAACCTGCAGGCGCTGCCGCCGCACGACATCAACTTCTTCCTGCCGCTGACCAATGGGACTTCCGACGGCGCACCGATGGGTGTGCTGCTCCCCGGGGGGCGCGCCTCCTGCCACCCGGAAGAGATTTCCGATGAGCGGGCTGTCCGTTGCCTGCGGATGGCCTTCGGGGTCAGCAACACCGGGCAGGGGCAGATGTCGTTGTTTCTCGGACCCGGTGCGGAAGGGGCCGATCGGACACTGATTCAGCGGTTGTCGTACTCCGACGGCACGACGACCGATCGGGACGCCGGGCGGGCCGTGTTCCACCGGACACACGGCCACTACCACCACAGCGACGCGATCGCCCTGAGCCTGTTCGCCGTCACCGACCCGGCGCGCGGCACGCTGCAGCCGGCGGGCGCCCCACACCGCAAGGGATTCGCGCACCGCGACGAGCTCCTGCGCGACTGGCGGCGCTTCTACCCGGCGGTCGAGAAAGATGGCTTCGGCCTGCGCCCTGGCTGGGGCGACTACTACGAATGGGACCGCCCCGGCAACTACCTCGACTTCGGCGTCAACGGCGACGGCCGCTACGTCCTACGGCTCATTGCTGATCCGGTCGACGGAATTGTCGAGACCAACGATCGCGACAACACGGCGTACACCTACATCGAGATCACTGGAACGGCGGTGCGGCTGCTCGAGAGCGGACGCGGCACCGACCCGTGGGACCGCTGCAAGATCCTGCTCCCGCTCGGTGCCGAGCCGGACCTGCCGACCGGCTTGCGCCCACCGAGGCGGCCGCGGGACTGCGCTTAGGTGCCGACGCAGAAGAACCCGTACGGCGTCTGGAGTGCCCGCGCGGGCAGTGGCAGGTCGGCGTACGGCGACCGCACGACGATGGCGGGACTATTCGTCAACGACGCGGGCCGGGTGATCCGCGGGGTCGCTCTGGTGTAGCGCGAGGGGGATGAGTTGCCCTCGACGAAGGCAGCCTGCTTCACCTCCGCCGCGTGCTTGCCGGTGTACGTGAGGATGTAGAGGCCCAGGTCGATGTCGGCGACGTACACCAGGCCGTCCTGCACGACCGGGTAGGACCACATCGCGCCGACCCACTGGGGCACCTCGGATCGGGCGAAGAACAGCCGGGTGTCCCGTCGACCCGGCTCGAAGGTCGGCTTGGGCACGAAGGCGCCCGCCTCGACCGGCTTGGCCGGGTCACTGATGTCGACGGCCCGCAGGCCACCGGCGTACCAACCCATGAGCACGACGTTGGGGAAGACCGTCTGGTTGTGCGAGGTGAAGGTGCCGTTGACTGCCTTGGCCTTGTCGCAGTCGTTCTCTGCGAGCTTGAACTCGCCAAGGGTCTTCGGGTTGGCCTCGTCACTGACATCGGCCATCCGCAGCCAGCCGAAGGGGCAGCCCTTGCCGGCGTTGGCGTACGCCTCCTCGACCATGACCGCGTAAGGCCGGCCGGGGACGCGCACTGCACCGTGCACGTTGCCGCCGTAGTCGGTCCGGCCTGGAGACAGCGGACGGATGACCGGCAGCGCTGCGCCTGGCAGCGCGGGGTCGGCGAGGGCCGAGGTGTCAGCGACGTAGAAGCCGTAGTCCCAGGTGCCCATGTAGGCGCGGGTGCCGTCGTCGCTGACCGAGAGCGAGTGCAGGTAGCCGCTGCCGCTCTCGACCACGTCGGCGGTTTGGTCGGTCGCGTCGACGCCGAGGTCGTAGACCGCGGCCAGCCGCGGCGCCTTCGGGTCGGTGATGTCGACGACTTCGAGGTCGGGGGAGAACAACGTGTTGGCCAGGTAGACCAGCGCCCGGCCGGGGCGCTTCGCGTCCTTCCAGAGGAAGAACTCGTGCGGGGAGCGACGGCCCATGTCGTACGTCGACAGCAACGTCGGCTTCGTGCAGTCGGTGGCGATGTCGTAGAGCTTCACGTTGTTGCCGACTCCGCCGGTCGCGAGGGCGTAGTTCATCACGACGAGCAGTCCGAGCCCGACGTCCGCACGGAGCTCGCGCTGGGTGGCGGCTGCCACCGGGGGGATCACGCCGACCTG
>JBKJUS010000117.1:0-37362 GCA_046590575.1 Mycobacteriales bacterium | reverse complement strand
CGCCGTATCGGGAGTGCCAGGCGGAACCTTCGGTGCGATGTTCGCGCCCGGTCGGGTACCGGCTCCGCTGCGCCATGGCGTCGGTGTCGCGGCCGCGCGAGTGATGCGAAGGGCCGGGCCGGCCATCGGCGTCGTGTCCCGCCGGGTGGAACCCACACCGCAGCTCGTCAGGCGCCTCGCCCGCCTCGGTGTCGTCGACCGCGGAATCGACGTGGAGACGATGCGCGCCACGCTCGACGGATTCGCCCAGCACGACTTCCGCTGGTACTTCACGCTCGCGCTCGGCATCGCGCAGCACCACCCGATGAAGCTCGAAAACCTCGGCTGCCCAAGCCTGTTCGTGACCGGGCGCAAGGACATGCTCGCCAGCGTCGCGGATGTCTCGCGAGCAGCGGCCACCACCCCCAGCGCCGAGCTGAGTGTGGTGGCCGGCACGCACTACCTGCCGCTTGAGCAGCCGCGACTGATGGCGGAGCTGCTCAGCCGGCTTGCCGAGCGCTGCGTGGCCTGAGCCGCCGCGCGGCAGTGTGACCGACCGCCGCGAGAGCGAGCGCCACCAGACCGGGCAGCACGTAGTCCGTCGGCCCGGTCGAGGCGAGGTTGCCACGAGAGACAACATGTGCGACCGCTGTGGCTGGCGCAGGTGCAGGACGGGGCGCGGGCTGAGCCGGGCGGGCAGCCGGAGCGGAGCCGGAGTTGGCGCCCGACGCAGCCGAACCTCTCCCCCGGGCAGCGAGTTCCGACGAGACCGCCGACCGCGTGTTGGCCGCGATCTGGGCCCGAAGCGCAGCCGGCACCGGCGCGCCGACGAAGACCTGCCGCGACACCGAAGGGACAAGGCCGGAGCCGCTGTCCCGGTTGGCGAAGAGCATGTACGGCCCAGCGGGGGCGATCGTGGACGACGGCGGCGCGACGACGGTCACGGACCTGGCGTCGCGGGCGACGATCGGCATCTCGACCGTGCGCTGGTCGGCATCGACGAGGTGGGTCAGCGCAGTGTTGCGCACGACGACCACCGACTTGATCGAAGCCGCATCCGTGACTGCGACAGTGATCCGCTTGCCGTAGGCCAGTGAGCCGGCAACGTCGGTGATGACCGGCCGCGGCCCCTTGAAGAGGTACGGCGGGCTGAAGATCTCGAACGACGGGTCGCGCAACGCCGGCGAGAACCCCAGCGGCTCAGCCGCCGGGTTGGCCGCACCGTAGCCGGTGTTGATCGGAGCGTGACCGCCGACGAGGACCCGACCGTCCGGCAACAACACGGCGGTGTTGTGGTAGGTCCGGGCCTTGGCCTGGGGGGCCAGCTTGGTCCACTTGTTGGTCTCCGGGTCGTAGATCTCCGGGGTCTTCACCGGAATTCCACCGCCCGGAGCCACAACTTCGTCGAAGCTCGAGCCGTTGACGGCGAGGACCTCACCCGTGGGCAGCGCGACCCCGGTGGAGTACCAGCGAGGGATGTTGAGCGTGCCGCCGACCTTGGTAGTCAGCCGCGGCACCGGACCAGACGTGTCCACCGTGTTGATCTGGCTGGTGGCGATCGCGGTACCCGTGCCAGGCGACACTCCCGAAACCCCCCCGGCGGAAAGGAAGGATGCGCTGGTGTACGGCGGGCGAAGCGTCAGAGCCGTCGAGAACGACGAGCCGCGGAAGCCGGGCGACGTCGTGCCCAGACCGGGCACACCGAGGTCGGTCCAGGTCTTCTTCGCGGGGTCGTACGACGCAGCAATGTTCCACAGCGCCTCGTCGTAGGACTGGCCGGACGGGTTGAACGTCTGTCCGGCGGCGTCGTAGTAGACGTGGCCGTTGGGCAGCAGGTGCATCCGGGGGTAGAGCGGCAGCGAACGGTCGGCCGAGGCGGGGTTGACCACCCAGGTGCCAGTCTTCGGGTTGTAGGTCTCTGACTGCTTGACGTTACTGCCGGAGTCAGCCGGCCGGGTCGGGTAGAACGGCTTGATCAGCTTCGACACACCGGAGACTGCCAGGATCGTGCCGTCGGGCAACGTGGTGAGCGACGGATACCAGCGGCTGTAGGTCATGGACGCGGTCTGCGTCCACACCTGCGTCGCGGGGTCGAAGATGCGGGCGTTCTTCAGGCCCTGCAGCTCGGTGACGCCGTAGGGCGTCCCTGAGATTCCCGGCTCGGAGTAGTACTGAGTGCCACCTGCGACGAAGATGCGCCCGTCAGCGAGCTGAAGTTGGTCGGAGCAGAAAAGGTCCCCGTCATTGCGAGGGTTGTTGTCCACGACTCCGGGGCCGCCCGGGACGGCAGGCTCCTCCGGCGCGCCGTCGGGGTTGGCCCCGCCGTCCGCCGGGCTCGGCACCGTCCAAGAGGGCTTGCCGTTGCGCAGCGAGAGCACGCGGCTCTGGTCATTCTGGGCGACGGCGCCGTACTCCGCGACCGTGTTGAGCTCGACGTCCTCCTCGCCCTCCAGGGCGTCCCAGTAGAGGATCTTGCCGTTGGCGAGCACGATGGCGCTGGCCCCGGCCGGCTTGCAGATGTCCTCGTTGTTGGCGTTCTCAACACACTTGACGCCGGCCTCCTCGAACGGAGCGGCAAACGCCCCAGTCGTCGCTCTTGGGTCCTCCGCCGCGCCCGCCGTGGGGCTGAAAGCTGGCACGAGCGCGGTCGTCAGTACGCTGGTGAGCGCGAGAACACGGGTAGTGCGCATAACTTAGCCTCCGGGGGTCAGGGCAAGGCTTGTACTCACACGACGGGGCCGAGGCGCAAACGTCGTGCTCTACTCCAATCATTCTCGTTGCTGGCGGCTGATCCTGCTCTCCGTCAAGTGCTATCTATCCCCCGGGGCTGCCGAGTACGTCGGCCTCAGCCCCGGTCAGGCTCGACGGCGGCGGCGAACGGCGGCCGCAACAAGGAGCAGCACAGCGGCGAGACCCGCGAGGCCAGCAGTGACGCGACCGCTCAAAGTCCCTCCCGCCCCGTCGCCGGCCGCTATGTCGAACGGCACAAAGCTCGTGGTGCCGGTCACATCGGTGCGCACCCCGGCGACCTCCAGGGGAATCGTCCACCGCACCAGCACCGTCGGCCGACGACGGCGCTGGACCTCGGCCGGCACGACCGGCTCGCTATAGCGCAGCCTCAGGTCGAGCCAGGAATACGTCGGCGCGTTGGAGACGACGGAGAGCCCCTCCCCCGATGTCGCGGCAGTGACCTCCTCGCCCTTGGCCCGCGAGTCTTCGACATGCACGCGGCTGCGCCGGTTGACGCCGACCCAGTCAGGTCGGATCAGGGCAAAGAGCTCACCCTCCGGACCAAGCACCCGGACCTCACCACCCGTGTCGTTGCGCAGGAACACGCCCGGCAGTCGGCCATCGACCGTCGCCATCACGACGCCGTTGGGAAGATCCCGCGAGGCAAGCGCCGTGACGATGCGGCCCAGCACGGGGCGGTACTCGAGGTGCCCGCGCAAGGTGATCTCCGCCGCGCCGTACCGAAGCGGCACGGTCCAGTTCGCCAGTCGCGACTGAACCTTCCCAGCCCGCACCGCAGGGGGGACGACGACTTCGGATGGGTGCAACCGATGGTCGAACCAGCCCCAGCTCGGCTCCACCTGCACTCGGGCAAAACGCGGCGCGCCGAGAGTCGCCGGCACCCGCGCTCGGCCCTGCGGGGCATTCGACTCGTACCACGCGCGTGAGCCGAAGTTAGCCTCCACGCCGCTCGACGAAACCCGGAGGAACACCTCACCCGTGTCGGCGACCGCCTGCAGCGGGATCGACGTGGAGTTCTCCACGAGTAGTTGCGCCGCGATGCTCGACCCGACCTGCACCGTCACCCCGGCCGGCAGCGCAGGCGTAATCGAGTCGAGGATCGTGACCACAGTCGGGTCGCTCTCATGCGCGCCGACTGGCGCAACGGTGGCGCACATGGCGGCCGCCACGACAACTATCAGCAGAGCCAGACGTCGGCACACGTCTAGGCAGACGCGGGGTCGACGCCGAGTCGCTGCAGGACGAGGTCGCGTACGACGGCCGCGTTGGCCTGGCCCCGGGTCGACTTCATCACCGCGCCGACGAGCGCGCCGACCGCAGCGACCTTGCCATCGCGGATCTTCTGCGCGACATCGGGCGCAGCAGCTATCGCCTCGTCGACCGCCGTGCCGAGCGCGTCGAGATCGCTGACCTGCCGGAGCCCCTTGGCGGCCACCACAGCATCCGGATCGTCGCCGGTCTCGACGACCCCGGCGAAGACCTGCTTGGCCATCGTCGCGGTCAGGGTGCCGTCGGCGACGAGCGCGCAGACGCGGGCGACCTGCACCGGCGTGACCCCCAGCTCACCGGGATCGACGTCCGCTGTGTTGGACTGCGCCAGCAGGTCACCGAGCCACCAATTGCGGGCGTCGGCCGCAGGTGCGCCAGCTTCGACGGTGGCGAGCACCAGATCGAACACACCGGCGTTGGCCATCGCAGCCTGGTCACTGTCGGAGAACCCCAGCTCGGCAGTGAGTCGGTGCCTGCGCTGCGCCGGCATCTCCGGCAGCGTCGCCCGAAGTTCCTCGACCCACTCCCGGGACGGCGCGATCGGGACGAGGTCGGGCTCGGGGAAGTAGCGGTAGTCCTGCGCCTCCTCCTTGCTCCTACCCGACGTCGTCGTGCCGGAGTCCTCGTGGAAATGCCGGGTCTCCTGCACGATCCGCTCGCCGGCCTCGAGACGCGCCGCCTGGCGAGTGACCTCGTGGTGGACCGCCCGCTCGACCGATCGCAGCGAGTTGACGTTCTTGACCTCAGCTCGGGTGCCTAGCGCCTCGGTGCCGATCGGGCGCAGGGAGACGTTGACATCGCAGCGCAGTGACCCCTCCTCCATCTTCACGTCGCTCGCGCCGATCGCGCGCACGACGTCGCGCAGCGCGGCGACATAGGCCTTCGCGATGGCGGCCGACCCGATGTCCGGCCGGGTGACGATCTCGACGAGGGGGATTCCGGCGCGGTTGTAGTCGACGAGCGAGTGGTCGGCGCCGTGAATGCGCCCGGTCGCCCCCCCGACATGGAGGCTCTTGCCGGTGTCTTCCTCGATGTGCACCCGTTCGATACCGATGCGGTGCGTTTCGCCTCCGGACTCCACGTCGAGCCACCCATCGGTGCAGAGCGGCTCGTCGTACTGGCTGATCTGGAAGTTCTTCGGCATGTCCGGGTAGAAGTAGTTCTTGCGAGCGAACCGGCACCACTGCGCGATCTCGCAGTGCAGGGCGAGCCCGATGAGGATGGTGTAGCGGATCGCCGCCTCGTTGGCCACCGGCAGCGCACCTGGCAGACCCAGGCACACCGGGCAGGTGTGTGCGTTGGGTGCGCCGCCGAACGCGGTGGTGCAGCCGCAGAACATCTTCGACTGCGTCCCCAGCTCGACGTGGGTCTCCATTCCGACGACCGGCTGCCACCGGGTGAGCGCGTCGTCCACCGTCATGACAGTCACAGCGCGGGCGCTCCGTCCAGGATCGGCCCGTGAGCGTCGGCGTACGCCGCCTCGAAGGCAGCGGCGACGCGGTACATCCGGTCGTCGGCCAACGCCGGCGCCATGATCTGCAGGCCGACCGGCAGGCCGTCCTCCGGAGCAAGCCCGCAGGGCACGCTCATCGCCGCCCCGCCGGAGAGGTTGGACGGGATCGTGCAGAGGTCGGCGAGGTACATCGCCAACGGGTCGTCGACCCGCTCGCCGATCTTGAAGGCGGTCGTCGGTGTCGTGGGTGACACGAGGACATCGCATCGTTCGAAGGCGGCAGCGAAGTCCTCGGTGATCAGTGTGCGCACCTTTTGCGCCTGGCCGTAGTAGGCGTCGTAGTAGCCCGACGACAGCGCGTAGGTGCCGAGGATGATGCGCCGCTTCACTTCGTCGCCGAAGCCGGCGTCGCGGGTCATCGACATGACCTCTTCAGCACTGCGCGTGCCGTCGTCGCCGACCCGCAGGCCGTAGCGCATCGCGTCGAAGCGGGCCAGGTTGGACGAGCACTCGCTCGGCAGGATCAGGTAGTACGCCGCGAGCGCGTAGGTGAAGTGCGGGCAGGAGACCTCGACGACCTCCGCGCCGAGCGTGGTCAGCAGCTCGACGCCTTCGCGGAAGCGCTGCTCGACCCCGGCCTGGTAGCCGTCGCCGCTGAACTCCCGGACCACACCGATGCGCATGCCTCGCACATCGGCCTGACGCGCCGCCTCGACGACGGGTGGCACGGGCGCGTCGATCGACGTCGAGTCACGTGGGTCGTGACCGCAGATCGTCTCGTGCAGCAGCGCCGCGTCGAGCACGTTGCGCGCGCAAGGTCCGGCCTGGTCCAGCGATGACGCAAGTGCGACGAGGCCGTAGCGCGACGCGCCGCCATAGGTCGGCTTCGCTCCGACGGTGCCGGTGACGGCGGCCGGTTGACGAATCGAGCCGCCGGTGTCGGTGCCGATCGCCAGCGGGGCGAAGAACGCAGCCAGGCTGGCACTGCTGCCGCCACCGGAGCCGCCCGGGATGCGCTCGAGGTCCCACGGGTTGCGGGTCGGCCCGTAGGCGGAGTTCTCCGTCGACGAACCCATCGCGAACTCATCCATGTTGGTCTTGCCCAGGATGACCACCCCGGCCGCCTTGAGCCGACGGGTGACTGTCGCGTCGTAGGGCGGGCGCCACCCCTCCAGGATCTTCGACCCGCAGGTCGTCGGCACTCCCTCCATGGTGAGGACGTCCTTGAGCGCCAGCGGTACGCCCGCGAGTGGTCCTAGCGGCTCGCCTGCTTGCCGACGCTCGTCGACCTTGCGCGCCGCTGCGAGCGCGCCGTCGGTGTCGACGTACAGGAAGGCGTGCACCTGACCGTCGACCGCGGCGATGCGGTCGAGGTGGGCCTGCGCGACGTCGACCGCGGAGGCCTCGCCATCGCGGATGACCCGAGCAGTCTCGACCGCGGTGAGTCGGGTGAGGTCAGTCACCTAACTCTCCTCATCGAGGATGCGAGGCACCCGAAATCGCGCGCCCTCAGTCGCCGGCGCTGCAGCGAGCGCGGCCGCCGGGTCGAGGGACGGACGCACCTCGTCGGGCCGAAACACGTTCGTGAGAGGAACCGAGTGGCTGGTGGGGGCGATGTCGTCGGCGGCCACCTCGGCCACCCGCGCCACGGCGCCGAGGATCACGTCGAGCTGCGTAGCGAAGTGCTCCAGCTCGTCCTCACTCAGGGCAAGCCGAGACAGCCGAGCGAGGTGCGCGACCTCGTCGCGGGTGATAGCCATGACGGCGAGTCTACGGCGCCGCCGCGCACCGAGGACTGGGGGCTGGTCTAGTCGTCGAGTCCAGCCCGGTCCGCTTCGGTTGCCCGGACTGCGGTAGCGCGCGCGGCGTCCGGTCCGTCCGCCAGGAGGACCTGCAGGCCTTGCTCGTCAAGGACTGGGACGCCGAGCTGGAGCGCCTTGTCGTACTTCGACCCTGGCGAGTCCCCAGCGACGACGAAGGACGTCTTCTTCGACACCGAGCCGCTGACCTTGCCGCCGAGCGCCTGGACCGCTTCGGTCGCCGAGTCGCGGCTGTGTTCGGTCAGCGACCCGGTGATCACCACCGTCAACCCGTCGAGTGGCCGGGGCCCGTCGTCGGATGTCTCCTCGGCGAGACGCACCCCGGCCGCGCGCCACTTCTCGACCACCTCACGGTGCCAGTCGACGGCAAACCACTCGACCACCGCAGCAGCGATGATCGGCCCGACACCCTCGACTGCGGCCAACTCCTCGACGGTGGCCGCGGCGATCCGACCTACGGCGCGCATCTCCCGGGCGAGCGCCTGCGCCGCGGTTGGCCCGACATGGCGGATCGACAACGCGACGAGGACCCGCCACAAGGGCCGGTGGCGGGCCGTCTCGAGGTTGGCCAGCAGCTTCACCGCGTTGGCCGCGAGCTCGCCGTCCTTGCGTCGGAAGAACTCGCTGCGCAGCAATACCTCGGCGTCGAGCGCGAAGAGGTCACCCTCGTCCTCGACCAGTCCCGCGTCGAGCAGAGCGGCAGCGGCCTCGTAACCGAGGTTCTCGATGTCGAACGCGCCGCGACCGGCGACGAAGAACAGCCGCTCGCGCAGCTGTGCCGGACAGGATCGCGCGTTGGGGCAGCGCAGGTCGACATCGCCCTCCTTCGCCGGCGCCAGCGGCGTCCCGCATGAAGGGCACTCGCTGGGCATCTGCCATACCGCTCGCCGGTCGTGCTGGTCGTCCGCGACGAAGGTGAGCACCTCCGGGATGACGTCGCCGGCCTTGCGCAGCACGACCATGTCGCCCGGCCGCACCCCCTTGCGTCGTACCTCGTCCGCGTTGTGCAGAGTGGCTTGGCTGACCGTCGAGCCGCTGACCTTGACGGGCTCCATGACGGCGTACGGCGTGACCCGACCGGTGCGTCCCACGTTGACCTCGATGGCGACCAACCGGGTGGTGACCTCCTCAGGGGGGTACTTGAACGCAATCGCCCAGCGCGGTGACTTCGACGTGGATCCGAGCTGACGCTGCAGGGCCAGCGAGTCGACCTTGACCACGACGCCGTCGATCTCGTGCTCGAGATCGTGCCGGTGCGCACCCCAGCGCCGGACGTAGTCCTGCACCCCCGGCAGGTCGCCGAAGACCTCGAACCGCGACGACACCGGTAGGCCCAGATCGCGAAGCGCGACGTAGCCCCCGCTCTGGGTCTCCGCCGCCAAGCCGTCTTGCGCCCCAATGCCGTGCAGCAGCATGCGCAGTGGTCGGCTCGCCGTGACCCTCGGGTCCTTCTGCCGCAGCGACCCGGCGGCGGCGTTGCGGGGGTTGGCGAACGGCGCCTTGCCGGCCTCGACCAGGGTGACATTGAGCTGCTCGAAGTCGGCGACCGGGAAGAAGACCTCGCCCCGCACCTCCAGAAGGGCCGGGATGTCCGATCCGGTAAGGACGTCAGGCACATCGTCGAGCGTGCGGACGTTGGGCGTCACGTCCTCGCCGGTGCGGCCGTCGCCGCGGGTCGCGGCCCGCGTCAGCCGACCCTGCTCGTAGACCAGAGCAACCGCGAGACCGTCGATCTTCAGCTCGCACAGGTAGGACGCGCGACCCGCTCCAACCTCACGGTCGACCCGACCGGCCCACGTGTCGAGCTCGGCATCGGTGAACGCGTTGTCCAGGCTCATCAGCCGCTGCAGGTGCTCGACTGGGGTGAAGAGCGTCGTGTACGCGCTGCCGCCGACCAGCTGCGTCGGCGAGCCCGGAGTGCGCAGACTGGGGTAGTCGCCCTCGAGCGCCTCGAGCTCGCGCATGAGCTCGTCGTACTCGCCGTCGGCGATGGTCGGCGCATCGAGCACGTGGTAGCGGTAGCGGTGATCCTCCACGACCTGCGAGAGCTCGGCGTGCCGCTCGGCGGCAATGACCGGCACACCGTCGAGCGTCTGCTCGGGGCGGTCGGCCATGTCAGGTGGCGAGGTCACGACTCCTCCGGTGCTTCGACGAGGCTGCGGGCAGCTTCGCGCAGCCTGGCCAGCGCTGCGCGAGCGTACGCCGGCGACGCACCGGCCAGTCCGCACGCAGGTGTGAGGACGACGCGACGGGCGAGGTCCTCCGGCGCAAAGGACAGGTCCCGCCACAGTCGCCGGGCGGGCAAGGCGGTCTGCCCGACCGACGTGCCGCCGAGGTCGACGTCGACTCCCGGCAGCAGGCCGAGGAGCAGGTGGGCGCCGTCGTCCAACAGCCCGCCAAGACCGTCGTAATCGTTCCGGGGCGAGAGCCGCGCCGCGTCGACGGAGACGAAGGCCGGCCGCGCCGCCCTCAGCACGCCGAGCGGCACGTTGGAGGCGCAGCAGTGCACACCGTAGGGCGCACCGCTGCGGGTGCCGACCTCCGACAGTGCGGCGGTGAGCTCCGGGTCGCCCACAGCCGGCAGCGCGCCGAAGCCGCTGGCTGTGGGCACATGACCGGCGCGGACAGCGGGGAGCGAGGGCTCGTCCAGCTGCACGACCACCGTGGCCGCCGGCACCCGGCGAGCCACCTCCGCATGGTGGGCCGCGACCCCCTCGGCCAACGACGCATGCAGGTCTCGCCGGGCACTGACGTCACGCAGGACGCGATCACCGCGATGGAGCTCCACTCCAGCCGCGAGGGTCCAGGGACCGGTGACCTGCACCTTCAGCAGGCCGGTGTAGCCGAGGAAGGCGACCTCCAGCGCGTCGAGGTCGCGCGCCAACAGATCGCGGGCACGCTGCTCGTCCAGCCCACTGCGCGACGTCATGCGCCACCCGGACGGCTGCAGGTCCACGTGGAGGTCGACCAGCATCGCGGCCGCTCGGCCGACCATGCCGGCGCCGGGGCCGCGGGAGGGCAGCTCCGGGAGGTGGCCTAAGTCGGGAAGCTCGCCCGCGACGACCATGGCAGCGTCGAGCGGGTCGTCGCCCGGCATCGACCCGACACCGGTCGCTGCACCCGTGGGCCAGTCGAGGTCCATCGGCTCCGCGACGCGCTAGCGACCGCGTCGGGCAGCCGGCTTGGTCGTCTTCTTCGTCGCGCGCTTCGCGGGGGCGACCGCGCGCCGGGCAGCCGGCTTGGGCGTCGAAGCCTTGCGAGCAGCCGGCTTAGGCGTCGGGGCCTTGCGAGCCGCCGGCTTGGGGGTCGAAGCCTTGCGAGCAGCCGGCTTAGGCGTCGAAGCCTTGCGAGCCGCCGGCTTGGGCGAAGGCCGCGCCGGCGCTCGGGGCGCGGACCTGATGGCGGCTCGACGAGGTTCGTCCGTCGCCGTATCCGAGTCGTCGTCGCTGACCGCCGTACGACGGGCGCGGGCACCCCCCTCGAGCCAGTTCAGGTCAGCGCGTAAGGCCGCCGCGAGCTCCTCACGGTCAGCGGTCTCACCGCGAACAGCGATGGAATAGCGCTGGATGATCTCGAGGTCGGTAAGTCGCACGTCTGCCATGTGACGCAGCCTACCCAGCCCGGGCGAGGACTCACTCACCGGGGTCGTCAGCCGGTGGTGTCGACGGTCGCCGACCCGACGACGCGGCTCCCGTCGTACATCACGGCGGCCTGACCTGGTGCCACCGCGCGCAGCGGTTCGGCAAGCGCGATCTCGACCGAATCTCCTACGCATGCAGCGGTCGCCGGTACGACGCCGCCGTGTGCGCGGATCTGCACCAAGCAGTCGAAGGTGACGGGCGGTAGGGCCCCGGTCCACCGCGGCCGCACGCCGGTGATCCTCGTGACGTCAAGGCCCTCGGCCGGCCCGACCGTGACCGTGTTGGTCACCGGGGAAATCGCCAGCACGTAGCGCGGCCGGCCGTCGGCGGCCGGATCGGTCAGGGCGAGGCCGCGACGTTGACCGACGGTCAGCCCGTGGGTGCCCTCGTGGCGACCGATGACACGGCCCGCCTCGATGACGGCACCCGGCGACGCAGCGATCCGCTCGTCAAGCCAGCCTCGCGTATCTCCGGACGGGATGAAGCAGACGTCGTGCGAGTCAGGCTTGTCTGCCACCGCCAGACCGCGAGTCTGCGCCTCGGCGCGCACCACCGCCTTCACCGAGTCGCCGAGGGGGAACATGGCACCGGCGAGCTGGTCGGAAATCAGCACTGCCAAGACGTAGGACTGGTCCTTCGCCACATCGGCCGCCCGGTGCAGCTCGCGGCCCCGCGCGCCGTCGACCAGCCGCGCGTAGTGACCGGTGCACACCGCGTCGAAGTCTAAGGCCCGCGCTCTGTCGAGGACCGCCGCGAACTTGATGCGCTCGTTGCATCGCAGGCATGGGTTTGGGGTACGGCCGGCGGCGTACTCAGCGACGAAGTCGTCCACGACCTCGTCCCGGAACTGTTGCGCCATGTCCCATACGTAGAACGGGATACCGAGGACGTCAGCGGCCCGGCGGGCATCACGCGCGTCCTCGAGAGTGCAGCACCCGCGCGCCCCGTCGCGGTGCGCCGCGGGAGATGGCGAGAGCGCGAGGTGCACGCCTGTGACGTCGTGGCCCGCGTCGACAGCTCGAGCAGCGGCAACAGCCGAGTCGACACCGCCGGACATCGCCGCGAGGACACGCATCAGATCAGCTCTCGCCTACCCGGGCCGTCTTAGCGTGACCCGCCGGCAAGACCGGCGCGGCGGGCCCGCTCGACAACCGGGCCGATCGCCTCGGCGACGGCCGCGACATCGGCTGCGGTGGAGCTGTCACCGAGGGAGAAGCGCAGCGAGCCGCGCGCGCGGTCCTCCGGCAGGCCCATGGCGAGAAGCACATGACTCGGGCGGGCGACGCCGGCCGTACACGCTGCTCCGGTGGAGCACTCGATGCCGCGAGCGTCCAAGAGCAGCAGCAGGGAGTCGCCCTCGCAGCCCGGGAAGGAGAGGTGGGCGTTGCCTGGCAGGCGGCGGTCAGGATCGCCGTTCAGCACGGCGTCCGGGACGATCTTGGTCACCTCGGCGATGAGCTGGTCGCGCAGCACGGTGAGTCGAGCTGAGCGTTCGGCGGCGGAAGCCACGGCGCGCTCCACGGCCACCGCGAAACCGACGATCCCGGGAGTGTCGAGGGTGCCGGAGCGGACGTCGCGCTCCTGCCCACCGCCATGCAGCAGCGGAGTGCAGTCGACGCCGACTCGAAGGAGCAGCGCACCAACTCCCTTGGGGCCACCGATCTTGTGACCGGTCACGGTGAGAGCGTCGGCGCCGCACGCAGCGAAGTCGACGGGAACGGCGCCGAGCGCCTGCACCGCGTCGGTGTGGAACGGCACGTCGTGCTCGCGAGCGATGGCGGCGAGCTCGGCCACGGGCTGCACGGTGCCGACCTCGTTGTTGGCCCACATCACGCTGACCAGCGCGACGTCTGCGCTTTCGGCAAGGGCGGCACGAAGCGAGTCCGGGTGCACCCGCCCGCAGTCGTCGACCGGGAGCCAGGTGATCGCCGCGCCTTCGTGGGCGACCAGCCACTCGACCGTGTCGAGCACCGCGTGATGCTCGATGCTGCTCGCGATGATCCGCACCCGGCGCGGGTCGCGCGCTCGGCGGGCCCAGAAGATGCCCTTGACCGCGAGGTTGTCGCTCTCCGTACCGCCGGCGGTGAAGATGATCTCCGACGGTCGAGCGCCGACCGCTCGGGCGATGGTCTCGCGGGACTCCTCGACCGCGCGGCGGGCGCGGCGGCCGGCGGCGTGCAGCGACGAGGGATTGCCGGCCTCAAGGGTGAAGTACGGCGTCATCGCCGTGAGCACCTCAGGGTGCACCGGTGTCGTCGCCGCGTGGTCGAGGTAGGGCATCGCCCCCCCAGCCTACCGGCGTACGGCGATCCGGGTGCTCACGGCCTCGTCCGGCCGACCTGACCCACCCAGCGCGGCTAGCTGGTCTGCCCCCACGACGACGATCTGCGTCGGCGCGATGCCGGCTACGGCCCGCACGTCGCGGTAGACGCCGACCGCTGACTCGGTCTCGTCGCCCCGAGGGTCGATGAAGATCAGCAACTCATCGAGCTGCGAACGCTGTGCCTTACGCACCTCGATCCGCCAGTCGGCGACGTCCGATCGCCCCGAGAGCGCACCGGCCACCGCCCGGAGGTCAGCAAGGACTTCGCCACCGGACGTCTCGAGCGGAGTCACGAAGGCTCCGGTCTGCAGCGACGACGGCACCCGCGGCACGGTGCGCCCGCAGGACCGGCAGGCATCCCTGGCGATCGGGCCGCCCGCGACCTCTCCCGTGCGCCACCGCAGCAAGGCGCTGCCACGGAAGCCGAGCTGAGTGATGACGAGCTCGCCACCGGAGCCAGCATCGGCGTCGTCGCCGGTGTCGGGATCCACGAGCTCGGTGATGTCGAGGTCTGGGTAGGTGTGCAGCCCCGAGCCGGGCACGCACTCGGCCCAGAGCACCCGCCCCTCAGCCGGTCCGTGCAGCGCCAGCACCCGGGCTGCGCTGGACCCGGCAGCGGCGAGGGCTTCGCTGACCGCCACCCGTTGATCGTCCGAGGGCGCACCAAGGAGGAGAACCGTCCTGAGCGTCTCCAGCGGCGTCCCAGTCTCTGCCAGATCGGCCAGCAGGTCCGCGGCCGTGGTCGGCTCGACCGCGAGCACGGTGGCGGGCACCACCCGCATCGTCTCGGCCAAGGCGAGCAGATCGTCTCCCGGAAACAGCGCGGGTGCGCCTGCGCCGAGTGCAGCGAGACGAAGTGCCTCGTGGTGGAGCCTCGCGGCGACCGGCACGGCAGAGACGAGCACGTCACTCGAGTTGAGGCCGAGCACCTGCCACGCACGGTTGCCGGCCCGGGCCATGAGGTCGAGATCGGAGCGGGTCGAGGCGATCGGGAAGGTCAGCGCACTTCCGGCGTACTGGTAGGTCGTCGGCCTGATCTCCGCTTCGACCTGGCGACGGTATGCCGCGGCGCCCACCACTCGACGAACAAGGGCCTTGCGCAGATCCGGGCCGCGGGCGTGCATCGCGAATCCGGCTTCGTCCGCTTGGAGAACGAGGCGAGCCGCCCCCCGCGGATCGCCGTCGGGGCAGACATCCCGCTCCCCTACCGCAGGAATCTTCGACAGGTGAGCGACTCCGTCGATCGACGCTGGGGTCAGCCTGAGCGCCGCGAAACGCTCACGCCAGAACGGCGAGAACGGCCCGACCGCGTCGCGGAGCTGCGTACGCAGCAGCGCGTCAACAGTCTTGCGGTGCGCTTTCGGTTCGCGCTTGTCCCAGCTGGACATCAAGTCCCCTCGCAAAAGATCGTCACGTCGGTGGAGCGGACTCTAAACGGTGCGCCGGTCAGCCCTTGCGCTTGACGATCTCCGCGGTCAACGCCGGGACCACGGTGTGCAGGTCACCGACGACGCCGAAGTCGGCGAGAGCGAAGATCGGCGCGTCGGGGTCCTTGTTGACCACCACGATGGTCTTCGAGGTCTGCATGCCCGCCCGGTGCTGGATCGCGCCGGAGATCCCGATCGCGACATAGAGCTGAGGTGAGACGGTCTTGCCGGTCTGACCCACCTGGTTCTGGTGGGGGTACCAGCCGGCATCGGTAGCGGCCCGTGACGCGCCGACAGCGGCACCGAGTGCATCTGCAAGCTCCTCGACCACCGAGAACTTCTCGGCGGCACCGAGCCCGCGACCACCGGATACGACGATCGCCGCGTCCGTGAGCTCCGGTCGCCCACCCTTGGCCTCCACCACGCGCTCCACGATCCGAGCTGCCTTGTCCGAGTCCGAGAGGGCCACCTCGACGGGAACCGTCACCGGCGTGGCGGGTGCGGCCTCGGGTGGAGTGCTGTTGGGACGCAGGCAGATGATCGGCGTACCTGCCGACACCGTCGACTGCACTACGGTCGCCCCGCCGAAGGCGTTCTGCGTGGCCACGAAGCCCTCGCCGACATCGACGGCGTCGGGCAGCAGCCCGGAGCCGATCTTGACCGCGAGTCGCGCAGCGACCTCCTTGCCGCCGGGAGACGAGGCAATGAAGACGGCCGCCGGCGCGACGTCGGCGACGATCTTCGCCAGCACAGCAGCAACGGGAGCGGTCTGGTGGTTGACGAAGTCTTCGCCTTCAGTGACGTAGACCTTCTGCGCGCCATACTCGCCGAGCTTGGCGGTCACCGCGCCGGCCTGGCCCGCAGCGCCGACGAAGACAGCGCTGGGCTCACCGAGCTGACGAGCCTTCGTGAGCATCTCGAGGGTGACCTTCTTGGTCATCCCGTCAGCGTGCTCGACGAGGACGAGGATCTCTGCCATATCTGGGCTCCTAGATGAACTTCTGCGACTGGAGGAACTCGGCCAGTTTCTGCGCGCCGTCGCCCTCATCCTTGATCACGGTGCCGGCGGTCCTCGGCGGACGGGCCGCGAAATCCGCCACGCGGCTGGTGGCGTTCGCAAGCCCGACCTGGTCTGCGGCAATGCCGGCGTCGGCGATCGTCAGCGTGGTCAGCGGCTTGGACTTCGCCGCCATGATCCCCTTGAAGGACGGGTAACGAGGCTCGTTGATCTTCTCGACCACGCTCACCACAGCGGGCATCGACGACTCGAGGACGTCGTAGCCGTTCTCGGTCTGCCGGTGCACGCGCAGCGTGGTGCCGTCGACCTCGACCTTCTTGGCCAGCGACATCTGCGGCAGGCCGAGACGCTCGGCGAGCAATGCCGGCATCACCGAGTTGCGCGAGTCCGTCGCCTCCGAGCCGGTGAGGACGAGGTCGTACTCCAGGGTGCCGAGCGCCTGCGCCAACGCGTAGGAGGTCTGTACGGCGCACGAACCGTGCAGCGCCTCGTCGGTGAGGTGAACCGCCTTGTCCGCACCCATCGACAGCGCCTTGCGAATGGTCTCGACGGCCTTGGCCGGACCCATGGTGAGGATTGTCACCTCACCGCCGTGCGCCTCTTTGAGGCGCAGCGCCTCCTCGACGGCGTACTCGTCGATCTCGTTCATGACCCCGTCGACCGACGCGCGGTCGAGGGTCTTGTCCGACGGGTCGAGCTTCTTCTCAGCCCACGTGTCGGGCACCTGCTTCACGCAGACGACGATGTTCATGCCTGTCGCGACCTTTCGGGGGAGGACTGCAGCGGCGTACGGACAGCGTTGCTTGCATTTGTTAGCGGGTCAAATCAAGAGCTACCGTCCTGGTCGTGCCCGCTCCCGCGCTCACCCTGACCGGCGAGCGAACCCTGCCCGGCATCGACGCCGAGAACTACTGGTACCGGAGACACGAGGCGGCCTACCTGGCGATCGCGCCGTTCTGCCGCGGCGCGATCGTGGTGGACGCGGGCTGCGGCGAAGGTTATGGCGCAGCGCTGCTCCATCGCCTTGGCGCCGGTCGTGTCATCGGCACGGACCTTGCGCCCGAGGCGGCCGCGCACGCCGCTGAGCGTTACCCGATCGTCGACGTTATCCGCGCCGATCTGCACCGGCTCCCGCTCGCGGACGGTGCGGTCGAGGCGGTGGTCAGCTCGCAGGTGGTCGAACACCTGCCGGACCAGCCGCGCTTCGTCGCCGAGTGCGCGCGGGTGCTGCGCCCGGCCGGCACGCTGGTGCTCACGACCCCCAACCGCTTCACCTTCTCCCCCGGGCTGGCGGTGCCGGTCAACCCGTTCCACACCCGGGAGCTCTCCGCGGACGAGTTGCTCACCCTGGTCGCTCCGCACTTCGACGTCGCACGGATGCTCGGGGTCTCCCACGGGCCCCGGCTGCGGCGCTGGGAGAGACGTCACGGCTCGCTCGTCGAAGCCCAGCTCGCGACAGCGCCGGACACCTGGCCGAGCCGGCTCCGGTCGATCGTGAAGTCGGTCACCGCGGCCGACTTCGACCTCTCAGCGCACGCTGTCGACACAGCCCTCGACCTCGTGGTCGTCGGCGTACGACGTGCGCCGACGCGCGCATCGTGAGCGAACCGGTCGGCTCCTGCTGTGTGGTGCTCCACACGCATCTGCCTTGGCTGACGCACGCCGGGACCTGGCCGGTCGGCGAGGAGTGGCTGCACCAAGCCTGGTCATCGTCCTATCTGCCGCTTTTCGACCTGCTCGGCCGCCTCGCCGACGAGGGCCGGCGTGACGTGTTGACGCTGGGAGTCACACCGGTCCTGCACGCGATGCTCGACGATCCCTACGTGCTGCGTGCGCAGCACACCTGGCTCGGCTACTGGCAGACCCGCGCCGTCGAGCTCGCCGCGTCGGGGCGTTTCCCCGACGTCGCAGCTGGTGAGCATCGGCGCGCCACTCGAGCCCTGGAGAGCTTCGAGCAGCACTGGCTCTACGGCGGCTCTCCGGTGCTCCGCAGGCTGGCCGACAGCGGGGTGATCGAGCTGCTTGGCGGACCGGCCACGCATCCGTTCCAGCCGCTCCTCGTCGACCGGCTTCTTGTCGACGCCCAGCTCGGCGTCGGCTTGGACGACCAGACGCTGCGGCTCGGTCAGCGGCCGCGAGGCGTCTGGGCGCCCGAGTGCGGCTACCGGCCCGGCCTCGAGTCGTCGTACGCCGATGCGGGCGTCGGTCACTTCCTGGTCGACGGGCCGACATTGCTCGGCTCGGTGCGTGACGACCCGCTGGCGACCGGTGCCGGGTGGCGCGTCGGCGACACCGAGGTGGTCGCCTTCGGCCGGGACCTCGAGGTCACCTACCGCGTCTGGTCACCTCGGTCGGGCTACCCCGGAGGGCGGTGGTACCGCGACTTCCACCACTACGACCACCCGACCGGCATCCGACCGTTCCGCGTCACCGGCAAGCGGGTCGCCGACCATGAGAAGAAGCCCTACGAAGCCGACCGGGCGCAGCGTGCTGCGCAGGTAGATGCGGTGGACTTCGTCGACGTCGTACGTCGTCGGCTCGTCGAGGTCGCCGCGCGCCGCGGCCGGCCCGGGCTGGTCGTCGTCGGCTACGACACCGAGCTCTTCGGTCACTGGTGGCTGGAGGGTCCGGACTGGCTGGCAGCGGTGCTCCGCCTGCTACCCGAGGCAGGGATCCAGCTGACGACGCTGGCTACCGCGATCGACTCGGGGCACGTGGCTGGACCGGTCTGCCTGCAGTCAGGCTCGTGGGGCTCCGGCAAGGACTGGCGGGTGTGGGACGGCGCGGCAGTGCGTGACCTCGTCGAGGAGTCTCAGGAGGCGCAGCACCGGCTGCTCGACATCGTCGACAAGACGGTGGCTGCGCGACCGGGGCAGCGGATCCCCGCTCTCGACCAGCTTGCGCGGGAAGCCTTCCTGCTGACCTCGAGCGACTGGGCGTTCATGGTCACCAAGGACAGCGCGGCGTCCTACGCACGGGCCCGGCACTCCACGCATCTGGCGCGGTTCACCGAGCTCGCCGACCTGCTGGCCGCGCGACGTGACGAGGCGGCTGATCGGGTTGCCGCGCGATGGCGCTCCGTCGACGGGCCGTTCGGTCATCTCGACGCGCGGCGCCTCGCCCGCCGGGATGCGACGATCGGCCCCTGATGAATGTCCTGATGCTGTCCTGGGAGTACCCGCCGCGCGTGGTAGGTGGGCTCGGCCGGCATGTGCACGCCCTCGCGACGGCGCTGGTCTGCGCCGGGCACGACGTCGTCGTCGTGAGCCGCGACCACCCAGACGCCCCGGCCGACTCGGTCGTCGAAGGGGTCCGGGTGGTGCGCGTCGGCGAGGACCCGCCGCTGGTGCCTTTCGAGGAGCTTCTCGCCTGGGTGATGGCGCTCAACCACGGGCTCGTCCGTGCCGCGCTGATGGTGCTCGAGGACTTCACGCCCGATGTCATCCACGCGCATGACTGGCTGGTCGCGCACGCCGCGAAGACCCTGAAGGACCACACCGGCAGCCCAGTCGTAGCGACGGTGCATGCGACCGAAGCGGGCCGGCACCAGGGCTTCCTCCCCGGCCCGGTCAACCGCGCGGTCCACTCGGTCGAGTGGTGGCTCACCTACGAGGCACGTCGGGTGATCACCTGCTCGTCGTACATGCGCCACGAGGTGATCCGGCTCTTCGCCCTGCCGCCCGAGAAGGTCGACGTCGTACCCAATGGAATCGACCTCGAGCACTGGTCGGCGGACGACACGGCGGTGGCGACGCTGCGCCAGAACCTCGCGTCCGCCGAGGCTCCGGTGCTGCTCTACGCCGGACGGCTGGAGTACGAGAAGGGCGTCCAGACAGTCCTCGCTGCACTCCCGCGGCTACGGCGCCGGCACCCGGGGCTACGTCTTGTCGTCGCCGGTGTCGGTACGCATGAGACCGAGCTGCAGGATCTGGCGAAGCAGCTGCGGGTGTCCCGCGCGGTCTCCTTCATGGGCTTTCTCGAGCCGGCCGAACTCGCTGTGCTCGCGGCCGCCGCCGACTGCGCCGTCGTACCGTCGATCTACGAGCCTTTTGGCATGGTGGCCCTCGAATGCGCGGCGGCCGGCACGCCGCTGGTCGTCGCGGACACCGGCGGGCTGCGCGAGTTCGTCGACCACGACAGCACGGGACTGCGCTTCGCGCCCGGCGACCACGCTGAGCTCGCCGACGCCGTGACGCGGCTCCTCGGAGACGAGGTGTTGGCGCAACGGCTGGTCCGCGATGCGCGCGCCCTGCTGGCACGCGACTACACCTGGACGGCGATCGCCCGGCGTACGGCGTCAGTGTTCGAGGTCGCCGTACGAGAGGAAAGGGCGCTGCGGGCCGGCTTCGTCGCCGAGGCGAAGGTCCCGCTTCGGGTGCTCTACGGTCGCAGCGACTTGCTCTCCGGGGATACGCCCGCCGGCTGAGAGCGGACCGCTCACCTGCCGACCTTGCGCCTGCCGGTCACCACGTCCTGCGCAGCGGCAGCCACCTTTCGGGCGATGTCGGCGTGCGCGAGGCGCTGAAGTTCCGCTGCCTGGTAGTCCTCCAGCCGGTTGCGGATGACCCGCGCCGGCACGCCGACCGCAACTGACCACGGCGGCACGTCCTTGTTGACCAGCGCGTGAGCCGCGATGACCGATCCCTGACCGATGGTCACGCCTTTCAGCACCGAGGCCTTCTGCCCGATCCAGACGTCCGGCCCGATGCGCACCGGCTCCTTGACGATTCCCTGGTCCTTGATCGGCACGTGGATGTCGTTGAAGACGTGGTCGAAGTCGCAGATGTAAACCCAGTCGGCGGCCAGCGCCGCCTCGCCGAACTCGATGTCGAGGTAGCAGTTGACGGTGTTGTCCTTGCCGAATACGCACTTGTCGCCGATTCGCAGGTTGCCCTCGTGGCAGCGGATCGCGTTGCCGCTGCCGATGTGCACCCAACGGCCGATCACCATCCGCCCGAAGCCCTTGCGGGCATAGAGCTCGACGTCCTTGCCGAGGAAGACGAAGCCCTCGGTGACGATGTGTGGGTTGCGCGCCTTCCACACGAAGAACCGCCAGTAGCGGACGAGGTACCACGGAGTGAATGCCCGCTGGCGCCATACCCAGCGCAGCGACGCGAACGTCAGGTAGCGCGCCTGCCTCGGGTCCCGTCTTCGCATCCGCGCAGGCTACCGACCCTGGTGACGGTGAAACATGGCGGTGCCACCTCCCCCCTTCGACTTCACCCACTGAAACCACCGAATCTGACCGCTGAGGGCGCCGATACGGTGGTTTTAGTGGGTGAAGTCAGCCTCTCTGGCGGGGTGCTGACGGAGCTGCCTGTGGACAACGCCGGCAGCGCCCAGCGGAACTGGGCACGGTTGACCCATGCGGATCGAGGACTGGGAGCAGGCGGCGACGTCCGGAGCTCTCTTCACCAGGGCAGACGCACTCGCTGCGGGCTTCACCTCGCGCCAGATCGAGGGTTTGCTACGACGCGGTGAATGGCTCGCAGTGCGCGCAGGCATCTACATCAACCCGGCAGCGGGGACGTCGATCGATTCCCTCGCAATCCACACGTCGGCTGCACTCCAGCGGCTGGGTCCGGCGGCTGCGGCGAGCCATCGCACCGCGGCGCTGCTCCGTTCGATCGCGCTGCTGGGCCCGCGCGACGCGGATCTCGATGTGACCCGCCCGGCGGCGGCCGGACAGACGCCCGCCGCCCTACCGGGGGTCCGGGCGCTGCGTTCCGCCCTCCCGCCGGCACACATCGTCGTTGTCAACGACGTACGCCAAACCGTGCCGTCGCGCACCGTGTTCGACATCGCCCGCACGTCGTCGTTTCGGGCAGGGGTGGTCACCGCCGACAGCGCATTGCACCGTGGCCTCACCACGATGGAGGAGTTGCGAGCGATCGCGGCCGACTGCCGTCGATGGCCCGGCCGGGTGCGGGCACTCGAGGTCATCGACTTCGCCGAGCCACTCTCAGAGTCGGCACTGGAGAGCGTCTCCCGAGTGATGTTTCGCGAACACGACCTGCCGATCCCCCGCTCGCAAGTTGTCCTTGGCGATGACAGCGGCACGATCGGACGGGTCGACTTCCTCTGGAAGGAGGCCGGCGTGGTCGGGGAGGCAGACGGGCGGATCAAGTACGCCGAGGACGAGGAATTCTTGCTTTTGTGGGCCGAGAAGCAGCGCCAGGAGCGCCTCGAAGAAGCGGGCTTCATCGTGGTCCGGTGGACCTGGACGCAGGTCTTCAACGAACCCGAGCGCACCGTCCGGCGCATCCGCGCAGCATTGGGACGCGGGGCCCGTCGCCAGTCGGCGTAACAAGCCCGCTGTCACGCTTCGCTTTGCGGGCCCCCCGGCCACGCGCCGCCTCGGTCCCGCCCGACTTCACCCACTGAAACCACCGAATTCGGCTCCAAAACGGGCATTTTCGGTGGTTTTGGTGGGTGAAGTCGGGCTGTTGGGGGGTCAGGGGCGGCGGCCGGTCAGCAGGGCGTTGTAGAAAAAGCCACGGGGTACGACGTGCGCCAGCACCACATCGTCGAGCAGCGAGAGGCGTTGCCACGAGCGGTACGCGAAGAAGCGCCACCGGTAGCCCAGCTTCTCAGGTCGCAGCGCCGCCTCCACGGTGCGCACCGGCCAGCCGAACCACGCCGCCGTCAGCTCCTCCGTCGCCACTGCGACGTCGACCGCTCCGGCGCAGACCGCCAGGCGCTCCAGCTCTCCGGGTGGGAACGTGTGCAGGTCTACCTGCGACTCCAGTGCCGCCGCAGCCGACGACGCCCGAAGCTCGTCGACCGGACGACCCCAGGAAGAGAGCCCCGGCAGGCGGGTCAGCCGGGTCGTCACGACCCACGTCGCGTGCGAGAGCTTGCGGGCGATGCGATCGCCGAGACGCGTCGGCTCACCGGCAAAGACGAAGCGCCCACCCGGGCGCAGCACCCGGAGCACCTCGCGCAGCGCCAACTCGACATCGGGGATGTGGTGCAGGACAGCGTGGCCGACCACGAGGTCGAAGGAAGCATCGTCGAACGGGAGGCGTTCGGCATCGCACACCTCGCCGCGCACGTTGAGCCCGAGGGCTGCGGCGTTGCGCTGCGCGACCTCCACCATCCCTGGCGAGATGTCGGTCACCGACGCCGCCCCGATCACCCCGGCGAGCATGAGGTTGAGGGTGAAGAAACCGGTGCCGCAGCCGACCTCGAGCGCCTCACCGTACGGCCAGCCGTCACGTCCCGCGATCTTCGTGAAGCGGTCACGCGCGTAGTCGATGCAGCGCTCGTCATAGCTGATCGACCACTTGTCGTCGTACTGCTCCGCCTCGTAGTCGTGGTAGTCGATGTTGGCCTGTTTGGCCTCCGCTGCGGCCACTGGCGCGATGATCCTGGCGACCATCTCAGCGCCCAGCGAACTTCGCCTTGCCGGGACCCTGTTCCAGGAAGGAAGACATCCCCGCCTTCTGGTCCTCGGTGGCGAACAGCGCGGCAAAGAGCGTGCGTTCGAGTTGGAGCCCCGCCTCGAGAGAGCCCTCGACCCCGCGATCGATGGCCTCCTTCGCCGCGCGGACGGCGTACGCCGGTCCGTCGACGTAGCGGGACATCATCGCCACCGCCGCGGTGTAGACGTCATCGGGCGCGACGACCTGGTCGACCAAGCCGATGGACAGCGCTTCCTCCGATGCGACGAAGCGGCCGGTGAAGATGAGGTCCTTCGCCCTCGACGTACCCACCAGCCGCGGCAGCCGCTGCGTGCCGCCGGCGCCGGGGATCACACCGAGCAGGATCTCCGGCTGGCCGAACTTGGCGTTGTCGCCCGCCACCCGGAAGTCGGCGCACAGCGCCAGCTCGCAGCCACCACCGAGGGCAAACCCCGTCACCGCCGCGACGACCGGCTTGGGTATGGCGGCAACCGCGTCGAGCGCAGCCTGCAGGTCACTCGCGACATCGAGCATGTCGGCGTAGCCGAGCGGTGCCATCTCCTTGATGTCCGCGCCTGCGGCAAAAACCTTGGGGCCGCCGTAGAGCACCACCGCGCGCACGTCCGCGCGGGCGGCCGCAGCACAGGCGGCTTCCCGCAGCTGCGCGGTCAGCTCCCGGTTGATGGCGTTCATCGGAGGCCGGTCGAGCCGGATCGTGCCGATGCCGTCGGACACGTCGAGACGGACAAGCTCGGACACGGTGGTCCCTCCTGATGTGCGCGGATTGACTGGCAGCCTACAAGCCCCCGAGCGCCGCCCGGACCGCATCCGCCAGCGCACGTGGGCGCACCCCCAGCACCTCCTGCATCGCCTTCCCGGCGTCCCCCACGAGGTCGTACGACGGTCCGGACGCCAGCGCTGCGGGGGACGCTGTGACGCCGAGCATGGTCATCAGCTCATCGGCAGTGACCACGTCGACTCCCACCGCCGGCACCCGGAGGTGTCCGTGCAGGTCCCGCAACCGGTCCGCCGCGACCAGCGCAGCCACGAGGTCACCGATCCACAACGGGGCCACCAGCCGGCTGCCATCGTCGTACGACGGCATGTCCGTGCGCACGTCGGTCAACGGAGCGAGTACGACGCCCACCTCAAGCACCACGCTGTCGTACTCGCTGGCCTCAAGCGCGCGCAGACCGGCGTGGGAGTCGTGCGCCCCAGCGAGCCCGGCGAGGGTCACAATCCGACGCACGCCGCTGTCCGGGGCAGCGGCGAGGACATCGTCGAGGCCGTCGAGTAGCTGCTCCGTGCCGGCACCGCGCAAGTGGATGACGGTGTGCGCGTCCTCGAGCACCGCACCGAAGCGCTCAGTGTCGACCAGGTCCGACACGGCGGTCTTCACCCCCCGCGCCACCAGCTCGGCCACTGCACCGCGTTGGTCGACAGTGGCCCGCAGGTCCAGACCTGAGCCGTCAAAAGCTGTGCCGACGAGAGCTGTGCCGACTAAGGCGTCGACGACGAGCTCGCCGAGTGGGGAGTCGGCACCCGTGATGACGACTGGCACGACGGACGTGACCTCTCCGTAACGAACTCGACGCCGGTACCCTGCCACAGCCCCGCTTCACTCCCGGAAAGGCCGTCCGTGAAACCCCCGCTGCGCGCCGTGCCGAATGTCCGGTGGGACGTCCGCATCGTCGACGGCAGCCGGGTCGAGTACATGGAGTGCGGGTCCGGCGACCCGCTGGTCTTCCTGCATGGCTGGGGGCTCACCCCTCGCACGTACGGCACCGCGATCACCGGGCTGACCTCCGCGGGCGTGCGCCTCATTGCGCCGTCGCTGCCGGGGTTCGGTGGCAGCGACGCACTGCCCTCGTCGGCGATGGCGATGACTGACTACGCAGCGCGGATCGCCGGACTGCTCGAGGTCATCGGCCTGGACCGGCCAGCCTTTGTCATGGGTCACTCGTTCGGCGGCGGGGTTGCTTTGCGCCTCGCGAGTGACCGGCCAGACCTCGTCCGGTCACTGACGTTGCTCAACAGCGTCGGCGGCTCCCCGGCCAGGCCGGCGGGCGCCGCCCCAGCCGGCCGATTTGCCGCGATGACGTCGCGCCCCTGGTGGCAGTGGGCACTCGCGGTCGTCGCGGAGGCCGACCCGCGAGGCGCGCTGCACCTCCGGCCGACCGACCTGCGACGGCTCGTCTTCGCGGTGCTTCGAGATTTTGTGCCCAATGCCGTGCGTCACCCCCTACCGATGGCCAGGTCGGCGCTCCTCGCGCTTGATGCGGACCTAGCGGTCGAGGCGCAGGACCTCATCGACAGCGGCCTGCCGGTTCTCTTCGTGTGGGGCGACCGCGACCGACTGGTCACACCCGGCGCGTTCTCCGCCATCCAGGCCGAGATCCTGCCGGAAGTCGTGCAGGGCCGACACGGCTGGCTCCTTACCGCACCCGAGGACTTCACTCCTCTGCTGCGCAACGCGCTCGTCGTGCACGCGATGCTGGAGCGTCACCGAAGGGGCCTAACGGTGGCGCTACCGGCGGGCATGTCACTGGCCGACTTCGTCCCTGCCGAGCAACGCCACCGGGCGCGGAGCGGCACGGCCGCGGACCGGCGTACGTCGCCTCCTCCTCGATGAGTGGTCGACCGGTCTGGCCCGGGGAGCCGACCCCTCTCGGCGCACACTGGGACGGCCACGGCACGAACTTCGCACTCTTCTCCGACGGGGCCGAAGCGGTGGACCTCTGCCTTTTCGCCGAGGACGGCACCGAGCAGCGCATCGGTCTCGAGGAGCTCACCAACCACGTCTGGCACGGCTACCTGCCCGGCGTCGCACCCGGCCAGCGTTACGGATTTCGGTGCGACGGACCGTTCGACCCGGCCTGGGGCGCACGGTGGAACCCGTCCAAGCTGCTGCTCGACCCGTACGCGCGTGCGGTCGACGGGACGCTCAGACTCGATGACGCGATCTTCGGCTTCCCCGCGGGCCGCGACGACCTCGTGCAGGACCACCGCGACAGCGCACCCTTCGTCCCGCGGTCGGTCGTCGTCCACAACCGATTCGACTGGGCGGAGGACCAGGCGCCCGGTGTGCCGTGGTCGGACACGGTCATCTACGAGCTGCACGTCAAGGGCTTCACGATGCGCCACCCGGACATCGAGCCGGAGGTGCGCGGCACCTACCGGGGCCTCGCGCATCCGGCCGCCATCGCCCATCTGCAGGGCCTCGGCGTCACTGCCGTCGAGCTGCTGCCAGTGCACCATTTCGTCCCGGAGCCCGCGCTGCTGCGGCGCGGGCTGACCAACTACTGGGGCTACAACTCGATCGGCTACTTCGCGCCGTACGGCGGCTACTCGGCATCCGGCCAGCGTGGCGAGCAGGTTGTCGAGTTCAAGACGATGGTGCAGGCGCTGCACGCTGCGGGTCTCGAGGTCATCCTCGACGTGGTCTACAACCACACCGCCGAAGGGGACGAGCTCGGCCCGACCCTGTGTTTCCGCGGAATCGACAACGGGGCCTACTACAAGCTGCTCGATGGCGACGCCCGTCGCTACGCCAACTACACCGGCACCGGCAACACACTCAACGCCCGCAACCCGTTTGTCCTCCAGCTCATCATGGACTCGCTGCGCTACTGGGTTACCGAGATGCACGTCGACGGCTTCCGGTTCGACCTCGCTGCGGCGCTCGCCCGATCGTTCCACGCGGTCGACCGACTGGCGGCCTTCTTCGATCTCGTCCAGCAAGACCCGGTGATCAGCCGGGTCAAGCTCATCGCCGAGCCGTGGGATATCGGCGAGGGTGGCTACCAGCTCGGCAACTTCCCGCCGCCATGGGCCGAGTGGAACGGCCGATACCGGGACACCGTCCGCGACTTCTGGCGCGGTCATGAGCCCGGCGTCGCCGAGGTGGCCTATCGACTGAGTGGGTCCTCGGACCTCTTCCGGGGAGACGGACGCCGGCCCCACTCCTCGGTGAACTTCGTTACTTCGCACGACGGCTTCACCTTGCGCGACCTCGTCTCCTACGACGACAAGCACAACGAGGCGAACGGCGAGGAAAACCTCGACGGCGACAACCACAACCGGTCGTGGAACTGCGGCGCTGAGGGCGCGACCGACGACGACGCCGTACTCGCCCTCCGACGACGCCAACAACGCAACCTGATGACCACGCTGCTGCTGTCGACCGGGGTGCCGATGATCACCGCTGGCGATGAGATGGGACGCACCCAGCACGGCAACAACAACGCGTACTGCCTGGACGACGCCACATCGTGGGTCAGCTGGGAGGTCGACGACTGGGGCACGGCCCTCTTGGAGTTCACCCGACGGCTCGTCGCCGTCCGCCGGCAGCACCCGGTCTTTCGGCCGCGGACGTTTTTCCAGGGCCGACCCGCCCACGGTCTGGGGGCGAAGGACATCGGCTGGTTCGATGCCGACGGCGCAGAAGTCGACGGCGCGGACTGGGATGAGCACCGGCAGACCCTTGGCATGTTCCTCGACGGCGCGGAGATCCATGCCCGCGGCCCACGGGGAGAGCGCGTCGTCGATGACAGCTTCCTTCTCCTCCTGCACGCGGGATCGGCGGAGATCGCCGCCCGGCTGCCGGGCGCCCCGTGGGCGTCGGCGTACGAGATCCTGCTCGACACCTCCGACGACCGGCAGTCGGCGCCCGCTGTGCAGATCGCCGCGGGCCACGAGCTGGCCATGCCTGGCCATAGCGCCGTTCTCCTGCGCGCACTCCGGTGAGGTCGCGAACCACACCTACCTAAGCCGAGGTGATCAGGCCCAGGTCCGCGGTGCTCGGCAGGGACTGATGCCGGGGCAGCACCCGGACGGTGTAGCCGATCGGCCCGGTGTGCCCGAGCGGGATCTCACCTTCGTAACGCCACTGGCCCGCGCCGTGGTCTCCGGCGACCGCCAACGGCACGACGGTGGCGTCGCGGATCTGATCCGCCTCGTCGACCCGGCCGTACGCCGCGTGAACTTCCACGTCGTCGGGACTGAGCGCGCCGAGGTCGACGACAGCCCGCACGGTGAGTCGGGTCCCCAACTCTGGACTGTCTCCCACTCCGGCGGACTCGACGTGGCGCACGACGACCGAGGGCCACGCCTTGACGACGTGACGTCGCCACGCTGCGAGAGCGCGGGCCGGCGAGTGCGCATCCGCCTGCATGGCACGGCTGCTCTGCGCCGCCGGCACATAGAGCGCCTCGACGTAGTCGCGCAGCATGCGCGTCGACAGCACCGCTGGGCCGAGGCTGCGTAGCGTGTGGCGCACCATGGCGATCCAGCGGGTGGGCATGCCCGCGGGGTCGCGTTGATAGAACTGCGGCAGCACCGCGGTCTCCAGAAGCTCGTAGATCGCCTGCGCCTCCAAGTCGTCCCGCCGGGTCGGGTCGACCAGGGCACCGGCTGACGGGATGGCCCAGCCGTTACGTCCGTCGTAGAGCTCGTCCCACCAGCCGTCGAGGATGGACAGGTTGAGGCCCCCGTTGAGTGCCGACTTCATACCGCTGGTTCCGCAGGCCTCCAGTGGGCGGAGCGGATTGTTGAGCCACACATCACACCCGGCGTAGAGGTGCCGGGCCATGCCGATGTCGTAGTCAGGCAGGAAGACGATGCGATGCCGTACCTGCGCCTCGTCGGCGAATCGCACAATCTCCTGCACCAGCAGTTTGCCGCCGTCGTCAGCCGGGTGCGCCTTGCCGGCGATGACCAGTTGGAGGGGCCGGTCAGGATCCAGCAGGAGCCGTTGCAACCGGTCGCGGTCGCGCAGGATCAAGGTGAGCCGCTTGTACGACGGCACGCGGCGCGCGAAGCCGATCGTCAGCACGTCGGGGTCGAAGATCGAGTCGGTCCAGCGGAGCTCGGCGTGGTTGGCGCCGCGGGCCAGCCACGACTCCCGCACCCGACGCCGTACCTCATCGACGAGACCTGACCGCAGGACCCGCTTGAGATCCCAGATGGTTTGGTCGGTCACCGCCTCGATGCTGTCCCACGACTGCGCCGCGTCAGAGACGTCCCGCGAATTCGCGATCTCCATCACCTGCGGGGCCACCCAGGTGGGCGCATGGACGCCGTTGGTGACGTGGGCGATCGGCACCTCGGCGGGGTCGAAGCCCGGCCACAGACCGGCGAACATCCCGCGAGAGACCTCACCGTGCAACCGGCTCACACCGTTGGCCCGCTGGGCCAACCGCAGGCCCATGAATGCCATGTTGAAGACGGCCTCGTCGCTGTCGGGCTCGTGGCCGAGCTCCAGGATGCGCTCCACGGGCACCCCGGGTGCGGCGTTGTCACCCCCGAAGAACCGCTCGATGAGCTCTTGTGGAAACCGGTCGATGCCGGCCGGCACCGGCGTGTGGGTGGTGAACACCGTGCCGGCACGCACCGCCTCCAGCGCGGTGTCGAAGTCCAGGCCGGAGCCCTCGACGAGAACACGGATGCGCTCGAGGCCGAGGAATCCGGCATGTCCTTCGTTGGTGTGGAAGACCTCCGGTGCAGCGCCATACGCCGTTAGCGCGCGGACTCCGCCAATGCCGAGCAGCATCTCCTGCAGGAGCCGGTGGTCGGTGCCTCCACCGTAGAGCCGGTCGGTGACCTCGCGCTCCGCCGGGGCGTTGTCCTCGATGTCGGAGTCGAGCAGCAGCAGCGGCACCCGGCCGACCTGCGCCTTCCACACCTGGGCCTGCAGCGAGGCGCCGCCGGGCAGGCCGACCGCGATGCGCAGCGGCGCGCCGGCGTCGTCGGTCAGCAGAGTCAACGGCAGCCCGTGCGGGTCGAGCGCCGGGTAGTGCTCGAGCTGCCAGCCGTCTGCCGACAAGGACTGCCGGAAGTAGCCGCGGCGGTAGAGCAGGCCGACGCCGATGATCGGGATGCCCAGGTCGCTGGCGGTCTTGAGATGGTCGCCGGCCAGGATGCCGAGGCCGCCGGAGTACTGCGGCAGCACCTCAGTGATTCCGTATTCCGGCGAGAAGTAGGCGATCCCGGTGGGCGCACCCTCGAGTCCTTGGTACCACCGGGGCCGGGTCAAGTAGGCCTGCAGATCACGGTGCGCCTCAGCCAGCCTGGCCAGGAAGGCTGGGTCGGCCGCGAGCGCGTCCATCCGCTCGGCGGCCACCTCTCCCAGCAGCCGCACCGGGTCGTGGCGAACGGCGGCCCAGACGTCCGCGTCGACGGAGGCGAAGAGCTCCTGCGTAGGGGAATGCCACGACCACCGCAGGTTCATGACGAGGTCACCCAGTGGCAACAACGCCTCGGGCAGCCGGGTGCGGACGGTGAAACGGCGCAGCGCCTTCATGAGCGGACCCTATCCAGGATAGGTTGGCCTTCGTGATTGGTCGCATCGTTATCACTGACGTCCGTCCCCAAGTCGAGTGCGGCCGTTGGCCAGCCCGTGCCGTCGTAGGCGAGCCCCTGCCCGTCGAGGCCACAGTCTTCCGCGAAGGACATGACGCCATCGGCGCGGCCGTGCTGCTGCGTGCCCCGGAGAGCGGCAAGGGTGGCGGTAAGGCCCGGCGCATCGGCATGCGGGCGCTGGGTAACGACCGCTTCGCGGCCGCGGTCACCCTCGACGCCCCAGGTCGCTGGACCTTCACGATCGAGGGGTACGCCGATCCCATCGCCACCTGGCGACACGGCATCGAGGCCAAGCACGCAGCCGGTCAATCCGTGGCGTTGGAGCTAGAAGAGGGCGCCCGGCTGTTCGAGGCAGCGCTGTCCGCAGTGCCCAAGGGGGTGCGCACGGCGCCGTACCGAGGTGCGTTCGAGTCAGCCGTCACCTCACTGCGCAACGCTGACATCGACGTCGACGCTGCCCTGTCACTGACCGCCTCATCCGAGGTCGCCGACGCCTTGACGCGCTACCCGGTGCGACAGCTAGTCACGACGGGCGACAAGGTGGCCGTCTGGGTCGACCGACCACGCGCGCTCTACGGCTCGTGGTACGAGTTCTTCCCAAGGTCCGAAGGGGCGACCTCGAGCCGGAGCGGCACGCTGGGCACGGCGGCCGAGCGGCTGGACGCGGTGGCCGCAATGGGGTTCGACGTCGTCTACCTGCCGCCTATCCACCCGATCGGCACGGCCTATCGCAAGGGTCCGAACAACGCGCTTGAGTGCGGTCCGACTGATCCTGGAAGCCCGTGGGCCATCGGTAGCGCCGACGGCGGCCATGACGCGATCCACCCAGATCTGGGCACCTTCGCCGACTTCGACGCCTTCGTCGCCCGAGCCAGCGGACTCGGCCTGGAGGTTGCACTCGACCTCGCCCTGCAGTGCTCTCCTGACCACCCCTGGGTGCGAGAGCACCCGGAGTGGTTCAGCAAGCGCGCAGACGGCACGATCGCCTATGCGGAGAACCCCCCCAAGAAGTACCAGGACATCTACCCGCTGACCTTCGACGTGGATGCGGCCGGCTTGTACGCCGAGGTGCTCCGCATCGTCGAGCTCTGGATCTCGCACGGCGTGCTGATCTTCCGGGTCGACAATCCACACACCAAGCCACTGCCCTTCTGGGAGTGGCTCATCGCCGAGGTCAAGGGCCGGCAGCCGGACGTGATCTTCCTCGCGGAAGCCTTCACCCGGCCGCCCATGATGCAGGCCCTGGCCAAGATCGGCTTCACCCAGTCCTACACCTACTTCACCTGGCGCAACGCCAAGTGGGAACTCGAGGAATTCCTCCGCGAGCTGGCGCACACCCAGGTCGCGGACTACATGCGGCCCAACTTCTTCGTCAACACGCCGGACATCCTGCACGCCTACCTGCAGGAGGGCGGCCGGCCGGCGTTCAAGATTCGCGCGGCCCTCGCCGCGACGATGAGTCCGTCATGGGGGGTCTACTCGGGGTACGAGCACTTCGAGAACGAACCAGTGCGCCAGGGCAGCGAGGAGTACGACGACTCCGAGAAGTACCAGTACAAGCCCCGCGACTGGTCGCAGCCGGGGCTAGCTCCTTACCTGACGCGGCTCAACGAGATCCGTCGTGCCCACCCGGCGCTGCACTGGCTGCGCACCATCCGGTTCCACCACGCCGACAACGACGCGATCATCGCCTACTCCAAGCGCCACGGCGACGACGTCGTTCTGGTCATCGTCAACCTCGACCCCCACTCGGTGCAGGACACCATGATCCACCTCGACATGGCCGAGCTCGGCCTCGAGCCACACGAAAGCTTCGAGGTCCGCGACGAGGTCGCCGACACCTGGTACGTCTGGCACGGACCGGACAACTACGTCCGGCTGGACCCGCACCACGAGCCGGCGCACGTCTTCGCGGTCACGCCGCTGTGACTGCGACATTCCGGTGAACACGGCCGACGACGTCAGCCGGACTGACCCCGGTTGGTACAAGCGCGCGGTCTTCTACGAGGTGCTGATCCGCGGTTTCGCCGACAACGACGGCGACGGCACTGGCGACATCCGTGGCCTGATCGACAAGCTGGACTACCTCCAATGGCTCGGCGTCGACTGCATCTGGCTCCTGCCCATCTACAGCTCTCCGCTGCGCGATGGCGGCTACGACATCAGCGACTTCTTCGGCGTGCTGCCGGAGTTCGGCACGTTAGGCGATTTCGTCGAGCTGGTGGACGAGGCCCACCGGCGTGGGCTGCGGATCATTGCCGACCTGGTGATGAACCACACCTCCGACGCCCACCCATGGTTTGAGTCCTCCCGCACCGATCCGACCGGCCCGCACGGCGACTGGTACGTGTGGAGCGACTCCGACGAGGTCTACCCGGACGCACGCATCATCTTCGTGGACACCGAGAAGTCGAACTGGACGTGGGACCCGGTGCGCCAGCAGTACTACTGGCACCGGTTCTTCAGCCATCAGCCCGACCTCAACTACGAGAACCCGGCCGTACAGGACGTGATGATCGAGGTCCTGCGCTTCTGGCTCGACCTCGGCATTGACGGCTTCAGGCTTGATGCAGTGCCCTACCTGTACGAGGAGGCGGGCACCAACTGCGAGAACCTCAAACCGACCCACGAGTACCTCAAACGGGTCCGCCGCGAGATCGATGCGCAGTACACCGACCGGGTGCTGCTGGCCGAAGCCAACCAGTGGCCGAGCGATGTGGTCGAGTACTTCGGGGACAACGACGAGTGCCACATGGCCTTTCACTTCCCGCTGATGCCGCGTCTGTTCATGGCCGTCCGGCGGGAGTCGCGCTACCCGATCTCGGAGATCCTCGCGCAGACCCCCGCGATCCCCGCCGGCTGCCAATGGGGCATCTTCCTTCGCAACCACGACGAGCTGACGCTGGAGATGGTCAGCGACGAAGAGCGCGACTACATGTACGCGGAATATGCGAAGGACCCGCGGATGAAGGCCAACGTCGGCATCCGACGACGTCTGGCACCGCTGCTGGAGAACAGCCGCGACCAGATCGAGCTGTTCACCACACTGCTGCTGTCGCTCCCGGGATCACCCGTCCTCTACTACGGCGACGAGATCGGGATGGGCGACAACATTTACCTCGGTGATCGGGACGGGGTTCGGACTCCGATGCAGTGGACGATGGACCGCAACGCCGGGTTCTCCAAAGCCGACTACGCCCGGCTCTACCTCCCGGTTCTGCAGGATCCGGTCTACGGCTACCAGGCGATCAACGTCGAGGCCCAGACGCGCAACCACGCCTCTCTGCTCTGGTGGACGAAGAGGATGATTGAGGTGCGCAAGCAGCACCCGGTCTTCGGGCTCGGCAGCTTCGACGAGCTTGGGTCGAGCAATCCATCGGTGCTCGCCTTCGTCCGCGAGTTCGGCGACGACAAGGTGCTGTGCGTCAGCAACCTGTCCAGGTTCGCCCAGCCCGTGGAGCTCGATCTCAGCCGCTTCGAGGGCACACTCCCGCGCGAGCTCCTCGGTGGCGTCTCCTTCCCGAGAATCGGCCAGCTCCCCTACCTCCTCACGCTGGCGTCGCACGGCTCCTACTGGTTCCAGCTGACGACGGAGGTACCGTGACCACGCTCACGCTGGAGCAGGCACTTCAGCTCGCGCTGCCCGGCCAGCGCTGGTTCGCCGGCAAGGGTCGCGGGATCAGCTCATTGTCGATCCTGACCAGTGTCACTCTCGCCGACGAGCCCATCGAAGCGCGACTGCTCACCATCGCAGTCACTTACGACGACAGCGAGACCGACCACTACCAGGTGCCGGTGGGTTTCCGCCGGGGCGAGCTGGACGAGGAGACCACGCGCGCACTCGCGGCGGCGTCCTACGGCGAGATCGTCGACGACGGCCCCGTTTTCATCTATGACGCGCTGTCCGATCCCGACCTGACAACCGTGCTCCTCGAGACGATCGGTCAGGAGCGTTCCGTCGGCCCAGTCGCCGGGCACCGCCGTCTGGACATCGCCATCGAGCCGGGCCGACTGCTCGCCGCCGAGCAGAGCAACTCCTCGGTGGTCTTCGGCGACAGCTCGATCCTCAAGGTCTACCGCCAGCTCCAACCGGGGCGCAACCCCGACCTCGAGGTGGTGCTCGCGCTATCGGAGGTCGGCTCGCCACACGTCGCCCCCGTGCTCGGCTGGATCGAGACGACGGCACCGTTTCCAGCGACTGTCGCTCTGCTGCAGCCGTTCTACCGCTCTGGCACCGACGGATGGGTGAGCGCGGTGGCCAGCGTCCGTGATCTCTTCGCCGAGAGCGACCTCCATGCCGACGAAGTCGGCGGCGACTTCGCTGGAGAGTCGTGTCGCATCGGCCAGCTCATCGCTTCCCTGCACGCCGACCTGACGCGTGCACTTCCCGTGGACGAGGCCGGCGGGGAGGAGCACGCCCAGCTCGCGGCCCAACTGCACGAGCGGCTCGACCGAGCCGTCGCCGTCGCTCCAGAGCTCGAGAGCCGGCGGTCCGCCATCGCCGCGGCGTACGACGAAGTCGGGTCCCTCGACGTCACGGTCCCCCGGCAGCGGGTGCATGGCGATCTGCACCTCGGACAGCTCTTGCGGGTGGACACCGGCTGGGTCGTGCTCGACTTCGAGGGCGAGCCCTCGCGAAGCCTGGCCGACCGCACCGCGCTGATGAGCCCGCTGCGCGACATCGCCGGCATGCTGCGGTCCTTCGACTACGCCGCCCGACACCTGCTCAGCGAGCACCCGGGACGGGCCGACCTTGAGTACCGCGCGGCGGAGTGGGCAGATCGCAACCGTGACGCCTTCTGTGACGGCTATACCGACATGAGCACCACGGACCCCCGCAAGGATCCGGTGCTGCTACGCGCCTTCGAGCTCGACAAGGCGGTCTACGAGACGGTGTACGAGTCCCGCAACCGGCCGGCCTGGATCTCAATTCCCCTGGCCGGGATCGACCGGTTGATCGGCCGCGCGCCCGGAGCCGGACTTGGCTGAATCCCTCGGCGCCCAGCTCGAGGCGCTTGCCCGAGGCGAGCACCACGACCCGCACCGCGTGCTCGGCGCCCACCCGGGACGCACCCGCACCACACTGCGGGTCCTGCGTCCCGGCGCCGCGCAGGTCTGCGTCGTCGTGAAGGACGAGCGGATCCCCCTCAAGAAGGTGCACGAGGGTGGCGTCTTCGCCGCGACTGTGCCGGGCAGCGACGTGCCCGACTACCGGGTTGAGGTGACCTACCCCTCCGGCGACTGCTTCATCACAGACGACCCCTACCGGTTCCTGCCGAGTCTTGGCGACATCGACCTGCATCTCATCGGCGAAGGCCGGCACGAGGACCTGTGGACCCGGCTGGGCGCGCACGTGCGCGAGTACGGCGAGATCACCGGCACCAGCTTCGCGGTGTGGGCTCCGAATGCTCGAGGAGTCCGAGTCGTCGGCGACTTCAACTTCTGGGACGGTCGCGGATTCCCGATGCGCTCGATGGGATCCAGCGGGGTGTGGGAGCTCTTCGTGCCCGGGTCCGGCGAGGGCTCGTCGTACAAGTACCAGATTCTCGGCGCCGACGGAGTGTGGCGCGACAAGCTCGACCCCTTCGCCTTCCGCACCGAGGTGCCTCCGAAGACCGCCGGAGTGGTCTTCAGCTCGTCCTACTCGTGGGGCGATGCCGAGTGGCTCGCCCAGCGCGCGGCCGCGTCGGCGCACGCGCTGCCCATGAGCGTCTACGAGGTGCATCTCGGGTCATGGCGCCAGGGATTGAGCTATCGCGAGCTGGCCAAGGAGCTCGTCACCTACGTCCGCGACCTGGGCTTCACCCACGTCGAGTTGCTGCCCGTTGCCGAGCACCCCTTCGGCGGGTCCTGGGGCTACCAGGTCTCTGCCTACTACGCCCCTACCGCGCGTTTCGGCTCACCAGACGACTTCCGCTTCCTCGTTGACAGCCTGCACCAAGCTGGCATCGGCGTCATCGTCGACTGGGTGCCGGCTCACTTCCCGAAAGACGAGTTCGCGCTGGCGCGCTTCGACGGGACCCCACTCTACGAGCACGCCGACCCGCGCCGGGGGGAGCACCCGGACTGGGGCACGCTCGTCTTCGACTTCGGCCGCAACGAAGTGCGCAACTTCCTCATCGCCAATGCACTGTTCTGGGTCGAGGAGTTCCACATCGACGGGCTACGCGTCGATGCCGTCGCCTCGATGCTCTACCTGGACTACTCGCGCAAGGACGGCGAATGGCTGCCCAACGAGTACGGCGGGCGGGAGAACCTCGACGCGGTCCGCTTCCTCCAGGAGCTGAACTCCGTCGTCTACCGACGCAACCCCGGAGTCATCACCCTCGCCGAGGAGTCCACTGCGTGGCCCTCGGTGTCCCGGCCCACGCACCTCGGCGGGCTCGGCTTCGGCTTCAAGTGGAACATGGGCTGGATGCACGACACCCTCGACTACGCCGAGCGCGAGCCGGTATACCGCACGTACCACCACCACCAGATGACCTTCTCGATGGTGTACGCGTTCTCCGAGAACTTCGTGCTGCCGTTCAGCCACGACGAGGTGGTGCACGGCAAAGGGTCGCTCATCAACAAGATGCCGGGCGACAAGGGGTCCAAGATCGCCAACCTGCGGGCCCTGCTGGCCTGGATGTGGGCTCACCCCGGCAAGCAGCTGTTGTTCATGGGCCAGGAGTTCGCCCAGAGCGACGAGTGGAGCTACGAGCGCTCGCTGGACTGGCACCTGCTCGAGCACGGTGAGCACGCGGGCGTGCAGTCGCTCGTGCGCGACATCAACCGCGTCTACAAGGACACGCCGGCGCTGTGGGAGGTCGACTTCGACGGCAGCGGCTTCTGGTGGATCGAGCCCAACGACGCCGACGCGAACGTCGTCGCGTTCGCGCGCGCCGGCAGGGACCCGGCGGCTGACGTCCTCGTCTGC
>JBKJUS010000079.1:0-43975 GCA_046590575.1 Mycobacteriales bacterium | reverse complement strand
CTCGGTGAAGTCGACGTCGCAGCGCTCCGCGATGAGCAGCGTGTTGTCGCAGGCTTCCGGGAAGTCGCGCCAGAGCGCGCGCATCTCGGCGGGGCTCTTGAGGTAGAACTCCGGGGTCTCGAGCCTGAAGCGGCCGGGGTCGGCGATGGTGGAGCCGGTCTGCACGCAGAGCAGGACCTCGTGGGCGACCGAGTCCTCCTTCTTCGTGTAGTGCAGGTCGTTGGTCGCAAGCAGCGGCAGGCCGAGCTCGCGGGCCAGCTTGATCAGGTCCGGTGTTGTGCGCTCCTGGTCGGCGATGCCGTGGTCCATCACCTCGACGTAGTAGTCGCCGCGGCCGAAGATGTCGGCGTAGTCACCCAGGGTCTGCCGGGCGCCGGCGTAATCGCCCCGCAGCAACAGCTGGTTGACCTCGCTGCCGAGGCACCCGCTGGTGGCAATGAGACCCTCGGCGTACTGACTGAGCAGCTCCCGGTCGACGCGCGGTTTGTAGTAGTAGCCCTCAAGGCTCGCCAAGCTCGCCAGCTTGACCAGGTTGGCGTAGCCGGCGTTGCTGCTCGCGAGCAGGGTCATGTGGCTGTACTTGTCGACCTTGTTCGAGTCGGGGCCGAGCTTGGTGCGGTCGAACCGGCTGCCCGGTGCGACGTACGCCTCGATGCCAATGATCGGCTTGACCCCGGCGGCCTTACCGGCCTTGTAGAAGTCGAAAGCGCCATACATGTTGCCGTGGTCGGTGCAGGCAAGCGCCGGCATGCCCATCTCGACGGCGGCGGTGAAGAGGTCGGCGACCCGGGCGGCACCGTCGAGCATGGAGTACTCGGTGTGGACGTGCAGGTGCACGAACGAGTCGCTCACAGGCGGTGCAAGCCTCCTCTCCGCGCAGCGCGACAGGTGCCCTCAAGGGGCGGTCCGGACGGCACGGGGGAAGGCGGGCCGAGCGAGGACCCGAGGGTACCCCGCGGCCGCGACCGCCTCGGTCTGACACGCTGTCGGGGTGCGCGTCCTCCTTGTCGCCGTCGGCGGTGCCGCCGGTGCCCTCACCCGCTACGCCGTCGGCCTGACCGTGCGCGGCAATGCCTTCCCTTGGGCCACCCTCATGGTCAACCTGGTCGGCTCCCTGCTGCTCGGCGCGCTCCTAGGCGCCGCCGCAGAGGACCGGATCGGCCGGCTAGCCGCCCTCGCCCTGAGTGTTGGCTTCCTGGGGGCGTTCACCACCTTCTCCACCTTTTCCTGGGAGGCGGTGGCTCTACTGCGTGCCGACCGGGTGGCCGCGGCGTCGGCGTACGTTTCGGCCTCGGTCGGCGGCGGACTGCTCGCCGCGCTGGTCGGCCTGCTGGCCGCCCGCTCGGCGCTGCGCTGAGACCACGCGCCGTGTCGAGGCGGGCCGATTGGGTAAGGGCTGCGCATGTCCACATCCACGGCCGCCCGTAAGGTCCAGCGCAAGGCTCGGCAGGCCCGCAAGGAGACTCTCGACGCCGCCTGGACCTCGTACGTCGGCCGCGCCGGACTGGTCTCCCGCGGCGTGGTGTACGCGGTGATCGGGATCCTCGCGCTGCGCATCGCATTCGGAGCCGGAGGCGGCGAGGAGGCCGACAAGAACGGCGCCTTCGAGGTGCTCAGCCGCTCGCCGTTCGGCCGGGTTGCCCTCGCGGCGCTGGCCGCGGGTTTCGCCTGTTACGCGGCCTGGCGCCTGGTTGAGGCAGTGCTCGACCCGGACCGTCGGGGCCCCTGGAAGCGAGTGCTGTCTGGCGCCCGCGCAGTGCTCTACGGAAGCTTCTTTGCCACCGCGATCACCTATGTCTTCGAGGAGAAGTCGAGCTCGGACAAGGACCAGGTCCACCAGGACCAGAGTGCCACACTGCTCAGCTGGCCGGCCGGCCGGATCCTGGTCGGCGTGATCGGTCTGACGCTCGTCGGCGCAGGGATCTGGAACGGCTACCGAGCCGTCACCGGGAAATACCGCGACCACCTCAAGAAGGCCGAGATCGACACGGAGGCGCGGCCCTGGATCACCGCGATCGCCTGCGCGGGCCTCTTCTCCCGGGCCGTCATCTTCTCCGCCATCGGATTCTTCATCATCAGGACTGCGCTTCAGGCCGACCCCGAGGACACCGTGGGCCTCGACGGCTCGTTGCGCCGCCTGGCCGACCAGCCCGCCGGGCCCGTGCTGCTCTCCGTCGTCGCCGCGGGGCTGATCGCCTACGGACTGTGGTCCTTCATCGAGGCCCGCTACCGCCGCGTGCTCGGCGACTGACCAGCCTATCGGCCGGCTCAGCCGCCGATGAGCCCGGCGTCACTGGGCGCTTCGTTGCCGCCCGTCACCGTCACCTTCTCCTCAGGCAGCAGGGCGCGGAAGGTCAGCACGTCGAGCGTCGCTCCCTGTGGCCCGATGTCGACCGCACGCACCGCCGACATGGCGCGAATCTCCCGCAAATCGCTATTGGCAGCGTTCGTGACGACCCCGAAGACGCAGGCGCAGCCCTTGCTCAGCCGGTCGACCTCGACCTGGTAGGCCTTCGCGGTCATCTCGAAGAAGGACTTGAACTGCGGATCATCGGTGGTCCGCGCCATCTCGAGCAACGGGCCGATGTCGGCGCGACGCTGCGTCGCGACCCGCTGGAACGCGGCCAGGGTGTCTGGCACCAACCGCTTCACGCCGGTGTCCTCGATCTCGGTCGGCAATCCTGGTGCCGGCACGCGGAAGAACACCCGGAAACCGCCGACGTTGTCCCCCAGCAGATCGGCTACTTCCGCAGGGGTGAGATACCGCGAAAAGCTGACCACGGCGAACGACCGCTCCTCGGCATCCTCGACGAATCGGTCCTGCAGCCGCCGATCGGCCCGATCCACGTACTCACCGACGTTGTCGCCGATCGCCGGGCCGAGCAGACCGCCTTCGCTCGGCCCGACCGGGTTGCCGGGTGAGCTGCCAATTGGATCGTTGGCGACCAGGTCCTGCCGCGGCTCGAACCGCTGAGCGACAGTCGCACCACTCACCAGGATCAGTGCGGCGATCAGCAGCGCACCCAGCTGTGGGATGTCCCGGAAAAGTGCCAGCGGTCCGCGGCCCGAGAGCTGGTCGTCGAGCGCTCGCAGCCGGACGATCACCGACGCGGGACCCGGCGACCGCGACGTTCGACCTTCAGCTCGACGGAACCTGCCTAGGCTGGCCGCAACACGCCCACGCAGGTGTCGCGCTCGTGCAGCTGCGGCTTGGGTACGCCGGGCGAGGTCCGGGATCAGCCGGTCGTCGAGCTCACGGAGGTTCACGACTCGGACCGCAACGTCTCGAGCGCGGCGACGAGGTCGGGGCTGTGGTCGCTCGAAAAGCTCACTCGCCGGCCGTCCGCAGGATGGTCGAAGGACAGCCGGACGGCGTGCAACCACTGCCGTCGCAACCCGAGCCGCTCCGCCAGCCGAGGGTCGGCGCCGTATTGCAGATCGCCGACGCACGGGTGCCGCAGCGCGGCGAAGTGCACCCGGATCTGGTGGGTGCGCCCGGTCTCGAGCCGCACGTCGACGAGGGTCGCCGCCCGCATCGCCTCGATGGTCTCGTAGTGGGTGACGCTGTCGCGGCCTCCCGCAACAACCGCGAACTTGTACTGCTGGGTCGGGTGCCGGTCGATGGGTGCGTCGATCGTCCCGGTGAGCGGGTCCGGATGCCCCTGTACGAGTGCGTGGTAGCCCTTGTCCACAGTGCGCTCACGGAACGCGTCCTTGAGCGCAACGTAGGCCCGCTCGCTCTTGGCCACGACCATCAGGCCTGATGTGCCGACGTCGAGGCGGTGCACGATCCCCTGCCGCTCGGCCGGACCGTGCACGCTGAGCCGGTGACCGGCCGCGAGCAGCCCACCGACGACCGTCGGCCCGTCGTAACCGACGCTCGGATGGGCCGCGACCCCAACGGGCTTGTCGACCACGAGGAGGTCATCGTCGCTGTGCACGATGCGCAGGCCGGGCACCGGGCTGGGATCGGCCGTCGGAGCGAACATCGGCGGCGGCAGGAGCACCTCGAGCAATGCCCCGCCGTTCACCCGGTCAGAGCGACCGCGGATGACCCCGTCGACCGTTGCGTCGCCGGCGTCGACGACGGAAGCCGCGGCTGTGCGGGACAGTCCGAAGATCCGGGCGATCGCCGCATCGAGCCGAAGCCCGTCGAGCCCGTCGGGGACGGGCAGGGTGCGGCGGTCGGTCACACCCTCAAGTATCACTGCTGTCGGCGTTCGCCGCGTCGACGCCCGTGGGCTCGATGCCCCGGAACGAGAGGAGCACCGCAAGAGCGCCGCCGACCACGATGCCGGAGTCGGCGAAGTTGAACGACGGCCAGACGCGGAAATCGAGAAAGTCGACCACCTCGCCGCGCAGCGGCGATGGGTCACGGAGCACCCGGTCGATGAGGTTCCCCAGCGCGCCACCGAGCACTAACCCCAAGGCGATCGACCATCCCCGCGAGCGGAGCCGGGAGGCGACCCGCACTATCACCGTCGCGACGACGATTGCCACGACGCTGAACAGCACCGTGGCGCCACCGGCAATCCCGAAAGCCGCGCCGGGATTGCGCGACTGACGGATCAGCAACGCGCCACCGAGCAGCCGCACCGTGTCATCCCCCAGACGCTCCACCACCCAGAGCTTGGTCAGGACGTCGACAAGCACAGTGCCGGCGGAGACGGCGAACAGCAGACCGACGTACCGGCGTACGGCGGAGTCTGGGTTGGGGTCGCGACCCCGGTCGGGGGGGTCGTTGGGGAGCATCGCCGGCGGCCTAGAGTCGCACCGCTGGGGGCCCCGGGCAGCGCCTTCGCATCCCGGCCACACCGACGACGGGAGAGTTGCGCCCCATTCGGGCGCCACGGACGAGGCGTAACTCTCCCCGGGGTTGGGCCGACTCATGACGCGGATCCCCGGCGCGGTCACTCCGACGGGGTGCGGGCAGTCTCAGCGACGCTCCTCGCGCTGCTTGCACGACACGCAGAGCGTCGCGGCCGGCCTGGCCTTGAGTCGCGCCTTCGGAATGCCGTTGCCGCAGACCTCGCAGGCGCCGTAACGCCCCTCGGTGATCCGCTCGAGCGCTCGCTGCACCTGGGCAAGCAAATCGCGGCTGTTGTTGGCGAGCGACATCTCATGCTCGCGCTCGAAGGTCTTGGTACCGGCGTCAGCCTGGTCGTCGCCGGCGCCCTCCCCACCGTCACGCTGGAGGTCGGTCAGCGCAGCGACCGCTGTGTCGATCTCCCGGGTCAGCTCGCCGGCCTGCGACTGAAGCTCAGCCCGCACCTCGCCGAGCTCCTTCGCCGACCACTTCTCCACCGGGATGGTCGGGACGCGCGGAGGCGGGGGAACGACCTTCGCGGGCGCCGCCTTCGCCGGTCTCGGCGTCTCAACCGCCGTGGGGGCAGGTGCTGCTGCCTCGGCGGTGGGCTTGGCTGGCTCGGCGGTGGGCTTGGCTGCCCCGGTGGGCTTGGCCGGGGCCTTGGCGGGCGTGGTCGCCGCCTTCATGGGGGCCTTCGCGGCCGGCTTAGCCGGAGCCACGGCCGGCTTGGCCGGAGCCACGGCCGGCTTGGCCGCGGCCTTGGCCGGCTTCGCGGGGGCCTTCGTAGGAGCCTTCGCCGCCTTCGTAGGAGCCTTCGCGGCCGGCTTGGCCGGCTTCGCAGGGGCCTTCGTAGGGGCCTTCGCCGGCTTCGTAGGGGCCTTCGCGGCCGGCTTGGCCGGCTTCGCAGGGGCCTTCGCAGGGGCCTTCGCCGGCTTCGCAGGGGCCTTCGCGGGAGCCTTGGCCGGCTTCGTGGGGGCCTTCGCGGGAGCCTTGGCCGGCTTAGCCGGAGCCTTCGCAGGCTTCGCCGCGGCCTTCGCGGGTTTCGCTGAGGTCCTCGCCGGTTGGGAGGTTCGAGCGGACGCCGCGACCACGGTGGATCGAGCGGGCGCTACCGGGACGACTCGTACGCCAGTCGGACCCGCAGCCACCGCCGGCGTCTGGGCGGCGCCGCGGCCACGCAGTCGGCTCGTCAAGCCGCGCAAGCCACCCTTAGAGGTGCCGCGGTCAGCCGCCATCGTCTTTCAGCCCCTGACGTGGACACTTGTCCACAGGTTGTCCACACCTTGCGAGCGCAAGATGATGGAGAATAGGCCGCCTGCCGCAGTGGATCAACGCGGCTCGCCGACCGACTGCAGCGCGACGCGGCGCGCGACGATCGTTGCTAGGCTCGACAGCGCGTCGACGGGGACGGTCGGTGGGCCAGCGAGCACGCCGACCCATCACCCCTGAGCAGTGGGAAGAAAGGCCGATCGGCCGAGTAGAACCCGCCGGGTCCGCCCGACATCGCGGAGCACGAGAGGTCCCAGGCTGCCCAGCCCGGGGCAAGGAGGGTGGTACCGCCGGGTCGCGAGACCTGGTCCCTCCGGGCATCGACGACGTACGCCGACCCGGAAGGCACGCCCCCATGAGCCACCCTGGCTTCACCCCCGTCCCCGCCCAGCTCGACCTGCCCGCGATGGAGCAGCGGATCCTCGCGCGCTGGGCGGAGACCGACGTCTTCGGCCGATCCCTAGCCCAGACGAAGGACGGACCGGTCTGGGCCTTTTATGACGGCCCGCCCACGGCCAACGGCAAACCGGGCGCCCACCACGTCGAGCCGCGAGCGTTCAAGGATCTCTTCCCGCGCTTCAAGACCATGAAGGGCTACCACGTCCCGCGCCGCGGGGGGTGGGACTGCCATGGGCTGCCGGTGGAGCTCGCCGTCGAGAAGGAGCTCGGCTTCTCCGGCAAGGGCGACATCGAGGCGTACGGAATCGCCGAGTTCAACGCGAAGTGCCGCGAGTCGGTGCTGCGGCACGTCGCCGAGCACGAAGAGCTCAGCCGGCGCATGGGGTACTGGGTCGACCAGGTCGGTGCCTACCGCACGATGGACAGCGACTACATCGAGAGCGTCTGGTGGTCGCTGCAGGTCATCTTCGACAAGGGCCTGCTCGTCGAGGACCACCGCGTCGCGCCGTACTGCCCGCGCTGCGGGACCGCGCTGTCCGACCACGAGGTGGCACAGGGCTACGCGATGGTCACCGACCCGTCGGTCTACGTGCGCCTCCCGGTCACGAGTGGCCCGCTCGCCGAGCTCGGAGCTGACCTGCTCATCTGGACGACGACCCCCTGGACGCTGGTCTCCAACACGGCCGTCGCAGTGCACCCGGACGTGACGTACGTCGTGGCCCGGGCGGCTGGCGGGGAGATCCTCGTAGTGGCCGAGGCGCTGGTCGACGCCGCCGTCGGCGAGGGCGCCGAGGTGGTGCAGCAGATGACCGGACGAGACCTCGAGCGGACGACGTACCAGCGCCCGTTCGACCTCGTCGACATGCCCGGCGACGCCAACTACGTGGCCCTCGCCGACTACGTCACCACGGAGGACGGCACCGGGCTCGTGCACACCGCACCGGCGTTCGGTGCCGAGGACCTCGCCGTCGGTCGCGAGTACGGCCTGCCAGTGGTCAACCCGATCACGCCGAAGGGCGAGTTCGCCGCCGACGTCCCGATGGTCGGCGGCCAGTTCTTCAAGGCAGCCGACCCTGTGCTGACAGCGGATCTCCAGCAGCGCGGGCTGCTGTGGCGGGCCGAGTCCTACGAACACAGCTACGCCCACTGCTGGCGCTGCGACACCGCGCTCATCAACTACGCGATGCCGTCGTGGTACATCCGCACGACGGCGGTGAAGGACCGACTGCTCGCTGAGAACGCGAAGACCGACTGGCACCCGCCGTCGATCCGCGACGGCCGCTACGGTGACTGGTTGAACAACAACATCGACTGGTCGGTCTCCCGCAACCGCTACTGGGGCACTCCCCTGCCGATCTGGCGATGTGCCGGAGAAACCCAACACCTGACCTGCGTCGGCTCGCTCGCCGAGCTGTCGTCGTACGCCGCACGCGACCTCACTGACCTCGACCCGCACCGGCCGTTCGTCGACGCGATCACGTTCGACTGCCCGCAGTGCGGAGCGCAGGCCTCGCGGGTGCCCGAGGTCATCGACTGCTGGTACGACGCCGGCTCGATGCCGTTCGCGCAGTGGGGTGCACCGCATCGCAACCTGGAGGCGCAGCAGCGGGAGTACCCGGCGCAGTTCATCGCCGAGGCGATCGACCAGACCCGCGGTTGGTTCTACACGCTGATGGCGATCGGGACGCTGGTCTTCGACCGATCGTCGTACGAGACGGTTCTCTGCCTTGGCCACATCGTCGATGCCGACGGCCGGAAGATGAGCAAGCACCTCGGCAACATCCTCGACCCGTTTGAGCTCTTCGCGGCGCACGGTGCTGATCCGCTGCGCTGGCTGCTGCTGTGCGTCGGTAACCCGTGGGCCAACCGCCGGGTGCACAGCGCGGCCCTCGACGAGGTCGTGCGCAAGGTGTTGCTCACCTACTGGAACACGGTGAGCTTCTTCACGCTCTACGCCTCCGTCGACGGCTGGTCACCGGACGCAGGTCCGGCCCCTACTACTGAACGGCCGCTGATCGACCAGTGGCTGATCAGCGAGCTGCACCGCACGGTCGTCGAGGTCGACGCCGCACTCGAGTGCTTCGACCCGACGCGGGCCGGGCGCCGGCTGACCGAGTTCGTGGACGACCTGTCCAACTGGTACATCCGAAGGTGCCGCCGGCGCTTCTGGCATGGGGCGAAGACCGAGGACGGCCGGCACGCTTTCGGCACGCTCTACGAGACGCTCGTGGTGCTCACCCAGCTTCTCGCGCCGTTCGTGCCGTTCATCACCGAGGAGGTCTGGACGGCGCTCGGGCAGCCGCACGCCGACTCCGTGCACCTGACGCCGTGGCCCGTGGCCGACGGCTCAGCAGTCGACGCGACCCTCAGCGAGCAGATGACCCTGGTCCGGCGACTCGTCGAGCTGGGTCGGGCGACCCGCGCCGAGAGCGGGGTGAAGACCCGCCAGCCGCTGGGCCGGGCGCTCGTCGCTGCGGCCGGCTGGGCGGCCCTGTCGGACGACTTGCGCCGGCACATCGCCGAGGAGCTCAACGTCGAGCGCGTGGACGACCTCGCCGCGGAGGGCGAGTTGGTCGACCACGTCGTGAAGCCGAACTTCCGGGCCCTCGGCGCACGCTTCGGGAAGGGCACCCCGGCCGTCGCCGCTGCAGTGGGCGCAGCTGACCCAGCCATGCTCGCCCGCGAACTGTCCGCGTCGGGCACTGCCACGGTGACGGTCGACGGCGCACCAGTCGCCCTCGCCCCTGGCGAAGTGGTGGTCACCGAGGCGCCGCGCTCCGGCTGGGCGGTGGCCTCGGACTCAGCCGGCGCGACCGTCGCACTCGATCTGACGCTCACCCCGGCCCTTCGCCGCGCGGGCCTCGCCCGCGACGCCGTACGCGCCCTTCAAGAGTCCCGCAAGACAAACGGGTACGACGTCACGGACCGCATCGAGGTGTGGTGGCAGGCCGAAGGCGACGTCGCCGAAGCCCTGCGGGAGCATGCGGCGAAGGTCGCTGACGAGATTCTGGCCACTGCCTTCGTAGAAGGACATCCGAGTGCCGACATGGCACCGCACGCCGAGGCGGAGCTGGGTCTGACCTGGTGGCTCCGGCAGGCCGGGGCCTGACGGGCGATCCGCGAATCACCCAGATGGAGTACTCAGACTGCGCCCTAGCGCTGCCGACAATGACTACGTCCTGGCGCGCAATGGCTAGGCGTTACGCCCCGGAGGTCGCCTTGACCGTCACCGCGCTATACCCGACCACGGTCCCGACCGGGCTGCGGCTCTCACCGCACGCCGTGGCCGTGCCGGCCCTGGCTAGTCACGTTCGGCCGGCGCTGGTCCTCGCCGAGAGGGAGACCCGGGCGCTGCTCGCCGCGGCGGATCACTCAGACGTCGCCAAAGGTGGGCGCTTTGCCGCCGGTCCGGCCGGCATCCAGGTGTGGAGCGGTCCATTCGACGGCCCCAACGGCAGCCACGGAAGCGCCCGGCACCTCGGCTCAGTCGACTGGAGCTACGACACCCCGGTCCGCCACTACGCGACCGTGTACCGGGCGATGGTCACCGCAGCTGGAGTCGACGCCCACGAGACAACGGAAAGCATCCTCGGCTCCGTGCTCGCCCTGGTCGGGCTGTCCACGGACGGCACGCGCCTAGAGATGGCTGCTCCACCGCAGCGCGACCCCTTCCGCGGTCGTCGCACTGCCTGAACCCCCACAGACAGGTGCGCGCCCGTCCCCCCGGAGCGCGCATCCACGACAGAGGCCCCGTCGCTCGCGCGGCGGGGCCTCTGTCATGTCTACTTCGAAAGTCAGGGCTTGCAGACCCCGCAGGCGAGATAGCCCTGGCGGCGTGCGGTCGCCTTGGTCAGGACCAACGTGCCATCGACATTGCGGACGAACCGGCAGTCGGTGGTGTGGAACTTGTCGCGGTCCGGGATGACGACGACCGAACCAGCAGGAGACGCCTTGGCCGCCGGACGAGCCGTCTTCGCCGCCGCCTTCGCTGCTGACGGCGCCATCGCCGCGCTGGCGGGAGAGGACTTCGACGGCGAAGCCTTCGACACAGTGCGCGCCGGGCCAGGCTTCGATGGCAGGGCCCTCGCCGGCGTGCGCGCAGCCGAGCTCTTCGTGGCCGTCCTCGGAGCGGCCGCCTTCGCGGTCGTCGCCTTGGCGGCACCGCGAGCCGTGGACCGGACTGGAGCCGCCTTCGCCCGCGCCGCCGTGGTCGACCGGGCCGGCGCCTTGGTGGCGGTCGACGTACGTCGCGAGGGCGCAGCAAGCTCGTCGTCGAGCGCGTCGTCGGCCTGGGCCGACACGTCGTCGTCGTTCATGAGTGCCGGCGTCACCGACCGGGTCGATGCGCCAGCGCCGATGACCTCGGACGGCTTGCACACGCCGCACTCGGTGTAGCCCTGGGTGCGCGCCTCATCGACGCCGATCGACTCGACGTCCGGGCGCCCAGCAAGGAAGCGGCAGTCATCGGTGTGGAACCGCGGGCGGCCCGGCACGACCGACACCGACGGACCCGACGTCACGGACGCCGCAGCGGCGGTCGCGGGCGCCTTGGTGACGTTGACCGAGGTGACCCGCTCGAAAGCCGCTGTGGAAGCTTCAGGCGCTGCCGTTTCGGTCGCCGGCTTGTCGTCTCGACGCTGTAGCGCGCCCAGCAGCAGGAAGACTCCGGCGAGGACGCTCGAGCCGATCGAGAAGTAGATCAGGGTCAGATCATCACTGGCGACCAGCCCAGTGACGAGCAGGATGATGGAGAGCACGACGAGCGCGCCACTAACGACGATCAAGACAGCCACCTTTGTCGCGGACAGGGTCTAGGCGGGACCGGGGCATCCTATAGATGTTGCGGACCAAGAACGCTTACGGCGCGACCCTGGGAGTCTCGGGCTCGACTTCGGGTCCGCCGGTCCCGGTCGAGAAGGCCGCCGGCGGAGGGCTGACAGCGGTGAACGTGGGGCCATTCGGAACGGCCTGGGTCGGTGGTGGCGTCACCGGGGGCGGGGACGCGACGGGAGGCACCTGCGCTCGCGCCGGCGCGGCGGCAGCCTGACCGCGACCGTCGAGGTCGCGCAGCTGCGTCTCGAGGTAGGCCTTGAGCCGGGTCCGATACTCCCGCTCGAACGCCCGGAGGCCCTCGATGTGGACTTCGAGCTCCTGACGTCGACGGTCGAGTTCGCCCACCGTGGCCCGCGCCTGACTCTGCGCCGCGGAGGCAGTCGCCTCAGCCTGCGTCTTCGCTGCCTCGAGCAGCCGCTGCGCCTCGACCTGCGCGGAGGCCACGGTCTCGTCCGCAGTGCGCTGAGCGAGCAGCAGTGTCCGCCGTAGCATCTCCTCGCCCTCGGCCATCCCGGACATCGCGACCGGCGCCGGGGCGGGCTGCGCCGCGGACTGGGCGAGTCGCTGGCGCAGATCCTCGTTCTCGGCGAACAGGCGGCCGAGCTCGACCTCGACCTCGTCGAGGAAGGCGTCGACCTCGACCTCGTTGTAGCCGCGGAACTGCTGGCGGAACTCCTTCTGCTGCACGTCCTGCGGGGTCAGTGGCATGTCGTTACCTTAGCTGTGCGGCGGCGGGACGATCACCGGTAACCGTTGAAGACGCTGATCAGGATGCGCGTCACGATGAAGAGCAGGATGAAGCCGAGGTCGAGCGACACACCGCCGAATCGCAGCGGCGGCAGCACGCGCCGCAACGCCTTGAGCGGAGGGTCCGTGACTGTGTAGGCGGCCTCGAGAATGACCGCAAGGACGCCCGACGCCCGATAGGACCGGCGGAACATGAAGACGTATTCCATGATCAGACGGAAGAAGAGCAGCGCGAGGAACCCATAGAGCGCATAGACGATGACGTCGGCGACTATGGAAGGCACGGAAGAACTCCTGTCGAGCTGGGCAGACTTGCTGGCTGGCGGACGCCGCTAGGACTGATTGAAGAAGCCGCCCTCGCGGATGCGGGCCTTGTCCTCGGCGGAGACCTCGACGTTGCTCGGCGAGAGCAGGAACACCTTGTTGGTGACCTTCTCGATGCTGCCGTGCAACCCGAAGATCAGGCCAGACGCGAAGTCGATGAGCCGCATCGCGCTCTTGTCGTCCATCTCGGTGAGATTCATGATCACCGGGAATCCTTCGCGGTATCGCTCGCCGATCTTCTGGATGTCGTTATAGGCGACCGGCTGGAAGGTCGAGATCCGGTACGGCGGCGTCACTGACTCGACCGGGCGCGCGTAGCTGTCGTCCTCGAGCTGCAGCCTCGGGTCCGGGCGCAGCGCGAGAGAACCGCGCGACTCCCCGCCTCGCGGCTCGATACCAGGGCCGCGACGCAGCGCCCTCGGGTCCTCGCCGCCGAGACGGCGAACGCCGACAGGCTCCGGCTCGCTGTAGCGGTCGTCGTACGCACCATCGTCGTAGGACTCCTCCCCCGGCTCCATGAGCCCGAGGTAGACCATGGTCTTGCGAAAGACGCCGGCCATGGGCGCTCCCTCCTCACTCGTGGGCGGACTGGCGAAGACGGCGCGAGTCTACCCACCGACGCGTCGGTCACCGAAGAGGGCGGTGCCGACACGCACGAGTGTCGCCCCCTCGGCGATCGCGTCGTCGACGTCGCCGGTCATCCCGGCCGAGATGGCCCGAGCGCCGGGGTGCGCTGCCCGCAGCGCTTCGGCGACGTGGCGCAGGCGGACGAATGCCGGTCGCGGTGGGGCTCCGCGCGGCGCCACCGCCATCACGCCTCGCAGGTCGATGCCGGCCAAGCCACCGATGTAGTCGGCCAGGGGGAGCACACCCACAGGCTGACAACCCCCACGACCGGAGGGTGTTTCGCCCGGGGTCTCGTCGAGATCGACCTGGACGAGGACGCCGAGGCGTCGGTCGATCCGGTGAGCAGACGAGGCCAGCGCCTCGGCGACCTCTGGGCGGTCGACCGACTGGACCACGTCGGCGTACGTGGACACGGAGCGGCACTTGTTGCGCTGCAACCGGCCGACGAAATGCCAACGCACGCGGACGCCGGCTGTGGCCAGGACGGCTGCTTTCGCCGCCGCCTCCTGGTCGTAGCTCTCGCCGAAGTCGGTGACGCCGAGCGCCGCGAGCGTCATCACGTCGACTGCCGGCCACGTCTTGCTGACCGCGACCAAGGTGACCTCCTCGGGGGCGCGACCCGCAATCCGGCAGGCGGTGTCGAGTCGCCCGCGCACGGCAGCAAGCGACGCGGTGAGCTCGGCGACCCGGTCGTCTGTCACATTCGCCAGACGACGGCGGCCATCCGCCCCGTAACGCCGTCGCGTCGGTGGGAGAACCATTGGCCAGGCTGGCAGGACGTGCACCCGGTGACCGAATCCGCCACCGTGACCCCTTCTCGAGCGAGGACGTCGTGCACGCCAGCGACGAGGTCGAGCGCGTGGCCTCCGGACCGCGACCTCGCCGCGGTGGTCGGCAGCATGGTGGTCACCTCCGCGTAGACGTCGTCGCCGACGTCGTAGCAGCACGGCCCAATGGCGGGTCCGACAGCGGCGAGCAGCCCGCCTCGTCGCGCACCGAGGTCGACCAGCCGCTCGACGGTGCGGGGGACAACACCGGCGACCAGGCCCCGGCGTCCGGCGTGCACGGCCCCGACGACTCCCTGGCCGGGGTCGGCCAGCAGGATCGGTACGCAGTCAGCGACCAGGATGGCGAGCGGTACGGCACGCTCGGCGGTGACCAGCGCGTCAACGGCGGGGATCGCGTCGGAGAGTTCGTGCGCACCGCGCCCGACGTCGGGCTGAGTCACCATGGCGACGCCGGCCCCGTGCACCTGCTCGGCCCATGTCACCCGGTCGGCGTCCAGACCAAGTGCGCGCGCGCTGACAACACGGTTGTGGCGCACTGCTTGTGCGTCATCACCGACATGGAGGCCGAGGTTGAGCCCGGCGAAGGGTGCGGCACTGATGCCGCCGACGCGCGTGGTGAAGGCCGCGCCGATCCCCTCGCCCAACTGGGTGAAGGCGGGGCCCACTGCGCCCACCGCGATGACTACTGCGCCGGCAATCTCTGGGCTGACGATCTCTTCGTCCGGCTATTTGAGGAAATCCGGGACGTCGAGGTCGTCGTCGTCGTTCTCGAACACCACGGTGCGTCGGTCGGGCCGCGGGCTCACCCGCACCGGCTCGGGCTCACGCACGTCGACCTGGCGAGGTCGGGCGGCGAAAGCGGGGATGCCAGTGGGTCGGGCGGCCGGAATCTCGACCTCGTCGTCCACGTCGTCGTACTCCTCTTCCGCCGGCTCCTCAATGGTGACCGACGGACGGCGCACGATGGTCGGCTCCGCTCGCCTCTTCGACGGTTCGCCGCCGTCAAAGCCGGCCGCAATGACAGTCACGCGCACCTCGTCGCCGAGGGCGTCGTCGATGACCGCACCGAAGATGATGTTGGCGTCGGGATGTGCCGCCCGAGCGATGAGGTCGGCGGCCTCGTGGATCTCGAAGAGACCTAGGTCGCTGCCGCCGGAGATGTTGAGAAGTACGCCGCGGGCGCCCTCGATCGAAGCCTCGAGCAAGGGAGAGGAGATGGACTCCTCCGCAGCAATTGCGGCACGGTCGTCGCCGCGTGCCCGCCCAATGCCCATGAGCGCCGAGCCGGCGCCGGACATGATCGACTTCACGTCAGCGAAGTCGAGGTTGATGAGGCCCGGCGTCGTGATGAGGTCGGTGATGCCCTGTACGCCGGAGAGCAGCACTTGGTCCGCGGCGCGGAAGGCGTCGAGAACGCTGACCTGCTTGTCGCTGATCTGCAGCAGCCGGTCGTTGGGGATCACGATGAGCGTGTCCACCTCTTCGCGCAGGGCCTCGATGCCGTCTTCGGCCTGCGTCGCGCGTCGACGTCCCTCAAAGCCGAAGGGGCGAGTGACCACACCGATGGTCAATGCGCCGAGCGACTTGGCCACGTTGGCCACGACGGGGGCCCCACCAGTACCCGTGCCGCCGCCCTCACCAGCGGTGACAAAGACCATGTCGGCGCCCTTGAGCACCTCCTCGATCTCGTCGCGATGGTCGTCTGCGGCCTGCCGGCCGACGTCCGGGTCGGCCCCGGCGCCAAGCCCCCGGGTGAGCTCACGACCGACATCAAGCTTGACGTCGGCGTCGCTCATGAGCAGCGCTTGGGCGTCGGTGTTGACGGCGATGAACTCCACGCCGCGAAGCCCGACCTCGATCATGCGGTTGACGGCGTTGACACCGCCCCCGCCGATCCCAACCACCTTGATGACGGCGAGGTAGTTCTGCGGTGCTGCCACGCGATAAGGCCTCTCGGTGAGAACGTGCCGAGTGCGACAGACGCCGCCCGGTGGTGCGGGGAAGTCGCCACCGGACGGGTGGGCAAGCAACCTCGTGCTCAACAACTCTCACCGTCAACTAGACGCTTAGAGTTATGTCAACCTGAGGTTGTGGGCCGCACAGTACGAGCGGGATCCATGGCCGGTCAAGCCCGCGCCGCCGGACCAGCTCGGCGCAGCGCCGCTGAATGCCTGCTGCGTCGGGTCAGCGAACCGCCGGCGCTGAGGGGGCGCGCACGTCATACCGGGTAGCCGGTCGACGCAGCAACGCCACCAGCACCCGTGCTTTCTCGGCACCGTCCGAGACACTGCCCCAGGCCACCTCGCGGTTGCCGGTCAACGCGAACGTCACATCCTCCGGTGACGTCGCGGCGTAGCCGAGGACTTGCGCGCGAACCTCGGCCGGGATGCTGCCGACGACCGCGACGACCGCTCGCACCAAGTCCGCGTCGGGCCGACCGCCCGCGACCCGGAGGAGGGGTACCCCGCGGGGGACACCGGCCGCACCACCGAGGCGGACCCCGTCCGGATCGTAGAGCGCGACTCCCCCGTCGACCGGCACCGCGAGAGCCGGCACTCGTTCGACGATTTCGACGACGATGCGGTCGGGCCAGTCGCGGCGGATCACGGCACCCTTGACGTACGGCAGGGCTGCCACCCGACGACGAGCGGATTCCAGGTCGACGGTCGCGAGCGGTGCCCCCATGTCCACCGATGCGGCCTCGAGCACCTGCCGGGCGGGCAGCCGGCGACTGCCGAGAACCTGCACCCGCTCGACATCGAACGCGGGTGACCAGGCGAGCCCGATGACGACGGCCAACGGGGCGAGCACCGAGACGAGGAGCCAGCTGACGTGACGTCGCCGGCCAGCGCGCTCAAGGCGAGACCGCGCGGAAACGCGCGCTGTCATGTCGGTCATCACTCGTCCACCTCGAACCGGCCCACGAGTCGGACCTCTGGCTCGAGGAGCGGTCCACCGGCGTCGAGTACCGCAGCTCGGAGCTCGGCAATGAGGCCGCGGACGTCCGCAGCGCGTGCCGTGGGCTCGACGACGATGAAGTTCGCGTGCTTCTCGCTCACCTGCGCACCGCCCCGCCGAAGCCCCTTGAGCCCCGCTCTCTCGATGAGCCGGCCGGCGGAGTCACCGTCAGGGTTGGTGAAGACCGAGCCGCAGTTGCGCTGCCGCAACGGCTGCGTCCTCCGTCGGTAGGCGCGCATCTCGTCGAGCCGATGGCGGATGGCGACAGGTTCGTCGGGCCGTAGCCGCCAGCGAGCGGCGATAACCACCGACCGGGGCGGCAGGCTGCTGCGCCGGTATCCAAAGCACAGCCCCTCGGAGTCGACACCCACCCCACTCGGTGCGTCAGTCGTCGCCACCTCGACGTCGACCAGCAGGTCCGCGGTCGAGCCGTGGTGGGCACCGGCGTTCATCCGCACCGAGCCGCCGACTGAAGCCGGGATGCCGGCCGCGAACTCCAGCCCGGACAGCCCCTCGGTCGCGGCCCAAGCGGCCAGCGCCGGCATCGCCAGGCCCCCTCCGGCATGCACCTCAACGCCGTCCCGTCGCTGCCACTTGAAACCGGCACCGAGCTGTACGACGAGGCCGGGCCAGCCGAGATCTCCCACCAACAGGTTGGAGCCCCGCCCCAACACCAGCATCGGCACGGCAACCTCGTCGTAGGGAGCGATCGCCGCGAGCACGACCGCCAACTCGCCGGGTCCGGACGGCTGGACGAAGCACCGCGCCAGGCCACCGACGCCGAGAGAGGTGCGGGCGCCGAGGGGCTCGTCCAGATCGACCTGCACTCCTGCCGAACGGGACGCTCGCGCCACGTCGAGGACTGCTTCGTCGACAGCCGTGGGGTCCCACGACGGCGGCAAGAGGTCGGCGATCGAGCTCATGTCTCACCCGCGAGTGCCGCGAGAACTTCGGGACCGAGCTGGGTCACGTCGCCCGCACCCATGGTCAGGATGATGTCGCCAGGTCGAGCCCGTGCCGCGAGCTGCCCGGCCACCGCGAGCCACGACGGCTCGAAGACCACGTCGTCCGCAGGCAACGGCACTGCGTCGGCGATCGAGCGACCGGTGACTCCCGGGATCGGGTCCTCACGTGCGCCGTAGACCTCCATGACGATGACGACGTCAGCGAGTCCGAGCGCTTTGCCGAACTGCTCCGCGAACACCTGTGTCCGGCTGTAGAGGTGCGGTTGGAATGCCACGAGCACCCGGCCACCCGCCGCCACCGTGCGCGCCGCGCGCAGCGCGACGGTGACCTCGGTCGGGTGGTGCGAGTAGTCGTCGTACACGCGTACGCCGGCCACCTCTCCCCTGGGGTCGAACCGCCGACGCGCACCGGTGAACGAGGCCAGCCCCTCCTCCAGATCGCTGGCCGGCATGCCCAGCTCGAGGCCCACGGCGAGCGCCGCCGCAGCGTTGAGAACGTTGTGGTGACCGGGGACGGACAGGCGCAGGCTACCCAGCCGCTGGCCGAGGTAGAACACCTCGCTGGTGCTGCCCAGGCCGAGCAGCGTCACCTCGGTGACCCGAAGATCAGCGGACTCCGCCGTGCCGTACGTCCGGACCCGCGCGTCACACGCCGCCGCCGCGACAAGTGCTCCTCGGTCGTCACCGCAGGCGACGAGGAACCCGGCCGGGTCGACCAGCGCCGTGAAGTCTGCGAAAGCCCGGTGCACGCCCGCTTCGTCGCCATGGTGGTCGAGGTGGTCCGCCTCGACATTGGTGACGATTGCGGCGTACGGCGAGTACAGCAGGAAGCTGCCGTCGCTCTCGTCCGCTTCGGCAACGAAGACGTCTCCGGTGCCGTGGTGGGCGTTGGAGCCGGCCTCGTTGAGGTCGCCTCCGATCGCGAACGACGGGTCAGCGCCGCAGTGCTGGAGGGCGACAGTCAACATCGACGTCGTCGTGGTCTTGCCGTGCGTACCGGCGACAGCGATCGCCCTCCGGCCCACCATCAGTGACGCGAGTGCAGCAGCGCGGGGCACGACGGAGAGTCCACGCCGGTGCGCCTCAACCACTTCGGGGTTGTCTGGCCGGATTGCGGTCGACACGACGACCACCTCCGCCTGAGCGACCTGCGCGGCATCGTGCCCGACGTGCATGCGGCCGCCGAGCGCGGTCAGCGCGTCGAGGACCCGGGAGTGCTTCGCGTCGGACCCGGACACGGTGACGCCGCGGGCCAGGAGGATGCGCGCAATGCCGCTCATCCCGGCACCACCCACCCCGACAAGATGCACCTTCTTGTACGGCGCAGTCATGGTCGCGGCCCCCGCTGCGCCGTTCGCTCGATGAGCGACGCCACCTGGTCCGCTGCGTCCCGATGACCCAAAGCGCGGCTCGCCTCGCTCATGGCGGCAAGCCGAGCGAGATCGGACAGCAGAGGAAGAACCTGGGCGCGCATCCAGTCCGGGTCCAGCTCTGCGTCATCGACCTCGATCGCTCCCCCGCCGGCGACGACGTGCGCCGCATTGAGCCGCTGCTCGCCGTTGCCGTGCGGCAGCGGAACGAAAACGGCTGGCAACCCGACGGCGCTGACCTCGGCAACCGTCATGGCGCCGGCCCGGCAGAGCATCAGATCGGCTGCGGCGTAGGCAAGGTCCATGCGGTCGACGAACGGCTGCACGACGTAGGGGGGTCGGTCGTTCGCGACTCCGAGCGCGGCCAGCGCAGCGGTCACCGCGTCGAACTGTCCTGGCCCGCTCGCATGCAAGACCTGCAGCCCGAGACCGTCGAGCGCCGACGCCAAGCCGACCGCGGCGATGTTCAGCCGGCGCGCTCCCTGAGAGCCGCCCGAGACGAGCAGCGTCGGCCGGTCCGCCAGCAGGCCGAAGTGGGCCCGTGCGGAGGCGCGGGTGGACTCGCGGTCCAGGTCGACGATTGCCTGACGCAAGGGGATGCCCGTCAGTACGCCGCCGCGCAGCTCGGTCTGCGGGTAGCTGATCGCCACCGCTGCGGCGAATCGGGCGCCGACCCGGTTGGCCAGACCTGACCGGGCGTTGGCCTCGTGGATGACGACGGGAATCGAGCGACGCCGGGCGGCGAAGTAGACCGGCAGCGCGACGTATCCGCCGACGCCGACCACGACATCTGGCGACCGTCGATCCAGGATGCTCCCCGCGGCTCGCACCGCGCCGACAAGCCGGTCAGGCACCCGAAGCAGATCGACCGTAGGTCGGCGCGGCAGCGGTACCGGCGGGATGAGGTCGAGTTGGTAGCCGCGCGCCGGGACCAGCCGAGTCTCCAGACCACGGCGCGTGCCGACCATCGACACCGAGACCGCTGGGTTCCGTCGCAGCAACGCGTCGGCGATGTTGAGTGCCGGCTCGACGTGACCCGCCGAACCACCGCCGGCAATGACGACGTTCACCGGCGCGACGTCGCCCGCGGGCTGCGCCGGGCGGCGCGGCTCGGCGCCACCTGCCCGCGCGGTCGCGGGCCGGGACCAAAGCCGTAGAACGCGGCCACCGCGCGGCGACCCCGGGCCGGCAGCCGCGGACCTCGCGCGGCCAGCGCGGCCGACACGCCGGGCTCCCGGCGAGCGAACGCAGCGAGCATGCCGACGGCGAAGAGGGTGACGCCGAGGGAGGAGCCGCCGAAGCTGATGAACGGCAGCGGAATCCCGGTGATCGGCAACAACCCGGTGACCGCTCCCATGTTGATCAGCGCCTGGGCGATGACCCAGGCGGTGACCCCCGAAGCCGCGAGCCGCACGAACGTGTCCCGGGACCGCTGGGCGATGCGTACGCCGGCGTACGCCAGGACGGCGAAGAGGAGCAGAACGAGGAGCGTGCCGAGCAGGCCGAGTTCTTCACCGATGATGGCGAAGATGTAATCGGTGTGCGCGTTGGGGAGGTAGGACCACTTCTGCCGGCTGCCGCCCAGTCCGACACCGAACCAGCCGCCCGAGGCGATGGCGTAGAGCCCCTGACATCCCTGGAAGCCGTCGGTGAGTCTGATGTCGGCCGCGCACGGGTCAACGAAACTCGTCACCCGACGCAGCCGGTAGGGCTCGATGACCGCCAGGAGCGCGCTGAGGGTCACCAGCACGCCGAAGAACGCCGCGAAGATCCGCATCGGCGCACCGACAACCCAGAGCAGAGCGACGACGACGGACACGAGCGTCATCGTCGTACCCATGTCGGGCTCCAGCATGATGAGGAGAGCGAGAAGTGCTGCGACCGGCACGAGCGGGACGAGCAGGTGCTTCCAGTCGTCGAGCAGCGACTCCTTGCGGGCGAACAGATCGGCGCCCCAGAGCACGAGCGCGAACTTGGCCACCTCGGACGGCTGGAAACGAACCGGACCGATCTCGATCCATCGCCGGGCTCCCGACACCGGGGGGGCGCCGATTCCTGGTACGAAGACCAGCAACAACCCGACCACCGACCCCAGCAGCAGTGGGTAGGCGAGGAGTCGGAAGGCTCGCACCGGCAGCCGCGAGCCGACCCAGAACATCGGTAGGCCGATAAGCACCCAGAGCAGCTGGCGCTGGAAGACGCGCAGCGAAGACCCGGACGTGGAGTAGGAGTCCACGCTCGACGCGGACAGCACCATGACGAGGCCCAGCCCCAGCAGCAGCAGCGCGCTGCCGACGAGCAGGTAGTAAGACGTGAGCGGGCGGGCGAGCAGCGGCATGCGTGGCTTCGACGCTGCACCCGCGTGCACGTTGAGGCTGGTGCCACGCGGGCTCGACGTGGTCCGCCCGGCCACATCGCCGTACGTCGTCACTGCTGTTCTCCCTGTGCTCGCGCGGCGGCGGCGAAGACGTCACCACGATGTGCGTAGTCCCGGAACATGTCCATCGAGGCCGCAGCAGGGGCAAGCAGCACGACATCGCCTGCGTGCGCCAGTCCCCGAGCGGTCTGCACCGCAGTCTGCAGGTCCGCAGCGTCCTGCACGGGGACGTCAGGCGCGTGCCGCGCAAGCGCCTCCCGGATCTCCCCAGCACACCGGCCGATCAGCACCGCCGCAATCATCCTGCCGCGCGTCTCACGCACGAGATCGTCGAAGGTGAGCCCCTTGTTCAGACCCCCCGCGATCCATACCACCCGGTCGTATGACGCAAGCGACGCAGCCGCCGCGTGGGGGTTGGTCGCCTTGCTGTCGTCGACGTAGCGCACTCCGTCTATTTCCGCGACGACGACATTGCGGTGAGCACCTGTGCTGAATGCTCGCAGCGTCGCGCGCACGGCCCCGGCCGGCACCCCACCAGCCAAGGCAAGGGCGCTCGCTGCAAGAGCGTTGGCCACGTTGTGCCCACCCCGCACCTGCATCTCATCGACGGCGAGCAACGTCCCGCACCCGAAGGCACGATCGACGAGCAAGCCGGCATCGACGCCCAGCTCTCCATGCTGGGGTTCGTTGAGGGTGAACCCGACTCCGGGGCGACCGCCGAGAAGCGACACCACCCGCGGGTCGTCGGCGTTGAACACCGCTGTCGTGCCGGTCGCCCAGATCTTCGCCTTCGCCGCAGCGTAGGACGCAACGGAGCCGTGCCAGTCGAGGTGGTCGTCCGCCAGGTTGAGGACTGCTCCCGCGATCGGGCGGACAGAATGGGTCCAGTGCAGTTGGGCACTCGACAGCTCGACCGCGAGGAGTTCGGGCACGGGATCTCGACGCTGCACAGCCTCGACGAGCGGCACACCGATGTTTCCCGCGGCGGCGCCTGGAATCCCCGCAGCGGTGATCATCGCGGCCAGCATCTCGGTCGTCGTGGTCTTGCCGTTGGTGCCGGTGATCGCCAGCCATCGGGTTTCGGGCGGGTTGATCTGCCAGGCCAGCTCTACGTCACCCCACACCGGCAGAGAACGAGCAGCAGCGGCCTGCAGCAGCGGATGGTCGGGCGGCAAGCCGGGAGATGTGACAACGAGGTCGGGAACCCCAAGATGCTGACCCGAGCTGACGGGGTGCAGCTCCACCACCGCACCCAAAGACTCGAGGACCTCGGCCCGCACCTGGGCATCCGGTCCGCGACTCTCGGCAACGACGCGGACGATGGCGCCCGCCCGAATCAGCGTCCGGGCCACCGCTATACCCGTGACCCCAATTCCGCAGACCAGCACCGATCGGCCGCGCAGAGCCGGGAGGGTCGGACTGGCGCCCGTGCGGGTCACGGCAATGGGCCGCGCGAGAGGAACTCCGCATAGAAGAGCCCTAGACCGAACGCGACCGCGAGACCCGCGACGATCCAGAACCGCACGATCACGGTGAACTCCGGCCACCCGGCGAGCTCGAAGTGGTGGTGAATCGGAGCCATGTTGAAGACCCGGCGCTTGAGTCCCCGGAAAGCCGCGACCTGGATGATGACCGACAGCGTTTCAACGACGAATAGACCGCCGAGTACGACGAGCAGCAGCTCGGTGCGAGAGAGGACGGCAAGGCTGGCGAGCCCGCCCCCGAGGGCGAGCGAGCCGGTGTCACCCATGAAGATCTTCGCCGGGGCAGCGTTCCACCAGAGGAAACCGAAACAGGCCCCCATCGCGGCCGCCGCGACGATCGCGAGGTCGAGCGGGTCTGCGACGACATAGCAGCCTGGGGTCACCTGTGACTCGCAGAGGTTGCGGCTCATCCAGAACGTCATGACGACGTACGCCGCGAAGACCATCGCCGACGAGCCGGCAGCGAGGCCGTCGAGACCATCAGTGAGGTTCACGCCGTTGGACGTGGCCGAGACCATGACCCAGACCCAGATGACGAAACCCACGGCGCCGAGCTTGATCGAGGTGTCCCGGATGAAAGACACCGACGTCGAAGCATCGGCGACCTCGAGTGCCAGCACGCCGAAACCCACGGCGATGAGCAGTTGCCCGATGAGCTTGGCGGTCTTGCTCAGGCCCAAGTTGCGCTGCATCCGGATCTTGATGAAGTCATCACAGAACCCGACAATTCCAAGCCCGGTCATCGTGAAGACGACAAGCAGTCCGGACGCACTGAAGCCAACGCCGATGTGCGCGATGAGATAGCCGATGAGGGTCGCGACGATGATCACCGCTCCGCCCATCGTCGGCGTACCTCGCTTGGTGTGATGGGAGTCTGGCCCGTCGTCCCGGATGAGCTGGCCATAGCCCTGACGGCGGAAGATGCGCACGGCGAACGGCGTGCCGATGAGCGACAGGACCAGGCCGACAAGTGCGGCCACCAAAATGAACTTCACGCCGCTTCCCCCGAGTTCATCGGTGCCAGCGCCTCGGCAACCCGCTCAAGAGCAGCGGCCCGTGATGCCTTCACCAGCACGGTGTCACCCGGGCGCAGACGTGCCCGCAGAAGAACGACCGCAGCGTCGACGTCAGCGCACACAAAAGCTGTTCCCCCTGCGGAGCGAACCGCGTCGGCGATGCCGCCGGCCACAGTGCCGACCGCGACGACATGGCTCACACCGAGTGCGACGCAATGCCGTCCGAGCGCCTCGTGCTCGCTTTCCGCGGTGTCGCCGAGCTCGGCCATCTGACCGAGCACGGCCCAGGTGGGCCGGCCGGCCGCGATGTGCACGAGGGAGGCGAGTGCAGAGCGCATCGACTCCGGATTGGCGTTGTACGCGTCGTTGACCACCTGCACACCGTCAGCAGTCTGCCGCATCTCCATCCGCCAACGGCTGAGCGCTACCGCGTCGGACAGTGCGCGGGCGACCGCGTCTTGCGGCATCCCGAGCTCAAGCGCCACCGCGGCTACGGCCAGCGAGTTGGCGACATGGTGCTCGCCGACGAGCTGAAGGCCGACCTCTGTAGTCGCGCCCGCGGTGACGAGTGAGTACGACGCCCGTCCGGCAGAATCCAGCATGACGTCGGCAGCTCGCACGTCCGCCGAGTCCGTGCGACCCACGGTGACCACCCGACCGCGGGCGCGGGACTGCATCGCGGCGACGAGCGGATCGTCGATGTTGAGCACCGCAACGCCGTCGTCGACCAGCCCGCCGACCAGCTCCGCTTTCGCAGCAGCGATCGCCGCTCGGCTACCGAACTCCCCGATGTGCGCCGTGCCGACATTCAGGACGACAGCGACGTCAACAGGAGCAATGGCGCAGAGGGCCGCGATGTGGCCAGTCCCCCGCGCGCTCATCTCCAGCACAAGATGACGTGTCGATGCCTCGGCCCGAAGGACGGTAAGCGGCAGCCCGATCTCGTTGTTGAAGGAGCCAACCGGTGCGATGGTTGACCCAGCCCCGGCCAACACCTGAGCGAGGAGATCCTTCGTCGAGGTCTTGCCGCTCGACCCGGTGATGCCGATGACGGTCAGTGCCGTGCGCTGTCGCAACGCCACGAGCACATGCTGTGCGAGGCCGCCCAGCGCTGCGACCACGTCATCAACGAGCACGGCGGGTAGACCCCCCACCGGTCGGCTCGCCAACGCCGCGGCGGCGCCCCGCGCGGCGGCCTCGCCGGCGAAGTTGTGCCCATCGACGTGCTCACCCAACAGGGCAGCGAAAAGTCCGCCCGCACCGACCTCTCGAGAGTCGACGACCGCGGGGGCCTTGACCACCACATGACCTGTGGCCGGGTCGGCGAGGCGCCCGCGGACAGCTGCGGCCACCGCGTCAAGCGACATCGGGATCATGCGAGTACCGCGAGGATGCTGGCTCGGAGCACCAGTCGGTCGTCGAACGGCAGAGCGCGGTCGGCGAATACCTGGCCCTGCTCATGTCCCTTGCCGGCGACGACGACCACGTCACCCGGCCCAGCCTGTACGCAGGCCAGCGCGATGGCGGCAGCTCGGTCGAGCTCCATCACGATCTCGGCCCCGCCGGCGCTACGCGCACCGGACTCGACCGCTGCCGCGATGGCGAGTGGATCCTCGGACCGCGGGTTGTCCGAGGTGATGATGACGACGTCGGCATGGCCGGCCGCAGCCGCCCCCATCAGTGGGCGCTTGGCTCGGTCGCGGTCCCCGCCGCAACCGAACACGATCAGCAGTCGACCCTCCGTGTGAGGGCGCAACGACGCAAGCACGGACGCGACGGAGTCTGGGGTGTGCGCGTAGTCGACGACAGCGAGCCACGGCTGCCCGGCGTCGACGCGCTCCATCCGGCCCGGCACTCCCGCCAGTTCCTCCACCCCGGCGATCGCCGCCTCGATGTCCACTCCCACGGCATGCAGGGCGGCGAGTGCACCCAGTGCGTTATCGACGTTGTAGCGCCCGGGCAGCCTGATCGTGATCCGCCGGGCCGCTCCGACACCAGGACCGTGCAGCGCGAACGTCGTGGCCCGCACCGAGGTCTCGACGTCAGTCGCTCGCCAGTCGGCGGTGTGACTCCCTCGGGCGGAGGTCGTCACCACGGGGATGCGCACCCGGTCGAGTAGCCGCAGACCGGCCGGGTCGTCGACGTTGACGACGGCTACGGCCGACCGCCTCTCGTCGAAGAGCGCGGCCTTGGCCTTGAAGTAGTCCTCCATGTCGGCATGAAAGTCGAGGTGGTCCTGACTGAGGTTGGTGAAGACAGCGGCTGCATAGCGCACTCCGTCAACCCGCCCGAGCGCCAAACCGTGGCTCGAAACTTCCATAGCCACGCTGGTCGCCCCACGCTCGCGCATCACAGCGAGCAAGGCGTGCAGATCCGTGGCTTCGGGAGTGGTGTGCACCGAGGGCACGACGGCGCCGGCAACCCGGGTCTCAACTGTGCCGATGAGGCCGGTCCGCCGCCCCGCCGCAACGAACCCGGCCTCGACGAGGTACGCCGTCGTGGTCTTGCCGTTCGTGCCGGTGATGCCGACGACATCGAGCGCCTTAGACGGCTCGTCATAGATGTAGGCGGCGATCGCTCCGAGGTGCCCCCGCGGCCGCTCGACGACCAGCGCCGGCACCGGGTGGGGACCGAGCCGGTCGGTGACGATCGCCACCGCACCCGCCGCTGCGGCTTCGGCAGCGAAGTCAGCGCCGTGCGCCCGCTCGCCGGGCAGTGCGGCGTAGAGGTCACCCGGTCGGACCGCCCGGGAGTCGTGGGTGACTCCACTCACCAGAAGCCCGCGGATGTCGCCGTCGACGGCGGCTTCGGGCACTACGGCCGCGACGCCCTCGAGAGGGCGCGGAAGAAGGCTTAAGGGACGCAGGTCGGTCGGCAGGGCGCGGGCTCCGGGTTGACGCGGGAGAGAGGGACGGAACAGGGCCAGGCTACGCGCGGACATCGGTAGACCACGCAACCCTCACGGCGCGAGCAGCGGTACGGCCGGCTCCGCCGACCGGCCGGTGGGTGGGATCTGCAGGGCACCGAGGGCGAAGCCCATCACTTTCTGGAAGACAGGTGCGGCAACCACGCCGCCGAAGATCACCCCGGGCTCGTCCAGGCTGACCGACACGACGAGGCGTGGCGCATCGGCCGGCGCAAAGCCCACGAAGGACGCGATGTAACTCCCGTCGTACCGTCCGTTGACACCGACCTTACGAGCCGTCCCGGTCTTTCCGGCAACTCGGTATCCGCTGATCCGTGCGGATGTCGCTGTACCTCCTTCGTTCGTCACTGCCTCCAGCATCCGGGCCAACTGGAAAGCAGTCTGCGTCGACACCACTCTGGTCGAGCGAGGAGGGCTGGCCGGCACCAGCCGTCCCTCGGCGTCCCGGCTGCCCCGCACCATCGACGGAGTCACCCGGACCCCGCCGTTGGCCACGGTGGCGTAGACCGACGCGATCTGCAGCGAGGTTGCCGATACCCCCTGGCCGATCGGGATGGTGCCCGCCTGGCTGCCCGACCAGCGGTTTGGCGGCGGGAGCAGGCCCGCGCTCTCGCCCGGGAAACGCACACCGGTCCGCTCGCCGAGACCGAACCTGCGCAGGTACTCGTACAGTCGCTCACGGCCGAGCTGCTGCGCGATGGTGATCGTGCCGACGTTGCTCGACTTCGCGATGACGCCGGTGAACGTGAGCCGTTGCGGCCCAGTCGCGTGGAGCTCCTTGAAGGTCTTGTCGGCGACCCGGATCGACTGGGGTACGACGACAGTTGAGGTCGGTGTCAGGAGTCCAGTCTCCAGCGCAGCTGCGGCCGTGATCACCTTGTTGACGCTGCCGGGCTCGTACACGCTCGAGACGGCCGGGTTGCCGCGCAGCTCGGGAGGCGCAGCAGTGGCCTTGTTCGGGTCAAAGGTCGGCGTCGTCGCGAGGGCCAGGATCTCCCCGGTGCGCACGTCCATCACGATTGCCGTGCCGCCCTTGGCCCCCACCTTCGCCACCTGCTCGGACAAGGTCTTCTCGGCGTACCACTGGATATCGCGGTCGATGGTCAGGACCTGCGTCGTGCCAGGCGTCGGTGCGGACTCCTTGCGCTCCCCGGACGGGATCTCGCGGCCCTGCTCATCCTCCTCGACCAGCAACGAGCCGGCGCGGCCGGCGAGGGGCTTCTGCATGGCGTACTCGACTCCCCCGAGTCCGGTGCCGTCACGGCCGACGAAGCCGAGGACCGCAGCGCCGAGAGCATTGTTGGGGTAGATCCGCCTGGTCGACGACTCCGTGCCGATGCCGGGCAGGTCCAGCGCGAGGACCGCCCGCGCAGCGGACGGGTCGAGATCGCGAGCCAGGTAGACGAACGACTTGTCGCGCTGCAGCTTGGCCTCCAACTCCGCCGCCGGCAGCCGGAGCAAGGGCGAGAGCGCCGCCGCGACGGCTGCGGCGCCGTCATCATCGATGAGACGCGGATTCGCAAAGACCGAGCGGCTCTCGACGTTCATCGCGAGGGTGACTCCGTCGCGGTCGACGATCGCCCCGCGCTCCGCGGCGAGGGGCACCGTGCGAAGCCGCTGCTGTGCCGCCTTGGCGGCGTAGACGGTCGATTCCATGCCCTGCAGCTGCACCAGCCGGCCGGCCAGCACCGCGACGATCAGTCCGACGACGACAAGACCGACCCGTAGTCGGCGAGCTGGGTCTCCGACCCGGGAAGTCCGCCGACGGGTCGATGACGTGCGGGGATGCCGGGTAGCCGGACGGGAGCTCGCCCGGTTCGCCGTCGCCGCGCGGGACGAGCTGGGCCGGGCAGTGTTTCCGCGCGTCGAGGGCGTTCGCACCCCCGTGCTTCGTGGCGTCGGCCGGCTGGACCGCGCACCGGCTCCTTTCGGCACAGCCTGGCGGGGCGGCGTACGAGTAGTCATCAGCGAGCCTTCGGCGACTGGATGGGGCGGGCGGTGGCTGGCTGGGCAGAGGCCGACGGCTTGGCGCGCGGCGCAGGCTCAGCCGTGGCAGACGCCACGGGCTCAGCTGGCGCTACCGGCGCAACTGCCGCAGTGGCGAAAGGCGCACCGAGCACCGCGCCATCGCTCAGCCGGAGGAAGGCGGGAGGTCCAGCCGGCACGAGCCCGAGCTCGGCCGCCCGAGCGGCTAGCTGCTCCGGCGCTTCGAGCGCGGCGACCTCGCTGGCCAGCTGCTGCTCCTGCTCGGAGAGCAGCGCGGCCTGACGTTCGAGGTCGTAGCGACGGAACGCGTCCTCCGCCAGCACCGTGTTGAGCCCGAGCAGCCCGAGCAGGCCGATGCCGACCACGAGCAGCGAGAGCAGGACGAACGGGGTTCGTCGGGGCCGCCAGGACGCCGGCGGTACGACGGTGAGCGCCGCTCGGGAGGCCGCGACGCGGGAAGTCGCCGTGCCACCAGCCGCCGTACGCCCAGTCGCCGTACGCCCAGTCGCCGTACGACCAGTCGCCGTACGCAGAGCCGCGCTCGGCAGGCTCACGCTGCTTCCCGTACGCGCTCGACAGCCCGCAGCCGAGCCGATGCTGCGCGCGGGTTGGCCGCCAACTCCGCGGCGGCGGGAGTCTCATGACGGCTGCCGACGACGCGCAGCTCCGGGGTGCGCCCGCAACCGCAGATGGGCAGGTCGGGCGGGCAGATGCAACCGATGAGGCCGGGCCCGAAGGCCCGCTTGACCAGCCGGTCTTCGAGCGAGTGGTAGGCCAGTACGACGACGCGACCGCCGATGCGCAGCGCCGCGATGGCCGCCGGCAGCGCTCGCTCGAGGCCGGTGAGCTCCTCGTTGACCTCGATGCGCAGCGCCTGGAAGGTGCGCTTAGCCGGATGGCCGCCGTGTCGCCGGGTCGCGGCCGGGATCGAGTTGCGGACCAGCTCGGCCAGTGGCCCGGTGGTGGTGAACGGAACGGTCTCGCGAGCTTTCACGACAGCGTGCGCGATGCGGCGGGCGAACCGCTCGTCACCGTAGTCCGCCAAAACCCGGGCGAGTGCGTCGACCGAGTAGGTGTTGACCACATCGGCGGCCGTGCGCCCGACGGTCGGATCCATCCGCATGTCCAGTGGGGCGTCCTGCGCATAGGAGAACCCGCGGTCAGTCTCGTCGAGCTGCAGCGAGGACACTCCGAGGTCGAAGAGCACGCCGTCGACCCGCTCGATGTCCAGATCCGCCAACACCTCAGGCAACTCGTCGTAGGTCGCGTGCACGGTGGAGAGACGTGCGGCGTACGCCGAGAGCCGCTTCGTGGCCAGCGCGAGCGCAAGCGGGTCGCGGTCTATGCCGACGAGCCGCTCCTCCGGCATCGCCTCGAGCAGGGCCAGCGCGTGACCGCCCAGGCCAAGGGTGGCGTCGACGAGCACCCCGCCCGGGCTTGCCGCGGGAGCCAGCAGGGCAACGACGCGCTCGCGCAGCACCGGCACGTGGCCATCGGGCGTTCGTGCGGTGCGGTCGCGCGGCTGATCGGCCATCTGGCGCTAGGACAGGACGCGGACGGCGAGCTGGGCGAGGCCCACCACGCCTGCGGTCGAGCCGAGGGCCAACGCGAAGAGCATCGCGCTGCTCGCCAGCTCCCCGACCAATGACTGCTCGGCCGGGCTCGGGGTGGGCTTGCTCATGACCATGGTCTCGACCTCGTCCTTGAACGGTGACCGGGCTCGCGGACCGGTCGTGAGTGGCGCTGACTGGGCTGGTGGCACCGATCCCTCAAAAGAGCCTGTGCGTGTGGTCAGGTCCCGCGCCCCGGGGCCGGGGAAGGTTCCCCGGGGCGCAAGACCTCACCGCGCGTACCGATGGGCCGGGTGGACGGGCTGGACGCCGCGCCTTCACAGGACGCCGGGCATCACCTCGTCGGCCATCTCGGCATAGCCCTGCTCCCGGTCGGCGAGGTAGGCGGCCCACGCAGCGCCGTCCCAGATCTCCACCCGGGTGTTGTTGCCGATGACGACGACGTCGCGGTCGAGGCCGGCGTACTCCCGCAGCGCGGGGGGCAGGGTGATCCGACCCTGCTTGTCCGGCACCTCCTGGGAGCCGGAGGAGAAGAGCACCCGGCCGAAGTCGCGAGCGGCCTTGGCCGTCACTGGTGCGCCACCCATGGCCGCAGTCACCCGGTCGAACTCACCCAGCGTCCAGACGTAGAGGCAGCGCTCCTGGCCCTTCGTGATCACCAGGCCCTCCGCGAGCTCGTCCCGGAACTTCGCCGGCAGGAAGAGCCGGCCCTTGTCGTCCAGCCGAGGCTGATGCGTGCCCAAGAACACGGCGCGCTCCCCCCTTCAGCCGTCTGGCGCTCCATCGGGCCCCACCATACTCCACTTTCCCCCACCGTCAATCCATTCGGCACCTCAAAACCCCCTGCCGGCCCAGCAAAACCGCAGGTCAGAGGCCCTGGACCGCAGTGGAGGAACTTGGCGACCCACATCTGGGCTGTTTGCTCGGGTGAGCCACGACATGTGGTGGCGAGATCACGGACGGTGCGCCGGCGCCGTTCGTCGTCCTGGTGCGGAACTCAGGTCGGGCCCGCCGTGCACCCGGGCGTGTCGCGACCTCGCCGCTGGACTACGGGCGTAACACACCCACGACGGTGTGCCGCAGCGACTGCGGCAGCACCCGGTGGACGACGAGGCGGTCGAGTGCCCGGGCGAGCGCATCGGCGCTGCGCCAGGGCAGCAGCCGGGCCAACCGAGGAGCACGGCCCCAGGTGATGTACGACGCAGTGATCAACAGCGTGTCCAGGAAGTCACTGGTCCGCAGCCGGACGTCGTCGAAGCCGGCGGCGTGTGCATGGGCGCCAAGCTGGTCGGCGGTGAAGACATGCAGGTTCGACGCCATCGACGCCATCTCCCAGCCGTGATCCACCGCCGGCAGCTCCCCTCCGCGCAACAACGCGAGCAGCAAGCGCACGACGACTGCGCCGTGCTGCTCCACTTGGGGCGTCGGCTCGCTGAGCAGCACGACGGCCCCTCCAGGTCGCAGCACCCGCCGCCACTCAGAGAGGGCAGCTGTGACGTCTGGTAGGTGGTGCAGCACACCTCGAGCGACCACGAGGTCGAAGGACCCGGCCCGGACCGGCAGACCCGTCGCATCCGCCTGCAGGAGCGGCCACGCTCCGGCGTGCCGCGCGCGGTCGAGCATCCCGGCCGACAGATCGCTGCCCACCACGTTGACGTCCGGTCGGCCCCGGCGGATCCCGGCGGCGAGGAAGCCGGTGCCGCACCCGACGTCGAGAACCCGCTCTCCCAGCGCCAGCCGCCGACCGAGCAGATCCTCCACCTCGGCGACCGCCTGTCGGGCCGTCCGCTCGTCATGGACGATCGCAAAGCGCTGGTCGTAGTAATGGCACTCGTGATCGTGGAAGGTCCGGTTGACCGCGACAGCGTCGTAGTCGATGACCCCATATTTGCCGCGGATCTCGGCGGTCGGCTCGCTCATCCGCGATAGACCGCGTGAACCCAGAGGTCCGTCAGCCCGTCGACGAGGCGGATGTGCTCGAGTCGAGCCAGATCGGTCGAAGAACCCGCCCGCTGGGCAAGGGCGACCGTCTGCTCGACCATCGCCGCAAGCGCGTGGGCAGCCAGCCCGACGTCGAGGTCTGCTCGGGCAGCGCCGGCCTCGAGTGACGCGGCCAGGTTGGCCCGGATCCGCTCCACAAACTGCCCGCGGACCTCGTCGACGAGCGCGGCCAGCGCAGGCTCACTGGTCGCCGCCGCCAACCACACGGCGCGAACGTCGGCGTTGCGCGCGGACTGCTCGACGAAGCCGTCGATCACCCGGCGTACGTCGGCCCGCAGGTCACCACTCGTCCAGGGCGTCTCGAGCAGAGTGTTGAGGTCGGCTGCGTGCCGTCGCACCAGCGCCTCGAGCACATCAGCCTTATTGGCGTAGTAGCCGTAGAACGTGCCATGGCCCACCCCTGCCGTTCGGCAGACGTCCTCCACCCGGGCCCGCGCCCAGCCCACGTCGACGAAAGCGGCCCGGGCCGCGTCGAGCAAGCGGGCCCGAGTGCGCTCACCCCGCGCTCCGGTCATGGGACCGAAGCCTGCCACAATCGCCGGCACCTTCGACGCCGACGTCGGTGTCGGGTTATTCTCACGTGACCCTTCGAGGAGATGCCATGTCCCAGCTCGTCGAGTGCGCACGGTGCCGCACCGAGGTCACCGGCCGGCGGCTGCTCATCGAGCAGCACGCGACCGACGACAGCGGCCTGCATGTCCTGGTGGAGAAGTGCTGGACGTTGTGCCCACCCTGCGCCGAAACCGTGATGGCCCAAGTCGGTGAGGCCTCGCCGTGGCGCAGCGACAGCCGCACCCTGGTGCTCCCCGACTCCGCAGAGGAACCCGCTACCCGGGTGCACGCCCTCTCGCGGTAGCCCGCACGGCGCACAGCAGCACTCCACCGACCACCCCGGGCGACGCTCGTCCATCGGTCTGGCACACTCGACTCACACCGTGACTGCAGCGGGTGGGGCCGCGTGCCCTCGAAGGACACGCGCGCGAGAAGGAGCACCCGAGTGGCCCGGCGCACGACTCGCACCGCAACAGGACCTGGCACCGGTCCGGACCTCGACGAGTTCGGGGCCCATTTCGAGACTATTTCCACCAACATCGAGACCGTCATCGAGGGCAAGCCCGACGTCGTACGCCTTGCCCTGGTCGTCCTGATCGCCGAGGGTCACCTGCTGATCGAGGACGTGCCCGGTGTGGGCAAGACGATGCTGGCCAAGGCGATCGCCCGCTCGATCGACTGCTCGGTGCGCCGAATCCAGTTCACGCCCGACCTGCTGCCGAGCGACGTCACCGGCGTGTCGATCTTCAACCAGGAACTGCAGGACTTCGAGTTCAAGCCGGGTGCGATCTTCGCCAACATCGTCGTCGGCGACGAGATCAACCGGGCCTCGCCGAAGACGCAGTCCGCGATGTTGGAGTGCATGGAGGAACGGCAGGTCACCGTCGACGGCGAGACCTACGACGTCGGTCACCCCTTCATGGTCATCGCGACGCAGAACCCGATCGAGATGGAAGGCACCTACCCGCTCCCCGAGGCGCAGCGCGACCGCTTCACGGCGCGGCTGTCCATGGGCTACCCCGCGCCGTCGGCCGAGCTGGTCATGCTCGACACGCACGGGCTGGTCTCGCCGCTGGACACGCTGCCGGCAGTTGCCGACGCAGCCACGATCGCGGGCATGATCGAGACAGCGCGTGGCGTGCACGTCGCGGACTCGATCAAGCGCTACGTCATCGACCTCGTCCAGGCCACGCGTAGCCACCCCGAGTTGCGGCTCGGCGCGTCGCCGCGCGCGTCGCTGCACCTGCTGCGCAGCGCTCGCGCGTACGCCGCTGCCGCGGGTCGCGACTACGTCCTGCCCGACGACATCCAGGGTCTGGCCGAAGCCGTCCTGGCCCATCGGCTGCTTCCCACCGCCGAGGCGCAGATCGCCCGACGGGAGCCTGAGCTCGTCGTCGCCGAGATTCTCGACCGGGTCCCGGTACCGGCAGCGGGACGCTAGCCACACTCATGGAAGCACTCCGCGGGCTGACCCTGCGCGGCCGATCCTTCGTCGCCGCGGGCGCCGCGTGCTTCCTCGCGGCCGTCCTCGTCGGGCAGCAGGAGATCATCAGGCTCGGCGTCTTTCTTGTCGCCCTGCCGCTCCTTGCCGCCCTCGTCGTCAGCCGGACCCGCTACCGCTTGTCGTGCACGAGGACAGTCCTGCCGGGACGCGTGCCCGTGGGCAGCGCGGCCACCGTCCGGCTTCGCCTGGAGAACGTCTCGCGGCTACCCACATCCGTGCTCTTCGTCGAGGACGCAGTTGCCTACAGCCTGGGCGCGCGTCCTCGCTTCGTACTCGATCGGGTCGAGGCGGGTGGTGCCCGAGAGGTGACCTATCCGGTGCGCTCCGACGTCCGCGGGAAGTTTCGGGTCGGCCCGCTGTCCGTCCGACTCACTGACCCGTTCGGCATGTGCGAGCTGACTCGCAGCTTTGTCGCGCTCGACGATCTCGTCGTCACGCCGATCGTTTCCCTGCTCCCGAGCATCGCGCTCGGCGGCGACTGGGCGGGCGGCGGCGCCACGCAGTCGCGGGCGGTGGCGAGCTCCGGCGAGGACGACGCCTCAACCCGCGAGTACCGCTACGGCGACGACCTGCGCAAGGTGCACTGGAAGTCGACCGCGCGGACCGGCGAGCTCATGGTGCGGCGCGAGGAGCAGCCGTGGCAGAGCCGGGCCACCCTGCTGCTCGACACCCGCCGGTCCGCCCATTTCGGAGAAGGACCGGGATCGTCATTCGAGTGGGCGGTCGCGTCCGCGGCGTCGGTCGGGGTGCACCTCGCCCGCGCCGGCTACACGATGCGCTTCGTGACCGACGCCGGCGTCGACCTGCAGACTCCTGGCGCCTCAGCCTCGGAGAGCCTGCTGCTCGACCAGTTGGCCATCGTCGAGCCGTCGCGGTCGGGATCACTCGCCCAGGCCGCCGGCCGGCTACACCGCGGCGGTGGCGAAGGGCTGGTGGTGGCGGTCCTCGGCGCCCTCACTGCTGACGAGACCCTGGGCATGGGCCGACTCCGGCACTCGGCGTCGTCGTGTGTCGCCGTGCTGGTCGACACCTCCGGGTGGACCACGCTCGGCATCCGGGCCCGAGCCGAGAACGAGGCGGCACTCGATGCGAGTGCAAGCCTGCTGCGCCAAGCCGGCTGGCGGGTGCTCGTTGCGACGCACGGCACCACGCTCGCGTCGCTGTGGCCGCAGGCGTCGCAGCTCGGCCAACGCGGGCTCGGAGCGCTGCGGTGAGAAAACTGTCCCCGCTGCTGCCCGCCTCCGTCCTGGCGGTACTCGGCTCGGCGTACACGCTCAACCACGTCTTCTCGCGGGGCGCCTGGATCCCGTTCGTCGTCCTGTGCGTGCTCACCGCCTTCGCTCTTGGCGCGTTAGCCCGCCAGCTCGACGTGCCCGCGCTCCTGTCGCCCGCGATCTCCCTGGTCGGCCTCGTGGTCCTGGCCGGGCTCGTCTACCAGGCGGACTCGACGTTCGCCGGCGTGCCTACCCTGGAGACGCTGCGGCTGCTCGGTGAACAGCTCAGCGAGGGTTTCGCCGACATTCGTGAGCTAGCTGCGCCCGTCGAGAGCAACGACGCGCTGCACCTCGTCACGGGCGGCGGCGTGTTCGTCGTCGCGATGGCGGTCGACCTCATCGTCTTCACCGCGCGCCGGCCGGTCGGCGCGGGTCTGCCCCTGTTGATCCTTTACATCGTGCCCGCCTCGATGCGTGACGGCATCGGTGCCGTGCCGTTCGTCATCGCGTCCCTCTCCTTCGTCGGCCTGCTCGTCGCGGAAGGACGCGAACGAGCACGCGGATGGGGCCGCCGGTTGGTCGGCGTCGACGTGGCACAGGAGCTCGTCGACACCTCACCGGTCTCCCGCGTGGGTCGCCGGCTCGGCCTGGCCGCCATCAGCATCGCGCTGGTCGCGCCGGCCGTCGTGCCTGACCTCGGGCAGGGGCTCATCGACACCAGCACCGGCAGCGGCGTGGGCTTCGGTGACGGGCCGAGCACCGTGTCGGTCATCAACCCGTATGTCCAGCTCCAACCGCAGCTGCGCAATGACGAAGAAACGGTCTTGCTGCGGGTGCGGACAGCCAACCCACAGTACCTCCGGCTGACGTCGCTGGATCGCTTCGACGGCGCAGTATGGTCGCCCGGCCGGACGTCGGCGACCAAGGACTCTCGGGTCTCCAGCAAGCGCGACCTGCCCGACGCGAAGGGCCTTGACGACGACACCGCCGGCGTCGCGACCGCGCGGGTCGACGTCGTCGGGCTCAAGTCCAACTGGCTTCCGGTGCCCTACGCCCCGCAACGTGTCGACGTCGCCGGCGACTGGCGCTACCTCCCGACCAACCAGACGATCTTCAGCACCCGGACCGACACCCAGGGGATCGGCGAGAGGTCCGACCAGTACTCCGTCACGTCCACGGTGCCGGATCCCGACGTCGCCGAGCTGCTTGCGGCGGGTGCCCCCGACGACAAGGACCTGGCGCCCTATCTGCAGGTGCCCGAGCTCGAGTCCCAGTTGGTCTTCGGTGAGCTCGAGGAGGCCACGCAGGGGGCACGAACGCCGTACGAAAAAGTCGTCGCGATCCAGAACTACTTCCAGAGCGGCCGCTTCACCTACGACCTCAACGTGCAGTCACTCAAGCAGGGCAACGACCTCGACGCGTTCCTGCGGCTGCGTCGCGGATACTGCGAGCAGTTCGCCGCCACGATGGCTTACATGGTCCGGCTGCTGAGGTTGCCCGCTCGAGTGGCGATCGGCTTCACCCCTGGCAGCCTCGTCGAGGGCACCGACGACCTCTACGTGATCACCAACAAGCACGCTCACGCGTGGCCCGAGGTGTATTTCAAGGACGCCGGATGGCTGCGCTTCGAGCCAACCCCGCGAAATGACGAACGCGCTATCACGGTGCCGCCGGCGTACGCCGACACCGGATCCGTCGGGCCGGCGCCTGACCCCTCGGCGAGTGCCGCGCCGTCCACCGCGCCGTCGGCCGCGCCGACGTCGTCGGCCGCTCCCGGCGGCGACAACGACCCGAGCGACCGCCTCGGTGACGACGAAGCCAACGCGTCGCAGGCCAGCGCCGGCCAGGCCCGCACCCGCCGCGGCGGTCTGGTCCTGTTGGCCCTGGTCGTCTTCGGGACCACGCCTGCTGCGCTGCGCTTCGCGCTACGGCGTTCGCGGGCACGCCGCGCGGTCACCGACGTCGACCGGGTGCACGTAGCGTGGGCGGAGATGTCCGATGACGCCGAGGACGCCGGTTTCGCATTGCGGACAGCGGACACCCCGCGCACCGCGGCGGACCGGCTGACCCTGGGTGCACAGCTCTCAGCGACGGCCGGTGACGCCCTGCGCGACCTGGCCCGGGCTGAGGAGCAGGCCCGATACGCCCGGACCTGTCCGGACCCGGCCGGACTCGAATCGCTGGTCGGCGTCGTCCGTCGGGCATTAGTCGCCAACGCGCCGATCGGCCGCCGACTGCGCATCGCCGTGCTGCCGGCATCGACCGGGCGGCAGGTTCGCGATGGCATCACCGCTGGATTCGACCGAGCCCTCACCCGGTGGGACCGTGCCGTGCGCGCCGTCGTACGCCGGCTGCGCCCCCGCCGCCCCGCCCCCGACTGACTGGGACGGTGGCCCGCGCTACCGGTCGCGCTCTTCCCAGCGCTTCCGCCACCGGGCCTCGATCCGGCCCAGGACGCCACCCCGCTCACCGTCATCGGCGGACACCGACATCGGTCGATCATGCTGGCGCCGCGCGGACCGGCCCCGCGACCCGCCGTTGTCCCGGCCGCTGAACCGCTGCAGACTGCGGACGATGACCAAGCAGGCCCCGAGCATCAGCACGAAACCGGCGACGCCCAACGCCCATAACGACAGCGCGGCACCGACGACGAGAGAGATCAGGCCAGCCACCAAGAGCATGGCGGCGCGCCGGATCCGGCGTACCAGATGGGTCTTGAGGTCGCTCGAGCGAACGGCGGACGCGAACTTCGGGTCCTCGGCGTAGAGCGCTCGCTCGATCTGGTCGAGGAGTTGCTGCTCGTGCTCCGACAGTGGCACGACGCTCCTCTCGACAAAGTCCGGTCCCTCGGTCATACCCGCAAGAACTCAGAATACGTTCGCACGCGGGACCGGGAAAGCCGTGACAAGGAATTCTTATGGGTGTTCGGGCCGGGGCACAGAAGGGTTCGGCCGTTCGGCGGGTCGGACCAGAGTGGCTGGCCGGACCGCACCGTCGCCAAAACGGCGGGCAGCCCGGTCGACGGCGAGCTCAGCGTCCCGGCGGCCGCCCCCCTGGGTGTCGAAGGCCAGCTGCAGCGGAGCGTCGCCGACGCGAACCAGACCCTCCACGCGTACGCCGACGAGCCGCAGCGGGGTCCAGCCGAGCCCTAGGGCATCGTAGAGATCCCGGGCTGCCGCGTAGACCTCCTGGGACACGTCCGTCGCCACGGGGAGCGTGCGCGACCGGGTAATCGTGGTGAAGTCGGCGAAGCGCACCTTGATCGCGATCGTCCGCCCCACCTGTCCGCCCTGACGCAGCCGGCTCGCGGTGCGCTCCGCGAGTCGCAGCAGCTCTCGGTGAATCGCCGCCGGATCGCTGAGGTCCTCGGCGAAGGTCTCCTCCGCGCCGCAGCTCTTCTCCGCCTCGTGGGGTACGACGGCCCGGTCGTCGCGGCCCCAGGCCAGCGCGTGCAGGTGCGCGCCAAGGCTGGCGCCGAGCGCCGCGGTGAGGGTCGACAGGTCGGTGCGCGCCAGGTCCCCGACCGTGTGCAGGCCATGCCGGGTGAGCACCTCTTCGGTGCGCTCCCCCACCCCCCACAGCGCGGCGACCGGCAGGGGGTGCAGGAAGTCGAGCACCCCGTCGCGGGGCACCACGAGCAGGCCGTCGGGCTTGCACCGGGCCGATGCGAGTTTGGCGACGAACTTCGTGCTGGCCACGCCCACCGAGCAGGTGAGCTGCTGCTCGGCCGCCACCGTCGCCCGGATCCAGGTCCCGATCGAGGCCGGCCGGCCCATCCGGCGTACGGCGCCCGCTACGTCGAGAAACGCCTCGTCGAGGGAGAGGGGTTCGACGAGAGGCGTGACCTCGCGGAATACCGCCATGACCGCCTTCGACGCGGCGGAGTACGCCGCGAAGTCTGGCGGGATGACCACAGCAGCCGGGCAGAGCCGGCGGGCTCGCGACATCGGCATGGCCGAGTGGACGCCGAAGCCGCGCGCCTCGTAGCTGGCTGCGCAGACGACCGAACGCTTTCCAAGGCCACCGACGAGCACCGGCCGGCCGCGCAGGTCCGGATCGCGACGCACCTCGACGCTGGCATAGAACGCATCCATGTCTACGTGCAGCACCGTGGCGCCGGTGTCGTCCGCGGGTGGACCCGGCTGGGGACCGGCCGGCGCGACCCGGCCACGGCTCACGGGGCCGGGGCCAACTCGAGCGGCGGAACCGCCTCGGCGGCGGCGATCGGACCGCCCGCGTCGGGCGATCCGGCCGGGGCGGCGATGTCATCGCGCGTCCTGGTGGCGGCGTAGATCGCCGCGCCGACCGCCACGAGCGCGACGCCCGTGCCGAGTATCCGAGCCTGGACCGGCCCGCCGATGACCTCGCCGACAAGCAGCGCCACGAGGCCGAGCGCGCCCTGCTGCACGATGCTGACGAAGGCCATCGCTCGGCCGATAACAGCGCTCGGGGTACGGCGCTGGATCAGCGAGAAGGCCGGTGGCAGCGTCTGGCCGAAGCACAGACCGACCGCGAAGTTCCACAGCACCGCCTGGGTGAGCGACGACGCGGTGGAGTAGCCCGCGGTGCAGAGTCCGACCGCGGCCAACGCCAACCCGATCCGTGGCACCGGCCGGCCGGCCACCGGGCGTCGGGCCACGAGCACGGCCGAGATGCACGACCCCAGACCGGCTGCGGCGTAGACAGCCCCGAGGCTGCCTCGGCCGGCGCCGACCTCATCGGCGAGGAAGTTGGGCTCCAGGGTGAAGAGCGCGCCGATGAACCCGAAGAGGGCGACCAGGCAGATGCTGGTGGTGCGCAGCGTCGGGTCGGCGGAGAGCACCCGGGCGCCGGCGCCGAGCTCACCGAGGCGGCCACGCCAGCCGACGACGGCGTCGCGGGCGAAAGCGACCGGAGCGGGGACGCGCAGCAGCAGCAGTGCACCAGCGGCGTAGAACCCGGCGCCGGCCAGGAAGGCCGGGCCGCTGCCGCCCATCCGGATGAGGCCACTCGCCAGCAGTGGTCCGAGGATGATCGAGGCCTCCCCGGCGGCCGCCATCAACCCATTGGCCGCACCGAGCTGGCGGGGGGCGACAGTCCGCGAAAGCAAGCCGAAGACCGACGGCCGGAGCAGTGCGATCACGGCGCTGAGCAGGAACGCCCCGACGTAGAGACCGCCGACCGAGTCGACCTGGGTCAGCATCACGAGCACTAGGCAGCCGGCGACGTAGGAGATGAGCAGGGTGCGCCGGGCCCCGAGCCGGTCAACGGCTAGGCCAGTCAGGGGGGAGAGCACGATGAGCGGCAGGGTGAGCAGCGCGGTGAGCCGAGAGGACTCCGACGTACCGGACGATGACAGAAGTGTCAGCGCTGTGGTGAGGAAGAGCCAGTAGCCGGCCACGCTGACCCCGTGCGCTACGAGGAGCGCCCGAAACTCCGGCCGCGCTGCGGCGTCGGCGCCTTCACCGGCGAGCCGACGGGCCCACCGGCGGGTGCGCGGGCTCAACGCATGCCCTCACCCGTGGCGCTACTCCGCCGCGCGAGGACGTGCAGCTGGGTAGCCAGATCGGCGTACGGCGGCCGCCGGGATGCAGCGACCTCGAGCGCGACGAGGCTCTCGAAGGCGGCCGCATCGGCGTCGACCAGCGCCCCGGGCACGAGGTCGGTGAAGACCCGGACGCCGTGCACCTCGATCGGAGTCAGTCCGGCGGCCGTCACGAGGTCCACGAGCTGGTCGCGGCCGAAGCGGCGCCGCGCGGCATCAGTGACTCCCCACCGGCCATCAGGATCGTCCATCGCAGCGGCTGCCTCAGCGAAGTGCCCAGACAGCGCCCGCGAGAGAACAGCCGCGCTGCGGTTGGCGACCAGGACGCTGGCCAGGCCGGCCGGACCCAGAGTGGCCGCGACGGCCGCGATGCCGGAGGCCGGGTCCTCGACGACCTCGAGCACGCTATGGCATAGAGCCACGTCGACCGAGCCGGGCTCGACGACGTCGAGCAGGGTGTCCAGGTCGCCCTGCACTGCCGTCAGCGCGATCCGCTGTCCAGCGGCCTCCTCAGCGGCCCGCCGCTCGAGCGCGGCCAGACTGTCCAGGCTCGGGTCGACCACGGTCACGCGATGCCCGAGGAGGGCGAGGGGGACCGCGAGGCCGCCAGTGCCCCCACCGGCGTCGAGAACGTGGACCGGCCCGTCGAGGCCGGCTAGCGCCTCGGTCAGCACCTGCCACACGACGGCTCCGCGCACCCGACCCCAGTGCGAGGACCAGGGGGCAGTCACGGCAGGCTCCTCGAGGTCAGGTCGTACGACGGCGGTCCATCGGCGTACCCCGAGCCTAACGGCGATCTGCGACATCCTCTTCCGGATTTCCGCCGCGGTTGATCCGGTGCACTAGCGACTAACGCATCACTTACTGAGGTCAGCGGTCGAGGAGGCCCATCCCGCGGGCCCAGGACGTGACGTAGGCCGGGTCCTCCGCGGGCTTGGCGTCGTCGGTGATATTCAGCGGCGCAATGCACTCGATCATCACCGCGAGCTCGTCGGCCATCGTCTTGGCCGCCGCGCGCTCGGCCGCCCCGGGCTGCGGGCCGTGCGGCACCCCCTGCGGGTGCAGAGTCAGCCAGCCCTCGCCGATGCCCTGCCGGGAGAAGAAGTCGCCCCGGCTGTAGAAGATGACCTCGTCGTTGTCGACGTTGGCGTGGAAGAACGGCACCCGCAGCGACTCGGGGTCGGTCTCGAAAGGGCGTGGCACGAAAGTCGCGATGTCGAACCGGCCGCACCGGAACGTCGTATGCACCGATGGCGGCAGGTGGAAGCGGTGCGATCCGATCGGGCGGATGTCGCTGGTATGCAGCCGCCACGGAGCGAGGTCACCGGCCCAGCCGACCGCGGTGAAGGGGTTGTGCGGGTAAGTGAAGGTCGTCCACTCCCCCAGCCGCTGCACCCGGACGCGCCACCGCGAGTCTGCGCCGCCGGACCAGTCGGCCGGCGGCTCGGTCCACGGCTCCGGAGTGACCACAACTCCCGGGTCGACGACCGCATGGCGGCCCAGCAGGGGACCGAAATCGGGCAAGGTGACAGGGGCGGTCGATTCGATGACCAGGAGGAAGGACTCGCCGCCGTCCGGCACCCAGCGGTGCAATACGCCGCGCGGCAGCACGAGGTAATCACCCGCCGCGTAGTCGAGCGGCCCGAAGTCGGTCTGCAACACACCCGTGCCGTGGTGGACGAAGACCACCTCGTCAGCATCCGCGTTGCGCACTGCGCACGGCATCGCCGTACGCCGACGCGACACCGCGACCCGAAGGTCAGCGTTGTTCAGCACGACAATGCGTCCACCGGTTGCGTCGTCGGCATCCGGCGTAACCAGCTGGTTGAGATCGAAGGCGACCGGGCGCAGCGGTCCGTCGACCTCGACCCACGCGGTTGCGGGGATCGTGCGATAAAGGTGCGACACCGGCCCGGCGAAGGCCGCCCGGCCGTGCTCCTCCTCGGTCAGCCCTTCCGGGATGCCCACGTGCGTCGCCTTGGCGACCCGCCCCTTGCGCTCCATGTCGCGATCGTACGACCCCACCCTCGTCGGACACGCTGCGGGCACGCACCTGACCGTCGATCCGACGGGACGGGGTGAGTCGGGGGTGACGGTTAGTGTCGGAGCATGACCACGCTGGACATCGGATCTGCCACGACCTCGCCTTCCCTCGGCTCGTTGAGCCCATCGCGGGGCAGCGACTTCAAGAGCTGCCCGTTGAAATACCGCTTCCGGGTGCTTGACCGCCTCGATGAGCGGCCTAGCGCTGCGGCCGTCCGAGGCACTCTCGTGCACACCGTCCTCGAGCACCTCTTCGACTCGCCGCCAGCCGAGCGCACCGTCGATCTGGCCGAGTCGATGGTCGGACCGGAGTGGACGGCGCTGCTCGCCGAGCGACCGGAGTGCGCCGAGCTCTTCGTCGACACCACACCCGACGAGGGTTCGGTGCCGGCAGGCGAGGGGATTTCGGTGGCGCAGTGGCTGGAGTCCGCACGCGCACTGGTGCGGACCTATTTCACTCTCGAGGACCCGACCGGCTTCACCCCGGCGGAGCGAGAGTTGCGGGTCGAGCACGAGCTGGTCACCGCCGGCGTACAGCTGCGCGGCATCATCGACCGGCTCGACATCACCGAGGACGGCGGGCTGATCGTCAGCGACTACAAGACGGGGCGCTCCCCCGGCTCGGGCTTCGAGGAGTCCGCCTTCTTCGGTCTGAAGTTTTACGCCCTGCTGCTCTGGCGCACCCGCGGC
>JBKJUS010000058.1:0-3587 GCA_046590575.1 Mycobacteriales bacterium | reverse complement strand
CTCGCTGTGCTGCAGCATGCGGCGACCGTGTTGGACGACGTCGCACTGCCCGGTCTGCGTGAGAGCCTCCCGCCGCCCCCTCCGTCTGCACCGCCGGCCCCACCGAGCCTTCCCGCGGTCGGCTTCGGGTTTGCCGACGGCAGCTCTTTCGAGCTTGCAGCTGATCATCCCGCCGCAATCGCCCTGCGGGCCGTCGCAGATCGACTGGTTTCGACCGTCGACGTCCGGTAACCCATTCAGCCCAACGGCGTTCCGGCCGATAGGAAGAAAACTCGCGATATTCCCCTTGCCCGGAGGACCTGTGAAGCAGCTCGGCGAGATCCTCCTTGAGGGAGGTCTGGTCACCAACGACCAACTTCAGGAGGCCGTCGACGTCCAGAAGATGCAGGGCAAGGCGCTGGGGCGGGTACTAGTAGAGCTGGGTATCGTCACCGAAGCGCAGCTCGTGGCTTCCCTCGCTCACCAGATCGGTCTGCCGTTCGTCGATCTAGGGGAGTACCAGATCGACCCGTCCGCCTCCGCGCGCATTCCGGATGCGGTCTCCCGGCGGCACAACGCAATTCCTATTGGCTACGACGATGGCAAGCTCATCGTCGCGATGGCTGACCCGGCCAACGTCTTTGCCATGGACGACATCCGCAGCATGACCGGCATGGAAGTGAAGCCGGTCGTCGCGACGAAGTCCGACGTGCTGAATGCGATCAACCGCATGCACCGCATGGACAGCGACATCGAGGACCTCACGGCCGCGATCGACGGTGGGTTCGACGAGTCGCTCGATGACCTGGCCAAGGTCAAGGAGATCGTCGACGATGCGCCGATCGTCAAGTTCGTCAACCTGCTCATCACTCAGGCCATCCAGGACCGCGCGTCGGACATCCACATCGAGCCAACCGAACGAGACATGCGCGTCCGGTTCCGCATCGACGGTGTCCTCCACGAGATCATGCGCTCGCCCAGAACGATTCAGTCCGGCGTGATCTCCCGATTGAAGATCATGGCAGACATCAACATTGCCGAGCGTCGGATCCCGCAGGACGGACGCATGAGCGTCAACTCGGGTGGCAAGAAGATCGACCTCCGCGTGGCCACCCTGCCCACCGTGTGGGGCGAGAAGGTCGTCATGCGCATCCTCGACAACTCGACGGCGATGCTCAAACTGACTGACCTCGGCTTCATGCCGGACAACTTCTCCGTCTTCGAGCAGAGTTACACCAAGCCGTACGGGATGATCCTGGTGGCCGGCCCGACTGGTTCGGGCAAGTCGACGACCCTCTACGCGACGCTCAATATCGTCAGCACGCCGGACAAGAACGTCATCACGGTCGAGGACCCGGTGGAGTATCGACTCCCGGGAATCAACCAGGTGCAGGCCAACCCGAAGGCTGGTCTCACCTTCGCCGCCGCGCTCCGCTCGATCCTGCGCTCGGACCCCGACATCGTGCTGCTCGGTGAGATCCGCGACAAGGAGACGGCGCACATCGCCATCGAGGCGGCGCTCACCGGCCACCTCGTGCTGTCGACGCTGCACACCAATGACGCCCCGTCGGCCATCGTGCGTCTCACCGAGATGGGCATCGAGCCGTTCCTCGTCGGCTCCGCACTCGACTGCGTCCTCGCCCAACGCCTTGCGCGCAAGCTGTGCGGCAAGTGCAAGGAGGCCTACCAGCCCAGCCGCGAGTCGCTGGTCGAGATGCGCTTCCCCTGGTCGCCCGACGAGCCGCTGCCCACGCTGTACCGACCGATCGGGTGCAGCGCCTGCTCGAAGACCGGCTACAAGGGCCGCATCGCGCTGCACGAGGTCATGGCCGTCAGCGAGGAGATCGAGAAGCTCGCCGTCGAACACGCCTCCGCCATGACCATCTCAAAGGTCGCGCTGGACCAGGGGATGATCACGTTGCGCAACGACGGGCTCACGAAGGTCAAGGCCGGCCTCACCTCCATGGAGGAGATCTTCCGCGTCGTTGTCTGACGATGCGGCGCACTCAAGCCGCTGCGCCGAACGGCCGATGCCTGCGGGGATGCAGCGCACCGGACATGCCGGCGCCCAGGAAGGACCGCACGTGGACGCGAGCAACCCCGCCCCCTCGGGGCTGGATGGCTACTACGGGCCGGTGAGCTCCTCGCCGGCGGCGGCCTCGCCGCTGGACCCGACCTGGACCCCCGCACCGCCGCTGCAGCAGGCCGCGCCGGCGATGGAGTTCGCGCCGCTGCCTGCCGCCGCGCCGGTCTCCGCACCGATCGCCGTGTTCGCACCCCCCGCCCCGCCGGCCGTCGCACCCCCGGTGAGCGCCCCGGTCTCGCCCCCGCCGCCTCCCGTCACGCTCCCGGTAGCCGTCGCCATGCCCACCGTGGCTTACGCGCCGCCGTTGCTGGCGCCTCCCGTCGTGCCTGCGCAGCCGGCGGCAGCCCCGCCCGCTGCCGACGCGCCGCCCGCGGAGTCCACGGCCGTGCGCATCGGTGCCGAAGACACCAGCACCGACAGCGCCTTCCTGTCCGACCTGCTGCTGCACGTGCTCGAGCAGGGTTGCTCGGACCTGCACCTGACGGTCGGGGCTCGCCCCACCGTGCGGAAGTCCGGCGGCCTCGTGCAGCTGGACGACTTCGACGTGCTGTCGCCTCAGCTGATCCAGAAGACCCTCTACGCGATCATGTCCCAGAAGCAGCGGGAGAAGTTCGAGGAGGAGCTCGAGCTCGACTTTGCCTACTCGCTGCCCGGCAAGGCGCGCTTCCGCGTCAACGTCTACCGCCAGCGCGACGCGCTCGGTGCGGCGTTCCGCCTGATCCCCTACGAGATCAAGAAGCTCGAGGACCTCGGCGTCCCGCCCGCCATCGGCAACCTCGCCATGCTGCCGCGCGGATTCGTCCTGGTCACTGGCCCTACGGGATCCGGCAAGTCGACGACGCTCGCTGCTGTCGTCGACCTCGCCAACCGCCAGCGCAACGACCACATCATGACGGTCGAGGACCCGATCGAGTTCCTGCACGAGCACAAGAACTGCCTGGTCAACCAGCGCGAGGTCGGCGAGGACACCTGGTCGTTCAAGAACGCGCTCAAGCACGTTTTGCGCCAGGACCCGGACATCATCCTCGTCGGTGAGATGCGCGACCTCGAGACGATCGAGATCGCCCTGACGGCAGCCGAGACCGGTCACCTGGTCATGGCGACCCTGCACACCCAGGATGCCGCGCAGACCATCGACCGCGTCATCGACGTCTTCCCGCCGTCCCAGCAGCAGCAGGTCCGGGTGATGCTGTCCGGAGCGTTGCAGGGCGTGGTCTGCCAGCAGCTGGTCAAGACCGCTGATGGGAAAGGCCGCGTGGTCGCGGCTGAGGTCATGGTCGCGACGCCGGCCATCCGCAACCTCATCCGCGAGGGCAAGACCCACCAGATCTACTCGGCACTCCAGGCCGGGGCGAAGCACGGCATGCAGACCATGGACAGCCACCTGGCTCAGCTGGTCAAGCAGGGCAAGATCACCTACGACGCGGCGCTCGAGAAGTGCCACCACGTCGAGGACTTCAACCGCCTTTGCGGCCGAGCTTGAGAGGGACTGACTGATGGCAACCGCAACGTTCGAGTACAA
>JBKJUS010000026.1:0-5232 GCA_046590575.1 Mycobacteriales bacterium | reverse complement strand
CAGTTCCGTCGTGCGCAAGCAGATCGGAGCAGAGCTCGAACGCAGCGGCGTGCGGACCTTCGCCTCTGGCGTCCTGCTGGACGGTGTCGAGAAGTGGCCGCGGATGACCAACGCGGTTGGAACGTGGGACGACGTCTACTACCTCGTCTTCCCCCGCGGGGAGGACCGAGCGCGGGTGTACCTCTTCTGGGACAAGAACCAGCCGCAGCGGTTCGCCGGACCGCAGGCGTCGGTGCGGATGGTCGAGCGGATGGTTTCGCTCGGCTGCTTCCCGGAGCCGGACTGGTTCTCGGCAGCCCGGCCGGTGAGCCCGGTCGCCAGCTACCCGATGGAGGACACGTGGATCGACCGGCCCTACGCCCCCGGCGTGGTGCTGATCGGCGATGCAGCCGGGTGGAACGACCCGCTCATCGGTCAGGGGCTGTCGATCGCCGTCCGCGACGTCCGGTTGGTCGCGGCGGCGCTGCTCGGAACGACGGACTGGTCGCCTGCGGCCTTCGAGGACTACGCCAGCGAGCGGGCCGAGCGGATGCGCCGTCTTCGGTCCACGGCTGAAGCAGTGACGCGCCTGCGCTGCGACTTCACGCCCCTGGGAAAGGAGCGGCGACTGGCTGCGTTCGCCAGGTTCGCTGCCGATCCAACGGCACGTCTGCCGATCGCGGCGAGCCTCGTGGGACCCGAGGCCCTGCCCCCGGAGGCGTTCACGCGCGAGGCGGCCGATCGGATGCTCGCCCTCCCTTGATCGGACGAGGTCATTGTCGAAGATGCCGGCCTGCACGCGCACGGTCGTACAGCAGCCGCCGCTGACCTGCGGTTCTCTTGGGGTGAGCGACGGGGCTCGAACCCGCGACCACCGCGACCACAATCCCTCAGAGTGCGCCTGGATGGATGGCTAACAGACGCATGTTCGCACGGCGTCGTCCACTTGGATAGATGTGGTGTCGCGCTGTGGAAGCAAATCCCGCAAGGGCCTTGCCCCACGTCTGCCCCACGCCGTGCGCGGGAACGCCTAAGTTGAGGCGCTACCGTCGGCCCATGCCGCATCGCTACGTCCTGACGGGAACGCCAGATCCGGAAAGACGACGATCCTGCAGGCCTTGGCGGCTTCTGGGCACAGCGTTGTCGAGGAAGCCGCCACCGACGTCATCGCGTTACGGCACGCCGAGGGCGTGGATGAGCCGTGGAGTAATCGGCAGTTCATTGACGACATCGTGGCGTTGCAGCGGCAGCGCCAACTCGAGTCCGATCGTCGAGGCGAACGGATCACGGTGTTTGACCGATCACCCGTGTGCACGCTTGCGCTTGCTCGGTACCTGAAGCATCCCATCAGCGCAGCACTCTCGAGTGAAGTCGATCGTGTGCTTCAGGAGGGCGTGTATGACAAGACTGTCTTCTTCGTCCGCCCACTGGGCAGTGACTCCGACGGCAGCGCGACGGATCAGCTACGACGAGTCCCTGGTGTTCGAAGAGGTCCACGAGTCGACGTACATCGAGGCGGGCTTTGAGCTCGTGGAGGTCCCGGTCGGACCGGTTGCTGATCGCGCCGCAGTCATCACCGGCGTGCTGGCTAGGCGCATTCCCCAGTAGGGACCTTTCGTTTCCTTCACAGCGGGGTTGCTACCGTCGGGGTGTGAGGCACGCGGAGTTCGAAGACCCTCGCCTGGTCACCGTCTATGACGCCGAGTGCCCGTGGTCGCGCGATGACGACTTCTTCATGTCGGTGGTCAATGAGACTCCCAACGCGCGAGTACTCGACCTGGGCTGCGGCACCGGGCGCCTAGCGCTGGGTATGGCGGCCGCTGGCCACTCCGTTACCGGCGTGGATCCCGCTAGGGCGTCACTCGACGCGGCGCGCGCCAAAGCAGGTGCTGACCGCGTGACGTGGGTCGAGGGTGCTTCCGATGTTGTCCCAGACAAGTCGTTTGATGTTGCCGTGATGACCAGCCATGTGGCGCAGTTCCTTGTCGCTGACCACGAGTGGACGAGCACGCTTGACGACTTGAAGCGCTCACTCGCTCGCGGCGGGCGGCTGGTTTTCGACACCCGTGATCCGCGGGATCGCGCGTGGGAGCAGTGGAACCCGGTTGCATCGCGCCGGGAGGTGACCCTCCCGGACGGTCGTATTGTCGCGGCATGGACCGAGGTCAACGCCGTTCACGCCGGCAACGTCAGCTTCACGATCCACTACCACTTTTCCCGGAGGCGAGGAGCTCGTGAGCACAGCGACCCTGCGCTTCCGTAGCGAAGAGGAAGTGCGCGCGTCGCTGGATGCTGCGGGCTTCACCGTCGAGCAGATCTTCGGCGGCTGGGATCGGAACTCGGTAGGGGAGGGAGACGGCGAACTCATAGTCATCGCGCGGGCATGAGCCGCTAGTCGGCCGATCGCCATCTGGCCCGCGCCGTCTCCGGTCTGATATCTGACGGCCGAGCGGACGGCTCCCGCCGGGGAACGGGTGTACCGCAGTTTCATGTCCGTGGCCATGTGAAAGTCCCCACTGGTGGCCAACGTAAGTCCCCACTGGTGGCCAGCAAAAGTCCCCACCTCGCGTCCGTCGTGTCTGCCGGGAGCTGAGGCCCTGAGCGGTGACGGTGGCGGTGTCTAAGCCAGTCACCGATCACCGCCCAGGGGGCTCCATTGTTGTCAGCGAGGAAGCAGTTGGACGTCATCACCGCCTACCGAGAGGTCGGCACCTACCGCGGCGCTGCCGAGATCTGCGGCGTCACCCACAAGACCGTGAAGAGGATCATCGAGCGCGAGCAGGCTGTTGTTGAGCGGGTCGCGCGCCGCCGGAACTACGAGAGCGTCCGAGCGTTGGCGGCGAAGCGAATCGAGGACACGAACGGCAAGATCAGCGCGAAGCGGCTGCTGCCCAAGGCCCGCACTGCGGGCTATGAGGGGTCGGATCGCAACTTCCGCCGGCTGGTCGCTCAGGAACGCACGAAGTACCGGCGGGGCCAGGCGATCGCCCGCTCCCGCCGCCCAGCGGTCTGGGCTCCGGGTGAGCATCTCGTCATCGATTGGGGCGTGCTGAACGGGCTGCACGTGTTCTGCGCCGTGCTGGCGTGGTCACGGGTCCGGTTCGTCAGGTTCGCCGACAACGAACGCGCCGACACCACCCTGGCGTTGTTGGCCGAGTGCTTCGAGACCCTCGGTGGAGTCCCGAGTGTGGTCCTCGCGGACCGGATGGGCTGCCTGAAAGGAGGGGTCGTCGCCGACGTGGTGATCCCGACCCCGGACTACGTCCGCTTCGCCACCCACTACCGGTTCCGGCCGGACTTCTGTCAGGGCTACGACCCGGAGAGCAAGGGGATCGTCGAGGCGCTCGTGCGCTACTCCAAGGAAGACCTGATGGTCCCGCTCGACGTGATCGCCAAGCCCGTGACGGGCACTGCCCAGATCGCCCAGGCCAACGAGGCCGCGAAGGCCTGGTGCGTGGAGGTCAACAGCGCCCGGCATTCGGAGATCGCCGCTGTCCCGGCGCAACGGCTGGCCGAGACCGAACACGAACTGCTCGCGGTGTTGCCGTCGCTGCGCCCCAGTCTGGGACGTCGGGAGCTCCGCAAGGTCGACAAGCTTTCGTGCGTCCGGTTCAGCTCGGCGCGTTACTCGGTCCCGAACCGGATGCTCGGCAACACCGTCGAGATCCTCGCCCACGCCGCCACGATCACCATCCTGATCCCCGGCACCGGTGAGGTCCTGGCTGAGCATTCCCTTGTCGCACCAGGGGAAGTGAGCATCATCGACGAGCACTACGGCCAGGCCCGACCCGACAAGCCCGCCCGCAAGATCAAGCCCCGGTCGGTCGCGGAGATGGCCTTCTGCAACCTAGGTCCGGTTGCGCAGCTGTGGCTGCGCAGTGCCGCCGCGAGCGGCAACACCCGCCTCGGACCGGAGCTCGCCGAGCTCGCCTCACTGGAGGCGGCGCACGGCCGTGAGGCGCTGATCGGCGCGTTGGAACGGGCCATCACCTTCGGCCGGTGGCAGGCCAGCGGCGTCCGGTCGATCCTGGCCGCCGGCACTGGAGTCGCGCACCCCACCGCACCCGGCCAAGCCCTCATCCTGGAACTGCCCGCCACGGCACAACGGCCGCTGAGCGAATACCGCATCGACGCGCTCACCGTCGTCAGCACTGACGGGGAAGGTGCCTGATGGCCGCCGCCACCCCCGCACCGTTGACCGCAGACCTCGAGCTCGGGCTGCGCCGGTTGAAACTCGCCAGCATGCGACGCATCGCCCCCGAGATGCTCGCCACCGCGAAGACCCAACGCTGGGCACCGGAGGAGCTGCTCCGGGCTCTGGTCGAGGTCGAGATCACCGCCCGCGACGCCAGCAACGTCCGGCTCCGCACCAAGGCCGCCTGCTTCCCGACCGTGAAGACCCTCGCCGAGTTCGACCTGACGGCCAGCAGCTTCCCGCCGCAGACCTGGTCCTACCTCACCTCGCTGGAGTGGATCCGAGCCAGGGAGAACGTCACCCTCATCGGACCGGCCGGCACCGGGAAGAGCCACACCCTGATCGCCCTCGGCCATGCCGCGGTCGAGACCGGCCTGCGGGTCCGCTACTTCACCGCCGCCGAACTGGTGGAGAACCTCTACCGCGGGCTGGCCGACAACAGCGTCGGGAAGCTCATCGAGACCATGCTTCGCAACGACGTCATCATCTGCGACGAGGTCGGCTTCGCCCCGTTGGACAGCACCGGCAGCCAGCTGCTGTTCCGGTTCGTCGCCGCCGCCTACGAACGCCGGAGCCTCGCGATCGCCAGCCACTGGCCCTTCGAGGAATGGGGGCGGTTCCTGCCAGAGCACAGCACCGCCGTCAGCCTCCTGGACCGGCTCCTGCACCACAACAACGTCGTCGCGACCGACGGTGAGAGCTACCGGATGCGCGAAGCCCGAACCCGGTCAGGAGGACGCCCCTCGAAGAGCTAAACCATCACGCGAGGGTGGGGACTTTTCTTGGCCACCAGCGGGGACAACAAGTTGGCCATTGACATGCCTCGAGCCGGTTCGGCTGACGCCCGAGCGCTCGCACAACGTTGCGGTAGGAGCAATGCTGGCGGCGGAACGCCGCGGCTGGCGAAGGTTCCGACGCGGTCTGGTCGCGACTGTCCGCCGGATCTGACCCACGAGGAGTCAGGGGTGCCGAAAGGGCGCGTGATCGCCTGGGGCAAGACAGTCAATCCTGCCAACAGCAAGGACGGCAATTGAGGCCCGACGACGTCTGGGCGGTAC
>JBKJUS010000188.1:0-9797 GCA_046590575.1 Mycobacteriales bacterium | reverse complement strand
TCTCGAAGGCCCGCTAGTGTCGCGGGCCGTGACCTCCCTCTATCTCCTGGGCCGCGGCCTGGTCGATCCGACCGCGCCCGTCTTCCGCGCTGACGACCTCGGGGTGCTCCGCGGCGACGGGCTCTTCGAGACCCTCCGGGTGCAGGACGGGCAGGCGATCCTGCTCGGCGCCCACCTGGAGCGGATGGACCGCGGTGCCGAGCGGATCGGGCTGGCCGTGCCGTCTCGAGAAGCCTGGACCGCGGCAACAACGGCGGCGATCGCGGCGTACGGCGAGCCCGACGGCCTGCTCAAGCTGCTCTGCACCCGAGGACCCGAGGGAGGCGCGCCGGTCGCCTACGCCATGGTCTCGGCGATCCCGGCGTCGACGGTCCGGGGCCGTGAGGACGGGGTGCATGCCGTCACCCTCACGCTCGGGCTCCGCGCCGGTGCCCGGGCCGCCGCCCCCTGGCTGCTCGGCGGCGTGAAGACGACGTCGTACGCCGTGAACATGGCCGCGCTGCGGGAAGCGCAAAGCCGCGGCTTCGACGACGCGATCTGGCTTGGCGCGTCCGGTGAGGTGCTCGAGGCGCCGACCGCCAACGTGGCGTGGGTGAGCGGCGGAGTGGTCGTCACCCCACCGGCCGAGGAGGTCGGGGTGCTGCGCGGCACAACGTTGGACGCCCTCGTCGAGAGGGCGCGGCTGGACGGCATCGTCGTCGAGGTCCGCCCCGGTCACGTCGACGAGCTGCGCGCGGCGTCCGAGGTGTTCCTCACGTCGTCCGTGCGCGGAGTCGCACCAGTGCTGACCCTTGACGGTGTGCCGGTCGGCGACGGCACAGTCGGGCCGGTCACCGCCGCGCTGCGGTCGGCGTACGAGCAGATCTGCCGCGAAGACGGTGACGCAGCAGGCCCTACCGGACAGTGAGGCGGATCGAGCGCGAGCCGTAGTCAGTGCCCTGCGTCGGCGACATGTAGGCAATGAAGGTGTACGTACCCGGCGGGAACTGCCGACCGGAGCGCACGGAGTACGCGCCATTGCGGGTGGGGCTCTGACCCACGAAGGGAAACGTCCCGCCGGGGGTGATGTATCGCAACCCGATCAGCCTGTTGTCGTAGGCCGGCGCGATGGTGCCAGCGAGGGCCACCGGGTTGCTCACCAGCGAGCTGGGCGTGGGTGAGCTGATGTTGATGCGCGCGTTGACCCGGATCTGCACGACGTTGCTGCTGGCCCGGCCGTCCTCGGTGTTCGCGCCATACGAGGTCTGGTTCGGCGGGCGCACGACGAGGCTGAACGTGCCGTCCGGTCCGCTGACCACCCGCGCGGTGGTCGCGTATTGGACATCCCCGAACGACTTCTCCCTCACGACAACGCTGACGCCGCTCACCGGCCGACCATTTGTGTCGAAAACCTGACCGGACAGCACAGGCGCGTTACCCGCGGTGATCCGCGAATGGCTCGAGCTCAGCACGACCCGGGAGGGCACAGGCTGCGTCGGGCTGGAACTGGACGGCGTCGAGGTCGCTGGTGCCGTCGCCGTCGCGCTTGGCGCCGAGGTGCGGGACGCGGACGCCGAGGCTGTCGCTGTCGCTGTCGCGGAGGCGGTCGCTGTCGCGGACGCCGACCCGCTCGCTGTTGGGTTGGCCGGCCCGCTCGTCGTTGCCGTAGGCGACGCGGAGCCCGGGGTAAAGCCGCTAGACGGCCGCACCACCCGGAACGCGCCCGGACCGACTCCCTTTCCGCCGTTGGTGTTGGTCACCACCACGTCGCGGAAGCCCTCCATGGTCGCCGACGGGACCGAGACCGACACCGACAACTCGGTCGACGAGAGGACCGTCGACGGGCTAACCGTGACGTCCGCGATGGTGACGACGGCACCCTGCTCGAAGCCGGTGCCGAAGATGCGCACCGGCAGGTTCATGGCCCCCGGCTCGCCGCGGTCGGGCGTCACCGCGGTGATCGTCGGCCCCGGCACCACGTTCACCGCAGCCGCCTTCGGCTCGGTCCGAGTGCCGTCGGCGTTGACCAAGGTGAGAGAACGCTGGCCGAGTGACGCGGTCGGCGAGACCGTCACCGTGGCGAGCTGCGCGCCTTGATCGGACGTCGTCAAAGTACCGGTCTTCTGGGTGAGGCCGGTGCCGCTGAAGAGCACCGTCGCGCCGGCGAAGAGGTCGGTGCCGGTGATCCGCACGACGGTGTCGTAGGTCCCCGGCTGGCGGCCGATGGTGCTCGGCAGGACCGTCGCGATCGTCGGGTTGGGGTTGAAGTCGACGAGCTTGTCGATCGTGCCGGTGGTGTTCCGGAAGGCGAACCCGTCGACGTTGCCGACGAATCCGAGCGAGTCGCCTGCTCCGGTCTGTCCGGCGGAAATGCCAACCCCGGCCTGAATCAGCCGGATCTGCCCAGCCGGCGGGGTCGGCGCGTCCTGCGCCGCAACGATGACTGCTCCTGGATTCGCCCGGACGATTTCATCCCAGCTGACGCCGGTTCCGTTCTGGCCGGTCGGGTTCCCGGCGATCGGATGACGGGAGAGCCAGATGCCCTGATTCGGCGTATTCGTCGTCTCCGACGGTCGCGGGATAATCGCGTTCCAGGTCCGCCAACCAAGTCCATCGGTGGCCAGCGAGCCGTTGTACGCCGGCTCGTACTTCAACTCGATCTGCGAAGCAGGAGTGATCGAGTTGGCCGGGTTGGTGTCGTTGGGGTGCGGCGCGAGGCCGCTCACAAATATCGACAGAACAGGCGCGGTGGTGCCGTTCCGCTGCTGGATATAGGTCTGGTAGCTGACCGAGTCGATCGACGCGATCGTCGTGCCCTTGAACTGGTCGGTGCGCACCGAGTGCTTGCCGGCGCTCGTCGCGGGGGCGACGGCAGTCTCGAACTGCAACGACCCGGAGCGAATGGGGGGTGTCGCCGGTCCCGACACGAACCGAGGCACGGAACCGCCTGGGGCATCCTGGACGAACGCCCAGTCGCCCATGGTGAAGGGCGTGACGTGCTGCTCGGTCACGGCCGCACCGGCCGGATCGGCGACAACGAGGGGTACGACGACGGCCATCGCGAGCGCCGTAGCGGCCGCGAATGCTCTCTGCATCTTCACGTGGGAACTTTCCAGTTGTCCGACGCCCCGAGCGATCGCCCGGGGCCGCTCGAACTGCGCATCGTCCCAAACTTGGGGCGCAACCGTGGGATTTTGCCGATATCGGCGAGGAACCCTGTTCGCGTCAGTACCGGGTAGGCGCGTTGCGCAGCACGGCGTACGCCGACGACGCCGTCGTACGCCAGTCGTAGATGCTCGCCCCGATGGAGTGCTGCGCCTTCGCCCCGCGGATGAAGTCCTGGTAGTCCTTCTGCGTCGCGGTGTCGCCGATGCCGCCGGCGATGGAGACCGGCGCGTAGGGCGAGTTGAGGTTCTTGCGGGTCAGTCGGATGTTCTCGTAGGTGTAGGTGTAGGCGTTGCGCCACTGGGTGCCGCTCTTGCGGTTGGTCCAGTAGGCCATCGTCTGCCACACGTCGTAGAAGGGCCGCAACGTCTGCCAGGGGAATCGCGGCCAGTAGGCCCGGTTGATGACATCGGTGACCACGGGCGGCAGCACGATCGCACTCAGCGGAATGTCCGGCACGGCCTGTCGGAGGCGCTTGGTCAGGTCGATCAGCCGCGCGTTGCGGGTGTCGTGGTTGGGCACGTCGCCGCGCCACTCGATGTCGACACCGATCGCGTCAAAGCGCTGTCCGCCAGGGCTTTTGAAGTTTCTGATGGCGACGAAGCGCCGCAGGTCGTCGGCGACATTGCCGAAGCTGGGCAGGTACCACGCGACGACGCGCATGTTGCGGTAGTGCGCCCGGCCGAGGAACTCGCCAAGCAGATCCGGGCTGAGCAAGTCTGTCGAGGATTTAGGGCCGAACTTGGAAGCCTGGATATAAATCGTCTTCACGCCGGACTGCCACATCACGTCGACCTGGGCCGGGGTGACGGTCGGCGTGGCCGGCTCGGCGAACTCCCGGCTGAAGTCGTAGGCGTCGACCCAGGTGCCGAGGCCGGTGAAACCGCCGGCGGCGAGATCGCTGCGGTTGCGCGGCGGCGCGACCCCGGCGTACGCGCTGGATGTGGGCACCGTGGCGAGGCTCAGCGACAGCGCGGCGAGCGCCAGGGTTGCTGGGAGCCGGCGGGAGTGTCGTCTCATGCCGGACATCATCGCCGCGGCGCACTGCCCGCCGCAGCGAAACCGGCGGTGAAGTCAGCCCAATGTCACCTCCCGGCGACCTCGCTACTCCCCTTCGACTCCGCGGTACGACGCAACATTTGGCGCGTGTCGCCGTCGTACCGCGGAGTCGAAGCCCGGCTCGGGGTGCCGAAGGAGCAGGAGTGAACTAGGCCGCGAGACCCAGCAAGGCCCGGCGGTCGGCGAAGATCGCGAGCAGTGCCGCCGCGGTGGCGGCCGATTCGGCCCGCACTTGCTTACCGGTGAGCCGGATCGTGAGCACGCCGAGGGTGGCGAGGTCGAGATCGCGGCGCAAGTCGGCCACCCGCTTGTCATCGCAGTGGTGGTCACTGCCGTCGAGCTCGACCAGCAGTCTCAGGTCGGCGTAGTAGACGTCGCCGTACGCCGACCCCAGACGAGCACCTCGTCGACGGCGCAGCGGTTGCTGCCGGTCGGCCCGCGGCAAACCGAACGGAACCTCGACGAGAACCAGGAAGTCGATCTCGATCGGGCTGCGGCAGCCAAGCTCGACCAGCTCAAGGATCTCCCGGAAGCGACGTACGCCGGGGAACCGCCCCCTCGCGCCCGAGGCGGCCCGCAGCCGGGCGACCGTCGTACGGCGCTCGCGGACAACCCGACAGACCAGCTCCTGGCGCGCCCGGTCGTCGCGCTGCGCGATAAAGGCGGACACCACCGCCGGGTCGAACCGCTCGAGGCGCACATTGTCGCGCTCGATCCACGCCGCCGGTCGCGATGCGCGGTGGACCACGAGGCAGCCGCGCTGGCCGCGCATGGCACCTGTGCGGACGATGGCAAGGTGCGCGACCTCGCTCCCCTCGAGCTCAACACCCCACTCCGCGAGCGCCGACAGTCCACACAGCCAGCCGTCGTCGCCGGCCAGCCGCAAGGCCGCGCGCCGACGCAGTGCAGCGGTCGGCATGGTCACCGTTGCCGTGGCGTAGATGCCGCGCAGAATCCGCCGCCACGCCCCCGAGGTGATCAGCCGAGCGATGTCGTGCAGGGTCAGGCCTTGCGCCCGCGCCTCCACTGTTGTGATCAGGTCGTCGTCGTCCATCCCGCCAGCGTCACGGCCGTGCGGGGCCTGCGGCGCCGCGCCCGCCACTTCTGTGGACAGTGATCACGGGGGGTCGCACCTCGCCCGTCGTGCCGCGCCAGCCCCCTCGGCCACTCGCCCACTCGCCCACTCGCCCACTCGCCCACTCGCCCACTCGCCCACTCGCCCACTCGCCCACTGCTCAACTCCGCGGTACGCCAAGACACTCGGCGCGTGTCTTCGTCGTACCGCGGAGTTGAACGCGACACGCGCGGCGTGGCGTCGCGGAACCCGGGAGTCGAGGCAAGGGTGGCCGCGCACCGGGGTCCCCTAGGCTGCAACACATGAGCGTGCCGGTCACCTTCGGAGCAACTCCGGCGCAGGCACGGCGGCCGGTACGACGCCTCGCCGGCCTGCTCCTGGCGCAGCTCCTGATGGCGACGCTGGTCGTGGTCTACGCGCTGACCGGCGGCGCGATGAAGCCTGACCACGGGCTCGAGCAGCTCGGCCTGCTCAACCTCGCCGAGCGGGTGCCCGGCCTCGACGGCACCGGCCGCGCGGCCATCGTCGTCGCGCCCGGGTTGGGGAAGGCCTGCCAGGACAAGATCAACGAGTCCGCACGGCGGCGCGACCGGCCCTACGGCATCCCGACGGCGTACGACGTCGTCGTGCTCACCGGCGACGTCGCAGCCGTGCCGGCACAGCTGCGGGCCCAGCCCGACCCAGACGGCGCGATCACCCGGGCGCTCGCGTTGGGCCGCAGCCGGGACGGCTGCCACCCCGGCTACGCGGTGATGGCACCGGACGGGACGGTGCGCTACCGGACCTACGACGACAACTGGCAGCGCCACGGCGGGGAGCAGATGACGCTGCTGCAGGAGGTGGGCTAGAGGTGCTGCCGCGCACCGTGGCGTGGGCCGGGCGGCTCGCCCTCGCCACGTTCGAGGTGATGCTGGTCCAGCAGTACGTCGCCCGCGGCACCGCGTGGCACGGCCTGATCCACTCCCTCACCGGCTTCGGCGCGGGGCTGGTGGTGGCCGCCATCCTCAGCGCGGTGACCGCAAGGCCGGCGCGCGGGCTCGGCTGGGCCGCCGTGGGCCAGCTGGTCAGCGTGTCGCCCGACGTCCTCTACATCGCCCGCGACCTGCCGCACCGCACCTGGATGGACGCCTTCGTCGGCCACATCTCGGTGCACACGGCCTGGGCGCCGGTGGCGCTGACCTTCGGGTTCTTCGTGGTCGCCGGGTGGGGCTGGTGGCTGGCGAGTGCTGCGGGCCGCCGCACGCCGGGCGCTGTGCTGGCGCTCGCAGCGGCCGCCGTCTACACGGTCGCACTCCTCAACGCCGCGCCCATCCCGACGCGGCTCATCGACTTCCCGACGTCGGGTGCGGACCCGTCGACGGCGTACGCCAGTGGGTTGGTCTGTCGGCGTTAGGGGCGCTGCCCTATCCAGGCGACGAGCTCTTCCTTGTCGATCTCGCTGTCCGCGATCGACGCGGAGTCCGGTCCCGTCTCGGGCGCGAGGTCCATCAGCAGCGAGAGGGGGATGCCTTGACGCAACCAGTCGAGCCCCGGGTCTGGGGCTGGGGCTGGGGCGGGGGATGCCATGTGAGCTCCTATGGGGGGTAGGGGTCTCCTTCTGCATCGGAACACGACAGGCCGGACAACACGGCCAACCGGGTGACATTGCCGGACCCCCCGTTGCTACCAGTCTTACTACCGCAGTAGCATCGCGGTATGAAAGTGAGTGTCAGCATCTCAGAGCAAGATCTCGCCCGTCTTGACGCACACGTACTCAAGCGCAGGCTGGCGTCCAGGTCGGCGGGAGTGCAAGAGGCTATTCGGCTGCTTGAGGGCGGCGAACTTGAGCAGAGCTACGCCGAGGCATGGCAGGACTGGGCGGCGTCCGGCGAGTCCGAGGTCTGGAATGCTGCCACCGGTGACGGCCTGCGGTGAGGCGCGGCGACGTGTGCTGGGTCGACCTTGATCCGGCACATGGGAGCGAGGCCAACCGCCGGCGGCCGGCCGTGGTCGTGAGCAACGACCGGGCCAACTCGGCAGCAGCTCGGCTCGGGCGAGGTGTCGTCACGGTGGTCCCGGTCACGAGCAACGTGTCGCGCGTGCTGCCGTTCCAGGTCCTGCTGCCCGCGGGCTCAGCCGGGCTCAATGTGCCCAGCAAGGCGCAGGCCGAGCAGGTCAGATCTGTCTCCGTCGAGCGAGTCGATCCGCCCGTCGGCCAGCTCACCCGTGCGGCGATGGACGCGCTGGACGAGGCGCTGCGGTTACACCTGGCGCTCTAGCGGCCGTCAGTCCGCAGGGCCCGCGTCGAGGAGCTGGGCGATCGACGTCTCATCAGGCAGCCGGTGGACGAGCCCGGCGACGTCAGCGAAGCCCGCATCTGCCGACACCAGGGCCGAAGCCGATCGCGCCATCGCCGCTGCCGCCAGCACCGCGTCGAAGGCACCCAGCCGCTCCACCTCACGATAGATCGCCAACCCACGCCGCAGGTCTGCGGCAGTGACGGGCAGCAGCGGTGCCAGCAGGTCGGCGTACGCCGACCCGAGAGCGGCTGCGTCGACGCGCCCCCGCCGGCGGGCCCGGACGTGCACGAACTCCTGCACGACCTCGACACTCGTCGTCGCCTCGACCTCGCCGGCTGCGATGGCGGCGATGAGTCGCCGGCACGGCTCGCGCAAGGAGTGATCGGCGCCGGCGGCGTACACCAGGACGGTGGTGTCGAGGACGATCACGCTCGACGGCTCCGCAGCGCCTCGAGCTCGGAGATCAGGCCGGGTACGTCGGGCACCGGCATCGGCTCGGCGTCGAGGATGCGACGTGCCGCGGTGGCCCGCTGCCGGTCAGGACTAGGGAGACCTCGGTCGATCGCCTCGCGGATCACTGCCGCGACCGAGCTGCCGCGCTCAGCCGCGAGCCGAGCGACACGCTCGTAGCGCTCTTCGTCGAGCAGCAGCTGCAGACGCCGGTCCAATGGCATACACATACAGTAACATGTGTAGGATGAGCGTCGCGGCCGTCGGAAGGGCCTCAGAGGCCGCGCTGGCGGATCGACACCTCGTCCGGCGCGGCGAGCGGCTGCTGCCGGTAGACCAAGGTCGCGCCGGGCGTCGTCGGCTGGAAGAGCTCCAGGACCAGCGTCGCGGACTGACCGGGGTCAAGGACCACCGCGATCGAGAAGACGCCGTGCCCCTTCTCGACCTCGGACTGCATCGCGATCGGCTTGCCGTCGAGCATCGCGCCACCCAGGGTCGCCCCGACCGCGCCGTACACCGAGAGGAAGACCTTGTTCTGTCCCTTCGGGTACGCCGTTCCCTGCGGCAGATCCGGCCGCAGCGTCACGTAGTCGGGCAGGCCGCGGGGCGGGGCGGAGTTGGTCAGCGTGACCGTCACGGTCGCCCGCTCCTCCGGCACCGGGCCGCGGCCGGTGTCGACGGCTTCGCCGGTGAGCTGACCGTCGTAGGACACCTTGCGGCGCAGGTAGTAGTCGAGCTTGTTGCCGCCGGAGTTCTGCGTGACGACCTGGAGGTAGGGCTGCGAGGCGACCGCCGGCAGCTGGCCTGCGATCGCGGTCGACTCCAGCGCTCGCTGCTCGTCCGGCCGGACGGAGTAGACCTGCACGTGTCCGGTCAGCACGGCGTGGCCCAGCCGCTCGGCCAGCCGCGCGGTGTCCACCCCGCCCTGCTCGACCCGGGCGAAGACCGCCTCGGCCACGGCCTTGAGGTAGGCGTCGCGCTCGTCGTTGCGGGCGAGCGGGAAGCGCGCGTAGACCTCAGACAGGGTGAAGGCGACGACGTTGGCGGCCGAGAGCCGGGTGCCGTCGGCCAGCGTCACCGGCCCGGTGGCTTCGAGCAGGAACGACAACCCGACCGGGTCCACCGCGATCGCGCCGTCGAGCGGCTCGCCCCGGGTGGCCTCCCACATGGCCGTCCAGATCCGGCCGGCCGACGGGAAGTCCGGGGTGAGGTTGGCGCTGCGCCAGTCGGTCGTCGCGAAGAAGCGACCGTAGCGGCGCTCGAAGTCCGGTCCGAGGTCGGCGACCGGGCCCTCCGGGTTGATGAGCTCGTCGTTGGCGCCGGTCTTGGCCAGGTCGATGACGCCGTTGGACGCGGTCACGATGCCGTAGGAGCCGAGGAGCCCGCCGGTGCCGCGCGCCTCGGCGTTGTTCTGGATGGCCAGGAAGTAGCGCCGAGCGCCTGCCCCGCCCAGCATGTTCGGCGCCACTCGCGCCGCGGCCAGGGCGCCGGTCGTGAGCGACTCCAGCCGCGCCACCCGGGTCGTCAGCTCGGACTGCGCCTCGCGTACGGCTGCGACGCGAGCCCGCGGGAGCCCGGCGAGGCGCGCCCGACTCGTCCTCAGCCCTTCGCTCGCCCGAGTCAGCGGCGCGACCGACTTCCGGAATGGGACGAGATCGACCCGGGTGCCGATCTTGCGGCCACGACCGGAGAGTGCCTCGGAGGCATCAACCAGCGCCGGCAGTACGTCAGTGGTGAGGTCATCGGCAGCTCGGGCCACGCCGGAGACCGCTGACACAGTCCCGCCGATG
>JBKJUS010000154.1:0-24302 GCA_046590575.1 Mycobacteriales bacterium | reverse complement strand
CCTTCGCCGATGTGTTGGCGGCCAACCAGGTGCACGCGGCCCGCTACCAGTTCGCTGCGCTCGAGGCGCGCGCCGCCAAGCGCCTTGCCGTGCTGACCTGCATGGACTCGCGGATCGACCCGCTAGGCATGCTCGGCCTCGCGCCGGGCGACGCGAAAATCCTGCGCAACGCGGGCGCGCGGGTCACCGATGACGCGCTGCGCACCCTGGTGCTCGCGGCGTTCCTGCTCGGCGTCGACCGAGTTATGGTCGTCGCGCACACGACCTGCCGGATGGCTGCTGGCAGCGAGGAGGATGTGCACGAGGCCATCAGCGCGGCCGGCGGACCGGATACCCGGAGCATCTCGTTCCTCACCACCCGAGACCAGGAGAACGCGCTGCGCGCTGACGTGCAACGGATCCGATCGTCGCCGTACCTGGCCCACCTGACCACCGGCGGCTTCCTCTACGACCTGGAAACGGGCCGGCTCACGTCCGTGTGCTGAGCTCAAGGTCAAGCGTTCCGGTTGGCTGCCAACGGTCGGAAGCCGCGCAGCCGCAGGCTGTTGCTCACCACGAACACCGAGGACAACGCCATCGCACCGCCGGCGATCATCGGGCTGAGCAGTCCAGCAGCGGCGAGCGGCAGCGCGGCGAGATTGTAGGAAAAAGCCCAGAACAGGTTGCCCTTGATGATGCGCAGAGTACGTCGGGACAACCGGATGGCGTCGGCCGCCGTGCGCAGATCGCCACGCACCAGGGTGAGGTCGCTTGCCTCGATGGCCACGTCGGTGCCGGTGCCCATCGCGAGGCCGAGATCGGCCTGCGCCAGAGCCGCTGCGTCGTTCACACCGTCGCCCACCATGGCGACGACTCGACCCTGGCTCTGCAACCTCTTGATGACGTCGACCTTGTCCTCGGGCATGACCTGGGAGATCACGGTGTCGGGCCCGACCTCGATGCCCACCTCAGCGGCGATGGTCGCGGCGACCGCAGCGTTGTCGCCGGTCAGCAGGATCGGAGTGAGCCCGAGGTCGCGGAGCTGGCGTACGGCGGCCGCACTCGACGGCTTCACCGTGTCAGCGATAGACAGAACCCCCCGGGCCCGGCCGTCCCAGGCGACGGCCACGGTGGTTCGCCCGGCTGACTCGCTGGCGGACAACGCCGCCACGAGGTCGAGAGGCAGCGGCTGGGACCAGTCCGCCAGCAAACGCGGACGACCGACCAACACGGCCCGGTTCACGCCCCCGACCTCGACCACCCCCTGCACGCCGAGGCCTTGGAGATTGGTGAACTCGACGACTACAGGCAGCGTGCCCTCCTCGGCAGCCGCAGCAGCGATCGCGCGGGCGATCGGGTGTTCCGACCCGCTCTCCAGGGCACCCGCGATCCGCAGTACCTCGGCCGCGTCCTCACCGGTGGCGGCGACGACGTCGATGACGGACATCAGCCCCGTCGTCACTGTGCCGGTCTTGTCCAGGACCACGGTGTCGACCCGACGCGTTGACTCCAGCACCTCGGGACCCTTGATCAGGATGCCGAGCTGCGCGCCACGGCCGGTGCCCACCATCAGCGCGGTGGGTGTGGCCAGGCCGAGCGCGCAGGGGCAGGCGATGATGAGCACCGCGACAGCCGCAGTGAAGGCCGCGTCGACACCCACGCCCGCGCCGAGCCAAAAGCCGAGAGTCGCCACGGCGAGCGCGATCACGACGGGCACGAAGATGCCGGAGATGCGGTCAGCGAGCCGCTGCACCTGCGCCTTGCCGTTCTGCGCTGCCTCTACGAGGCGAGCCATCTGCGCGAGCTGGGTGTCCGAGCCGACTCGTGCAGCTCGAACGACGAGCCGTCCGCCTGCGTTGATGGTCGCTCCGACGACACGGTCACCCACCCCTACCTCGAGCGGGACCGACTCACCGGTGAGCATGCTGGTGTCGACCGCGGAACTGCCCTCGACGACCTCGCCGTCGGTGGCGATGCGCTCGCCCGGCCGGACGACGAACAGGTTGCCGACGGCGAGCTGCTCGATTGGCACCCGCGTCTCGACCCGCGCGTCCGGCTCGCCGGTCAGCAATGCGACATCCTTGGCGCCGAGCTCAAGCAGCGCCCGCAACGCTGCACCAGCGCGGCGCTTGGCGCGAGCCTCGAAGTAGCGCCCGGCGAGGATGAACATCGTGATGCCAGTCGCCGCTTCAAAGTAGATGTTCGCGGCACCATCGGTGCGTTCGATCGTCAGGCTGAACGGATGGGTCATGCCCAGCTCGCCGGCCGTACCGAAGAACAGCGCGTACAACGACCAGCCGAAGGCAGCGATCGTGCCGATGCTGACGAGGGTGTCCATGGTCGCAGCGCCATGGCGAACGTTGGCCCACGCGGCACGGTGGAACGGCCATGCACCCCAGGTGACAACCGGGGCCGCAAGCGTCAGCGAAAGCCATTGCCAAGCCCGGAACTGCAACGCCGGGACCATCGCCATGGCGATGACCGGCAGGGTCAGGGCGACCGTCAGGGTGAGACGACGCAGGAGCCGGGTTGTCTCATCGACCGCGAGGGCCGTGGCATCTCCGCCGCCCTGGTCGGTGCTGCGAGGCCGCGAGGCGGAGTAACCGGTCTGCTCGACCACCGCGATGAGGGTCTGCGGGTCGAGCTGCGCGGGGTAGGAGATTCTCGCTTTCTCGGTGGAGTAGTTGACCGTCGCGGTGACCCCGTCGAGCTTGTTGAGCTTCTTCTCAATACGCATGGCGCACGACGCGCAGGTCATCCCGCCTATTGCCAGCTCGAGATCGGCGCTCGCGCTCGTCGAACCGACCATGGTCTGCTCGGCGCTGGACGTGGTCATCGGGTTTCCCCGTCGTGGTCGGCGGGTTGCTGCTGATGGCTAGCCGGCTCCGAGTCCAACGGACCCACGAGGGCACCGACACCCGCGCCGACACCGAAAACCACCACCAGGGCTACGCCGTACACCGCAAGACCGAGCGCCGGCTTCATGGGGTGGCCAGCGCGAAGCCGGCTTCCTCAACCGCCGTCTTGACCGCGGCACCGTCGATCGGTGCCGAGCTGGTCACGGTGACCGCACCGGTGGTGAGCTCGACGCGCACATCACTCACCCCATCAAGACCAGTGAGCTCACTGGTCACGGCGGCCACGCAGTGCCCGCAGGTCATCCCAACGACGAAGTAGGTCTCTGTGTTCATCGTGCCTCCCAAGGGCGAGTGGTGGATGTCAGCTTCGGACGAGGCGGGCAATCGCTTCGGCCGCTTCTTGGAGCTTGGCGTCCTGCTCAACGCCTCCGGCCCGCGCCGCCTCGACGAGGCAGTGGCTCATATGGTCGTTGAGCAGACCGAGCGCGACGGACTGGAGGCTCTTCGTCGCGGCGGCAACCTGCGTCAGGATGTCGATGCAGTAGACGTCCTCGTCCACCATGCGCTGGAGGCCGCGGATCTGTCCTTCGATCCGCCGCAGCCGGCGCAGATAGTCGGCCTTCCCGTCGATGTAGCCAGGCATGGGCACCTCCATGTCGTGGACAACCAGAATACCCCCTAGGGGTATTCCCGACTGGGCGGAAGAAGCTAGCTGGCGCAACCCCGGCAGACGCCGAAGATGTCGAGCGTATGGCTCACGTCGGAGAACCCGTGTCGGCGAGCCAGCCGAGCCGACCAGTCCTCAACCTCGGGGGCCTCGACCTCGATCGTCCGTCCACACGCTCGGCAGACAAGGTGATGATGGTGGTCATCCGAGGCACATCGCCGGTAGACCGACTCGCCGTCCGCCGTACGCAGGACATCGACCTCACCCGCTTCGGCCAACCCCTGCAGTGTCCGGTAGACGGTGGTGAGGCCGACTTTGTCCCCTTGCGACCGCAGCCGCTCGTGAATCTCCTGGGCGCTGCGAAAAGTCGGCTCCGCCGCTAGCACGGCAGCGACGGCGGCCCGCTGGCGAGTCGACCGTGGCCCGGTGACGCGATCGGACGTGCGGCTCATCGGGACGCTGCCGCGCGAAGTGTCGTCGCGACGAACGTGAGAAGGAAGAGCGCAATCGCGCAGAGCACGATCGTCGCGCCCGGCGCGACGTCGACGTAAAAGGCGGTCACCAGGCCCCCGACGGACACGGCCACACCGACTGCGATACTCGAGCCCATCGTCTGGGCGAAGCTGCGTGACCACAGCTGTGCGGTGGCGACGGGCACCACCATGAGCGCCGAGACGAGCAACAGCCCGACAACCCTCATCGCGACGGTCACCGTCACTGCGGCGGTCGCTGCCACCACCAGGTTGAGCGTGCGGACCGGCAAACCGGCGACCCGCGCGATCTCCTCGTCGTGGCAGACCGCGAAGAGCTCACGACGCAGCAGCGCCACCACTCCAAGGACACCCACGCACAGAATCGCCGTGATCGTCAGATCAAACGGGTCGACGCTGGCGATCGAACCGAAGAGATAGCTGATGAGGCTGGCGTTGGAGGCTCCCGGCGCCAAGCCGATGAGCACGACTCCCCCCGCGATGCCTCCGTAGAAAAGCAGCGCTAGAGCGACATCGCCGCTGGTCTTGCCACGTTCGCGCAACAGCTCGATCGCCACCGCACCGAACAGCGCGAGGACGATGGCCGTCAGGACCGGTGCCGTGCCGAGGAGAAACCCGAGCGCCACCCCGGTCAATGCCACATGACCGATGCCGTCGCCCATCAGCGCGAGCCGACGCTGCACCAGGAAGATCCCGATCGCCGGAGCGGTCATTCCCACGAGCACAGCAGCGATGAGCGCCCGCTGCATGAACGCCGGCTCGAGAAAGCTCACGTCAATCCCCATGGCCCGCGGTCGGCTACCTCGCGGTGATGCATGTGGTGATGGGTGTCATCGTGCAGCTCGGCCGGGATCTCCACGCCGTCGTACGCGACTGCGCCGTGGGCCATGATCACCACCCGGTCGACGAGCTCCGCGAGCGGACCGAGCTCGTGCGCAACGAGGATGACCGCGGTGCCAGCAGCCTTGAGCTGGCGCAGTGCAACAGTCAGGGCCTCCTGACTGTCCGTGTCGATGCCGGCGTTGGGCTCGTCCAGCACCAGCACGTCCGGCTGCGCAGCGAGCGCGCGCGCGATCAGCACCCGCTGGTGCTGGCCGCCGGAGAGCGCGTCGACCGGACTCGCTACGTGCTCGGACATGCCGACGGCCTTCAACGCCTCAGCCGCTGCCACCCGGTCCACCGCACTCCAACGCCGCCACGGACGGGTCGAGGCGGTCCGCCCGGAGAGCACGACCTCCCCGACAGATGTTGGTACGCCGCCCGGCGACGCAGGCCGCTGAGGGACGTAGCCGATGCGACGCCAGCCTCGGAATCGTGCCGCGGGCTCGCCGAACAGAAGCAGCTCGCCGGCGTCGAGGGGGGTGAGGTGCAGCAAGGTGCGCAGCAAGGTGGTCTTGCCCGAACCGTTGGCCCCGAGCACGGTCACGAACTCTCCGGCCGCTACGACGAAGTCGACACCGTCGAGCACCCGGCGCCCCGGATAACCCGCCCGACCCCCGATCAGCACGAACGGAGCGGCGCTCATGAGCAGCCCAAGGCGGAGCGCAGCGCGTCGAGGTTGCGCCGCATCACCACCAGGTAGTCGTCGCCGGAGCCCGCGGCCACGCTTTCGACCGGGTCGAGGACCGCCGTGGTCGCTCCCGTTTCCCGGGCGATGGTGCGCGCCACCTTCGGCGAGACGAGTGGCTCGACGAAGATCGTGCCGACCTTCTTGGCGCGGACGAACGCAGCGACCTCACGCAGCCGGGCCGGAGACGGGTCAGCCTCGGGATCGAGCCCGGAGATGCCCACCTGCGACAGGCCGTAGCGCCGGGCGAGGTATCCGAAGGCGTCGTGGCTCGTGACGAACTGCCGCAGTCGGCAAGTCTTCAGCCCCGACCGGAATGCACCGTCGAGCTCGGTGAGATCGGCGACCAGTCGGTCGGCTGCGCTGGCGTACACATCGGCCCCGTCTGGGTCGATCTCGGCCAGGCGACTCGCCACCGCTGTGACGATCCGACCGAGCCGGACCGGGTCGAGCCAAATGTGCGGGTCACCATCGACGAGCGGTTCCACGGAGGTGACGTCAAAGCTGTTACCGCGCGAGACCGCGTCGTCGAGCGCCGGCTGGAAGCCCTGCTCGAAGAGGACGAGGTCGACGTCTTCGAGCTGGGCAGCCTGCTTCGGCGAGAGTTCCAGATCGTGTGGCTCGACACCGGCCCTGGCGAGGCTCGACGTCGTCACACGATCTGCGCCTACCCGCTCAGCGACGAATGCGAGCGGATAGATCGCGGCAGCCACGCTGACTCGACCGTTCGACGTGGCCGCGTCGTCGCGGCCGCACCCGGCCACAGCCGCCAGCGCGATCAGGGCGATCAAGAGGCCACGGGCGAGGCGCATACGTGCGACGCTAAATGAAGATGACAACGATTGTCAAAGTCCTCATGCCGCCGAACTTAGCTGCGGAGAGTCGGCCGTGCAGGCTTTGAACCCGACTGGGGGCGACGTCTAAACGACTGCTCAGCGTTGTGGGGAGTTTTGCGGCTGCCAGGACGACCGCAGTCCTCCCCGCAACACAGTGGACCGGCGCTCAGGCCCAGATCGACTGCGGCTCGGCCCGACGCTCGGCCAACGGCAGCGGTCCGTCGTACTCCCGCAGCACCTGGTAGCGGGTATCCCGCTCGACCGGCCGGAAGCCGGCGTCGCGAATGAGTTCGAGCAGCCCGTCGCGAGACATCTTGTCCGGGGTGCCAAAGCCGTCGGCGTCGTGGGTGATCTTGTACTCGACGACTGACCCGTCGAGGTCGTCGGCGCCGAACGACAGCGACAGCGCAGCCGTCGACAGGCCGTGCATCACCCAGAAGTTCTTCACGTGATCGATGTTGTCGAAGAGCAGTCGGGACACCGCGAAGGTCTTCAGGACCTCAGCGCCGGTCGCCATCGGCGTCGTGGCGCCGAGCGGGTTGTTGTCGTTGTGGAACCGGAGCGGGATGAAGACCACGAAGCCCCCGGTCTCATCCTGCAGCTCGCGCAGCCGCAGCACGTGGTCGACCCGGTGCCGGGCTTGCTCGATATGCCCGTAGAGCATCGTGCACGGCGTCCGAAGGCCCTTGCCGTGGGCGATGCGGTGGATGCGCGACCAGTCCTCCCAGTGGGTTTCGTGGTCGACGATCTGAGACCTGACCTCCCAGTCGAAGATCTCCGCCCCGCCGCCGGTGAGCGAGGCGAGGCCGGCATCGATCAGCTCGTCGAGAATCTCGTCCGCGGAGAGACCGGAGATCTTCTCGAAGAAGTGGATCTCCGTTGCGGTGAAGGCCTTGAGCGCGACACCGGGTAGCGCTGCGCGAAGCTCGCGTAGCACCCGCGGGTAGTACTTCCACGGCAGGGTCGGGTGCAAGCCGTTGACGATGTGCAGCTCAGTGAGGCCCTCTGACTGCATCGCTGAGGCGAGTCGCACGGCTTCCTCGACGCGCATCGTGTACGCGTCGGCGTCGCCAGGCTTGCGCTGGAAGGAGCAGTACGCGCAGGACGCCGTGCACACGTTGGTGAGGTTGAGATGCCGGTTGACGTTGAACATGACCCGGTCCCCGTTGCGCTCGGTGCGCACGTGGTGGGCGAGACCGCCGAGCCAGGCCAGATCGTCGCAGCGGTAGAGCGCGACCCCGTCGTCACGCGAAAGCCGCTCGCCAGCGAGGACCTTGCTCTCGATCTCCTGCTGCCAGCCGGTGTCCATGTACTGAAGACGATACAAGCGCCGGGGCCGGCGCACCCGTTGAGAGGATGCGCCGGCCCCGGGGCCGAGCAGAGGTGCTGGCCGTGACTAGACCTGAGCGGTCACCGTACGCCGGCGGATCGCGAGGGCCAGACCCGCCATCGCCAGGCCGGCGAGGGCCAGGCCGACCGGTGCGCCGGTGGCCGGGAGCGGTGCGCCGGCCGGGGCCGGCGGAGCCACCGGAGCGCCGGCCAGGCTGGCCGGGCGGAACCGGGAGGACTCACTGAGCTGGGCCACCGTGATCGACAGCGGAGCAGTGACGAGAGCGCTCCCGTTCTGGGTGACTCCCGGCAGCGCGGGCAGGCTCGGCAGGGCCACAAGGGTCGGGACAGAGATCGAGCCGAGTGAGACCGTGAGAGCGCTCACGGTGGCGAGGGCAGTGGTGAAGGCACCGTCCTTGCCGGTTGCCGTCTGCTTCGTCAGGAACTGCACCGTCGGAGTCGGGACCTGCAGGCCAGGCACCGCACCGTTCAGCGAGCTGAACACACTCCCGAGCACGGAGCTCACCTGGGTGTTGAGCTGGCCGATCGCGGCAGACGCCGTTCCGACGAAGTCAACGGCCGAACCCAGCCCAGCCAGCGCGAGAACATCCGCACCGAGCACCCGGACGCCGCTGATCGTGCCCTGGACGTCGGCCACAGAGTGGGCGGCAGTCGCGCCGGTCTTGGCCAGCGTCTGCACCTTCATGCTGGCGATCGAGGCCAAGGGAACATCGAGCAGACTCGCGGCAGCAGCGAGGACGGCGGCGATCGCGCCGCGGAGCGTGGCCAGTGCCGTGTCGAGCGCGGCCTGCGCCACGTCGACGGCAGCGTTGGCCGAAGTCAACGCCGCGTTGGCCGTAGCGAAGGCTGCGTCCGCTGCGGCCTTCGCCGACTGCGCCTGGGTCAGTGCGGCGAGTGCCGCGACGACCGGAGCCGGCTTGACGTCGTCGGGCAGCGCCATGAAGGCAGCAAGGCTGAGCCCCGCAGCGGTGAGCGCAGTGTTGAGCGTCGATGTCGCTGCTGCGACGGCGGCGTCTGCCTGGGTGACGGCCGCGGCAGCGGCGGTGACTGCTGCCTGCGCAGGTGCGGCGGCGGCCTGTGCAGCGGCGAGCTGCGCCTGCGCGGTGTCGACGGCCGCCTGAGCTGACTCGGCTGCGGTCATCAGGGCCTCGATGGCCGGCGCTAGCGTGCCGGGCAACGATCGGAGCAGGTCGCGAACCGCCGGCAGCGGCAGCGCGCTGAGGTCGATACCCAGACCGGCGATGAGGTCGGCGAGGCTCGGGAGGCCGACGTTGGACGCCGTGACCGACTTGCCGGCCGTCGAGTTGACGGCGTTGACAGCCGACCCGACCGACACGGTGCCGGTGCCGAGCAGGTTGGTGCCGAAGACGCTGGCCTGGCCGAGATTGCCGGTGAGGCCGGACGTCGCTCCATTGATGATCGAGGCCGAGAGCTCCGCAGTCGGCGAGGTGACGGACAGAAGGGACGCAGGTACGCCGGCCACAGCGCCAGTGCTCACCGCTGCAACGCTCTTAGGTGACGAGGCGGGGGTGACCGTCTGGGTGCCGGAGTTGGCTCCGTCGACGGTCAGCGGGGTGAACGACACCGCGGCGTCGGCGACCCCGGTCGTCGACGCCAGGCTCGACAAGGTGCCGAGTGCCACGCGCTTGCCGAACGCTGACACCGCGACGAGGGTGGCGCCCGACTGGGCGACACCAGCCGCTGGTGTGGGGGCGGTCGCCGCGTCGGCGGACGAGGCGAGGGGGATGATCGCGCCGAGCGCTACGGCTGCGGCTACGAGTCGGGTGGAAGGACGCATCGTGCGCTCCAGTGGGGTATGGGCCGATGTTCGGCGGTCTGGGTAAGCCTCGACCGCTTGCCCGATTTCGCCCATGGCACATCCGGGTGGTTTTGCCACTAGTCCTGACTAGTCGGTCGAAGCGTCACGCGGGTCGCCGGTGACCGCGCGCATGCGCACCCGCCCTTCCCATCGAGTGGACAGCACCACCGTCGTTCGGGTGCGGGCGACCCCCGGGATGCGGCGCAGCACGGCGAGCGTGTGCTCCAGCGCGTCGACGTCGGCCACCCGAACCTTGACGACCATCGCCTCGTCGCCCGCCACGAACCAGCAGTCCTCGATCTCGGGCACGTCCTCGAGCCGGGCGGCCAGCTCGTCCTGCTCGGCACCGTCGGCCTGGTGCACCCCGACGAGGGCGCTCACCCCGAATCCCAGCGCGGCCGGGGTGACCGCCGCGTGGTAACCCGTGATGACACCGGCCTGCTCGAGCCGACCTACCCGATCACGGGCCGCGGGTGCACTCAGACCGGCGAGCGAGCCGAGCTCGGCGTAGGTCGCGCGAGCGTCGGCTCGCAGCGCCGACACGAGCACGTGGTCGACGGCGTCCAGCGCACGACCGGGGCCGCTCCGGACTTTGGCCACGAGTTACCTCCAGGAGTGACGCAGTTCACCGGAATTGTTTAGACATCGCTTACGTTAGTGACGTATAGTACCGATCTATAAAGCAAAAGGGAGGGAAAACCCATGGTAACCACCGTAGAACTGGTCCGAGCCCGTCAAGCCGAGCTCCGCGCATCTGCCGCTCGGACAGCACCCGGCCCGCACTCACACGCCTTCCGGGACGCCGTACGCCGGATGCGTCGTCGCGCCGGTCGCTGAACCACCGCACCACGACCTCTCGACCTGGGCCGTAGCCGATTACGTCCGGTTACGGCCCCTGTGGGGCCGGACACACCGCCTCGTCGGGTTTTCGCCCGCCCGTCACTATTGCCGAGATGGCTCGTTCCCTGATCACGAACGTCTCCCACCCCGGGAGTTCGGTACCAGACCAGGAGACAGCGATGGAGCGAGACCGGCTCATGACCCCGGGCGAGGTCGCCACCCTCTTCCGCGTCGACCCGAAGACCGTGACCCGTTGGGCCGTCGCTGGCCGCATCGGCAGCGTCCGGACCCCGGGCGGTCACCGCCGATTCCGTGAGTCTGAAGTACGCGCGCTTCTGCACGGCGAGCCCCGACCGACGCCGGTGACCCAGATGACACCGAGCCGACTGGTCCACCGCACCGCCTAGCCGTCTAATCGACCGGGCGTGGGTCGACGCGAGCCGCGCCGAGGTTGCCGGTCCAACGCCGGTAGAGCGCATGCGGTACGCCGATCGCATCCAGGACCCGGCCCGCGACGAAGTCGACGAGCTGCCCCACCTCCGTGGGGCCGTGGTAGAAGGCCGGCGACGCCGGCAGAACCGTCGCCCCCGCATCGTGCAGTGCGAGCAGCTGCACTAGATGGCCCCGCCCGAGGGGGGTCTCTCGAGGGACGACGACGAGCGGTCGCCGTTCCTTCAAGGTCACGTCTGCCGCTCTTTGCAGCAGGTCCTTCGAGAGGCCGAGCGCGATGCCGGCCACCGCGGCCGTGCTCGCCGGCACCACGACCATTCCGCGGGTGGGGTAGGACCCGCTCGACGGGCCGGCCGCGAGATCGCCCGGCGCCCAGTGCCGCACGTCGCCGTCGAGGTCCGGCGTGGCGAGCCAGCGGCTCAGATCCGCGCGCCAGTGGGCTTCCCGCCAGGCGATCCCCGTTTCGTCGAGGAGGGTCAGCCGTGCGGCGCGCGAGATCACCAGGTCGACGGGCTCCCCTGCGTCGAGCAGCGCGGCGATGACCGAACGGGCGTACGGCGTCCCGCTCGCGCCGCTCACCCCGACCACCCAGGGCACGCGCATCAGGTGAGCCCCGGCAGGAGGTCGGCGAGGCCGAAGGCGAGGAGCCCGATGCCGACGTAGCCGTTGACGGTGAAGAAGGCGCGGTTGACTCGCGAGAGGTCGTCAGCCGAGACGATCCGGTGCTCATAGCTCAGCGCGATCGCCGTACCGGCGACGCCGACTCCCCACCACGTTCCGAGGTGAGCGGCCGCGCCGAATGCCGCCAGGAGTGCGACGGTGACGACGTGCACCCCGGCGCTGACCCGCAGGGCGGTCGCGACGCCGAACCGTGCGGGGAGTGACTGCACTCCCTCACGCCGGTCGGACTCGACGTCCTGGCAGGCGTAGATCAGATCGAACGAGCCGATCCAGGTGCCGACCGCGAGGCCGAGCAGCACAGCGGTCCACGACCACGCGCCGGTGACGGCGATCCACGCACCGACCGGTGCGACCGCCTGGGCCAGGCCGAGGATGGCGTGGCAGAGCCAGGTGAACCGCTTGCCGTACGGGTAGACGACCAGCGGTGCCACGGCCAACGGTGCGAGCAGGAGGCACAGCGGCGACAGCAGAGCCGCGCTGCCGAGGAAGGCGACGAGGGCCACCGCCATTCCGACGACGACGACGCGCACCGACAGCGCCCCGGTGACCAGCTCGCGCGACGCCGTACGCGGGTTGCGGGCATCGATCTCGCGGTCAATGACGCGGTTGGCCGCCATGGCGAGGGTGCGCGCCGCGACCATGGCGACCGTGACGAGAAGCAACGTGGTCCACTCGACCCCGCGATCGGTCTCCCGCATCGCGGTCAGCGCGGCGAGGTAGGCGAAGGGCAACGCAAATACGGAGTGCTCGATCACGACCAGGCGAAGAAAGCCGCGCACCGCGCCGGACTGTGCGACCGGCTCGGCAACGGCTGTGGCGGCCCGGGTCACCTACAGTCCCAGCTCGGACCAGCGACGGTCGACCCAATCGACGACCGAGGGGTCCTGGACGATCGCCGTCGGCCAGCCGCCGTCGCGCGTGTAGCCCTCGGTTGGCAGTTTGCGCGTGGCGTCGATGCCCGCCTTGCCGCCCCAGAACTGCTGGTACGCCGCATGGTCGAGGTGGTCGACCGGACCGGTGGTGAGCAGCAGGTCGTGGGCGTAGTCGACATTGCCGAACGCCCTCCACGCGACGTCGCGGTAGTCGTGCACGTCGCAGTCAGCGTCCACCACCACGACCAGCTTGGACAGCGACAGCAGGCCGGCGCCCCAGATCGCGCTCATCACCTTCTGCGCCTGCTTGGGGTAGCGCTTGTCTATCGAGACGATCACGCAGTTGTGGAAGACGCCCTCGACCGGCAAGTCGTAGTCGACGATCTCCGGCACGGTCATCCGGATCAACGGCAGGAAGATCCGCTCGGTGGCCTTGCCGATCGGCCCGTCCTCCTGCGGCGGTCGGCCGACCACGATCGTCTGGAACACGGGGTCTCGCTGCATCGTCATGCACTCGACGGTGAGCGCCGGAAAGGGCTCGACAGGGGTGTAGAAGCCGGTGTGATCGCCGAAGGGTCCCTCCGGCCGGCGTACGCCGGGCTCCAGCCAGCCCTCGAGCACGATGTGCGCGTTAGCCGGCACCTGCAGCGGCACGGTCTTGCAGTCGACCAGCTCAACCCGCTTGCCGCGGATGAATCCGGCGAAGAGGTACTCGTCGATTCCCGGCAGCGGCGCGCTGGCCGAGTAGGTGACCACCGGGTCGCAGCCGAACGCGATCGCCACCGGCAGCCGCTCGCCGCGACGCTCGGCGACGGCGTGATGTGCGGTGGAGTCCTTGTGGATCTGCCAGTGCATGCCGACGGTGTTGCGGTCGTGGCGCTGCAGCCGGTACATGCCCAGGTTGCGGACGCCGGTCTCGGGGTGCCTCGTGTGAGTGAGCCCGAGGTTCATGAATGCGCCGCCGTCATCGGGCCAGGCATGGAGGGCGGGCAGCTCGAAGAGGTCGACGTCCGCGCCGGTGCGCACCACCTCCTGACACGGTGCGGTGGTGACCATCTTCGGCGGCACCCCGCGCAGCGACGCGAGCTTGCCGATCGCGTCCTTGAGCCCGCCGATGCCGTGCGGCAGTGCAGGCTCGATCAGCGCGCCGATGCGGTGGCCGATCTCGTCGAGGGAGTCGACGCCGAGCGCCATCGCCATCCGCCGCTCGGTGCCGAAAAGGTTGATGGCCAGCGGCATCGACGCGCCGATCGGCGCGTCGAAGACCAGCGCCGGACCCTGCTGACGGACGACGCGCGTCACGATCTCGGTCACTTCCAGATGCGGGTCGACCGGAACACTCACATGCCGGAGCTCACCGGCACGCTCAAGTCGACGCAGGAAGTCGCGCAGGTCGTCGTAGGCCATGGGACCCAGTATCCCGCTGCGGCGGCCGGCGGTCGCTCCGAGCGAGCCACACACCCGCGAACACGTTAGGGCTCGGGGGGCGCTTCCTCGGTGGAGACGCGGGAGCCCTCGAGGAAGGTGTGGTTCGACGAGAGCTTCGGCCCCTCGAGGTAGGAGAACACGTAGAACGCCGCCGCTGCGAGGACGAGCACGAGGACGAGCTTGAACCAGCCGGGCACCGGGCCCTCGCCCACGTCGTCACCGAAGTCGGAGATCGGGTCGATGAACGCTGGCCGCTCTGCCATCTAGCGGCCCCCCTCGCAGGTAAGGCCGACGAGGTAGGACGCGAGACGCCGCAGGTCGGTCGAGGACAAGTAGGAGTACGACGGCATGGAACTGTCCGGGTACACGGCGCTCGGGTCGCGCAGGTAGTCGACCATCGCCTCGATCTGCGCGTCGCGCTCCGCATCCGAGGCAGCGCCGGCCTGCCGGTCGCCGACGCAGCGCAGGTCGGGACCGAAGCGGGTCTCGCCGAGGCTCGCGGGCCGGTCGGCCAGCGTGTCGCCGGGCCGGGTCGGTCGGTCGGCCAGCCCGGCGTCGGTGAAGGAGTCGCGGACCTGTTGGGTATGGCAGTAGACGCAGCCCTGGTTGACGTAGATCTCGCGGCCGGCGACCTCGCCCTTCGTGTAGGCACGAGTGGTGTCGGTCGGGGTCGTCGTCACCGCATCCGCGGTGGGGAGCGCGACGGTCACCGCGAAGCCGGTGCCGAGGAGCAGGGCCGACCCGAGAAGAACCGGCAGCAGGGTGAGCCGCTTGGACATCTCAGCGCTCCGTCGCGTCGTCGTGCTCGAGCGGCTCGCCGTACGCCGTCGTCGCCAGCACTTGCTGGAACACGAGGACCGCGGTCGAGAGCAGCAGCACCTGTCCCACCACCCGGACCCAGAGCAGGGGCCGGATCGAGTCAACGACGACCCGCCAGCCAGCGCCGGTGAATGCCGAGCCGCCGTCGCGAACACTCTCGGTCCACAGCGCACCCTGCACCAGACCGGCGGCCAGCAGTGAGGTCGCGACGAGCACCGCTCCGGCGCCGAGCCACCACGTCGACCTGGCCGCGAGCACCGGGTTGGCTTGCCGACGGCCGGCGACCGTCGGCAACACGTGCCACAGGCCGGCGAGGATCAAAGAGCCGGCGACTCCGGCGGCGACCATCTCGGCCGCGCCATCGGCGAAGACCGTGAGGTGCAGGACGTCGCCCGCCGTACGGCCGGCGGTGAGAGCACCCAGCGAGACGGAGACCGCGAGCAGCGTCGCGCCCAGCAGCGCGCACCGAAGGTCAGCGGAGTGGGCAAGGCTGGTGCGCCGCGTGTAGGTCTTCGACAGGTTGACGCACACCGCGAGGGCAGGCACGACGAGAGTGATCGTCGCGGCGATGCCGATGGTCTCAAGCCATTCCTGGGCCGGACCGGACACCAGACGCGCCGGGCCGGTGAGCGGGGCGATCGCCACCCAGCCCCAGAAGCCGACGACAGAGAGGCGCCGTGAGTAGAGCGCGGTGCGCGCGGCCTGCGGTACGACGTAGTGCGCGATGCCGATGCCGAGCGAGACCAGCCACAGCAGGAGGAGCCCGTTGGTGGCGAACACCCGGAGGATCTCGTCATTGATACCCGCCACCCGCGGCAGCGTGCCCAACAGCAGGAGGACCGGCCCCGCGAGCACCCCTGAGCTGAGGTACCACAGCGCCGGGTGCAGGTCGTCGGCCTCCCGCAGCGCGAGCGTGCGGAAGAAGGCTGCGGCGGCGAGCAGGAGACCCAGCGCGAGTGGCACCGAGAACGGCCGGGGCAGCTCAAGACCAGGCCGGCCAGTGCTGTGGCCGAGCAGGATCGCGATCGAACCGCCCACGACGGACACGGCGACAAGTGCGCCCCCGGCTTGGGCGAGCACCTCGAGCTGAGCGGGAGCGCGGCCGAGACGCCGAGCGATGTCCAGGGCGACACCGGTGCCAATCATGCCGAGACCGCCGAGTCCGACGAGCGTCGTCGCCACCGGACGCAGACGCCCGATCGAGGTCGCCGGGCCGAGCGTGCCCCAACCGGGCGAGACCTGCTGGATGGCGGTCATCAGCATCACGGCCGAGCCGAGCAGCAGGAATGCTGCGCCGAAGGTCACCCAGGTGAGGGCAGCAGCGGACGGCTCCGCCCAGCTCCGCGACGTCTCGACGGACGTGCGCTCGGCTGGAGCTGTCGTCGTGGCGAGAGCCACTCCCACCTCCGCGATCGTCTACTCAGGGCCAGGCGGTGAGGATATCGAGCCAGCCGCCGGTATGGCGAAACCTCTCCTGACGGCTCAGGTGTTGCCGATGCAGGGGGTGCTAGACCCCGGCGTAGGAGTGCAGGCCGGAGATCCAAAGGTTGACGCCGAAGTAGCAGAACATCAGGGCGACGAAGGCGAGCACCCCTACGCCGGCAGCGCGACGCCCCTGCCACCGCGGAAGCGCCCGGGCGTGCAGGTAGCCGGCGTAGAGCACGAAGGTGATGAAAGCCCAGGTCTCCTTCGGGTCCCAGCCCCAATAGCGGCCCCAGGCCGCCTCGGCCCACACCGCGCCGGCGATGACGGCGAACGTCCAGATCGGGAAGGCGAAGGCCGTCACCTTGTACGCCACCGCGTCGAGGCTGGCTGCGGACGGCAGCCGGCCCGGGCGTACGGCGACCGCGCCGGTGCTGACGCCTTCGACGGTCGTACCGCGCCGGCGCTCGCGGGCATCCTGCACCAGATAGAGCAGCGTCGTGGTGAAGCCGATCATGAAAACACCCGTCGCGATCGCAGCGGCGGCGACGTGGATCTTCAGCCAGTACGAGTTGAGCGCGGGCACCAGGGGCGAGGCGGGGGCGTAGAGGATCGTGCCGGCGATGCCGAGGTAGACGACCACCGGCAGCATGACGACGGCGCCAAGGTGGCGCACCTGCTGGCGGGTCATCAGGTAGAGGAAACCGGTGACCGCGGCCAGGCAGACGGCCGAGGAGAACTCGTACATGTTGCCCCAGGGCACCCGCTCGACCGCGAGTCCGCGGGTCGTCAACGACGCCGCGTGTACCAGCCAGCCGAGGGCGGTCAGGGCCACCGCGGCCTTCCCGACGGCCGCCCCCAGCCCAGCCGCGCCCGGTGAAGCAGAATGCGCCGGCGCCCACGACACAGGCATCGTGTCAATCGCGCCCCCCGCGATGGTGGGAAGCGCGACATCCGGCGTACGCCGGCCGAACGCGAGCTCAGCGGCGTAGCCGATCATCGCGACGGCGTAGCAGAGCACCGCGATGAGCAGCAGCGTGTCGCTGAGCTCGGCTAGACCCTCGTTGACTGGCACTAACGGATCTCCTCGGGCACTTGTGCTGGGACATCGTCGGGCACGGAGGGCGCTTCTTCCGCCAAATGCTGCCGCAGTTCCGCGACCAGGCGGTCGAACTCGACGGCGAACCTCTCGAGGTCGCGCCGGGGCAGGCCGCCCACCTCGACCACGGTACCGCCGGGGCCGGTGGTCGCGCGCGCCCAGATGCGCCGGCGGCGCACCCGCAGGCTCGTGACGAGACCGAGGAGCGCGAGGACTGCGGAAACCAGGACGATGCGCTGACCGGGGTCCCGAGCCACCTGGACGTTGGCCCACTCGCGGAACCCCACGAAGGTCATCGTGGCCCCGCCGGCGAGTGGACCGCTGGTCTCCCCGGGGAGCAGGAAGCCACCTCCCGTGCGCACCATCGACCGAGTGTCGAGCTCGTAGACGTTCTGCGGGAGGCCGGAGTCGAGTCCGAGGTCGCCGGCGAAGGCCTCGAAGGACAGGGCCGGGGCACGGGCGTCCGGAAATCCAGAGAAGAGTCGACCATCACGGGTCAGATCGACAGTCGGGAGGAAGGCGGCGCGTACCCCGATCTGCGGCAGTCCGGGCGTGACGTCGGGCACCTTGATCACGCCGGTCGAGAGGAAGCTGCCGTCCTGCGGGAGGAAGGGCGTGACCTCGTCAAAGACGACCAGCCCGTCCTTGTCGCGTACGACGATGTGCGGCGCATAGCCGTGGGCGAGGAGGTAGACCCGCGACCCGGCTACCGAGAGCGGGTGGTTGACCCGCAGCGTCTGCCGACGGGTTGGCTCGTCGAAGCCTTCGGCGTACCGCACGTCGGCCCGAAAGTCAGTCGGCTGCCCGGACTCGGTGTAGTCGGTGTCGAAGTCGTCGAGCGCGAGGGTGAACGGCGGCAGGTCATCGACGCCCCGCAGTCGCCCGGGGTCGAGCTGGTCGTAGGACACGGCGGTGTTAGTGAAGCCGGTGCCCTCGACGATGATCGCGCGGCCCTCGTAGCCGAGCAGGGCACCGACTGCCACGCCGGCGATGACGAGCAGGACCGAGATGTGGAAGACCAGGTTGCCGGTCTCCCGCGCGTAGCCCTTCTCCGCGCTGACCGACACGACGCCGGCGTCGTGCGCACGGACCTCGGTCCGCCAGTGTCGGGCGCGGAGCCGGCGGCGTACGACTTCTGCTGCGTCGTGAGCCGGAACAGCCGTGGTCAGCGACGCCGTCACCGGCAGCCGGGCGAACGACCGTGGTGGACGAGGCGGGCGCGCCCGCAGCGCCCGAGCGTGCAGGCGGATGCGTGGGGCGAGGCAGCCGATGAGGGAGACGCTGAGCAAGATGTAGAGGCCGATGAACCACGGCGCGCTGAACGTATTGAAGAAGCCGAGGCGGTCGAAGATCGGGCCGGCCACCGAGTGCTCGGCGAGGAAGCGGTCGACGGCGAACGGGTTGATCGGCCGTTGCGGCAACACCGACCCGGGCACCGCGGCGACAGCGAGCAGGAAGAGCAGCACCAGCGCTGTGCGCATCGACGTCAGGCTGCGCCAGCTCCGCCGCACGCTGACGACCAGTGCACTCACGTGGCCACGACGTTCATACCGCCGTGGTGAAGCCGCCGTACCAGACCTGCAGCTCGGTGATGATCTGGCTATAGACGCCGGTGACCTGAAGTACGCCGATCACGACCAGGAATGCACCGCCAAGCCGCATGACGGTCCGATAGTTGCGCTTGACGACGGCGAACGCCGACATCGACCGGCGATAGGCCAGGCCCGTGATGACGAAAGGCACTCCGAGGCCGAGGCAGTAGATGAATGCGAGCAGCGCGCCGCGCGCGGCGCCGTCGTTGGAGAGCGCCAGGGTGAGCACGGCGGCGAGCGTGGGGCCGATGCACGGCGCCCAGCCGAGACCGAACACAACTCCGAGCAGCGGCGCGCCGGCGAGCCCCGCGGATGGCAGCCGATGGATCCGCGCCTCACGCTGCAAGAACGACAGCTTGGTGAACACCCCAGCGAAGCTCAGACCGAGCAGGATCGTGATGACGCCGAAAACCCGGATCAGCGGCTGCTCGTAGTCCCGCAACGCCTGGCCGGCGGCACCGAAGAGCGTGCCGTAGCTGACGAACACCAGCGAGAAGCCGAGAACGAACAGGCAGCTTCCGAGGAGCACCCGGCCGCGGGCATGTGGGGTGACCTGGCCGGTCGTGTTCTCAGCGCCGTCCGGCTCCGCAAGATCGGCCGCCGAGAGGCCGGTGATGTAGGAGAGGTAGCCGGGCACCAGCGGCAGCACGCATGGCGAGAGGAAAGAGACCAGCCCGGCTATGGCCGCGATCGGCATCGCGAGCAGCAGCGGCCCGTCGAGGACAGTCTCCTTGAACGTCTGCCCGACGCCGGCGAGCAGGGCCGGGTTCACCCGACCCGCCGAACGAGAGCGGTGAGTTCGTCGTAGGTCGTACCACCGATGACGCGACCGGCCACCCGACCGTCGCGATCGATCACGATGGTGCTCGGGATCGCGGTCGGAGGGAGGTCACGAAAGCGCCCGACGAGGGCGGCACTCGGGTCGAACAGGCTCGGGTAGGTCACGCCGAAGCGGCGGTTGTGCGCGAGCGCGTTGCCGGTCGTGCGGTCCCGCACGTTGATGCCGACGAAGCGGACACCCGCCGACGCCAGGTCGGTCGCGGCCTGCTGCAGGTCGGGCTGCTCCTTCTTGCACGGAGCGCACCAGGAGCCCCAGACGTTGAGCACCACGACCGAGCCGCGCAGGTCCGCGACGTCGAGCGGTTCGCCCTCGAGGGTAGTCCCGCGCAGCGCCGGCGCCGGCCGACGGTCGGCGACGGAGACCAGGGTCGCCGTCCCGTCGCCCACCCGGAATCCGGTCCCGCCGACGGGAGAGTCGACCGCCCGGCGCGAGCCCGCGCACCCCGTGGCCAGCAAGGCGACCGAGACGGTCGCCACGACGGCCAGACGCCGGCTGCGGCGGGTGCAGGCGGAACTCATCGGTGGATGCCCTTCGACGCCACGGACGAGCCGGAAATGGAGCACATCCGACGTACGACGTGCGCGCCTGGTTGGATTCGCGGGGTACTCCCCACCGCCGTAGTATCGCAGCGGGTGGGAGGACCTGCCCACCGCAGTCCCGCGCAGCAGTAGACACGCACGAAGGAGCGGACGGATGCCAGGACGACTCGGGCAGTCTCCGTGGGTCCGCGTGACCATCGGGTCGCTCATCCTCACGATCGCCTTTGTGATCTTCTACGGCGCCATCCCCTCGGCCCTGATCGCCTGGACCGACGAGTGGCAGATCCTCGAGGACAACCCCGATATCGCCCCCCGCATCCGGGACGTCGGCATCATTGGCTACCACGGCGCGATCGTCGGCGTCACCTTCCTCGCCTTCTCGCTCTACCAGCGCCTCAACCCCGTGAACGCCGACGCCGACGAGGCCAAGCGCGACGCCGGCGGCTACCGATGAGCGACAAGCGCGTCGAGATCTACGACGACTACACGCTCGGCACGGTCGACCCCAACTGGCTGCAGGAGCGGGTCAAGCCCAAGCGGCACATCGCGCTGGCACCAGAGCTGTGCATCCTCTGTCGGGCCTGCGAGGACGTCTGCCCCTGGGAGTGCATCTTCATGATGTCCCCGGACATCGTGGCCGGTGCCGAGAACCCCGAGATGAAGACCCTCGCCGAAACGGCCGGCGCGGTCTTCATCATCGACGACAACGAGTGCACCCGGTGCGGCATCTGCGTCGACCGCTGCCCGCCGTACGCACTCTTCTACTCCAAGATCGGCGAAGCAGCGCCTAAGAAGAAGTAACGAGTCCAGAGCCAGCAGAAGGAGACGTAGGTGGCCGACCGGCCGAGCTCGAAGGACCGCATCACCGAAGTCCGGACCCAGGTCAAGGACTTCGCGGCCCCTCGTGACCCCCGCGACGGGCAGGTCTGGAAGTCGATCTTCCGGCCCGGCTCGATCTACCGCCCTGGCTACCGCGACACCTCACGCGACCGCGCGCTCGCGACGATGAACAACGTCCTCTACCACCTGCACCCGGTGAAGCTGAAGCGACACGGACTGAAGCTCACCTACACCTACTGCCTCGGTGGGCTGTCCTTCTTCCTCTTCATCCTGCTGACGGTGACCGGCATCTACCTGATGTTCTTCTACCGGCCCTCGGCCGGCTTCGGCCAGGAGCTCGCGTACGCCGACATCCGGGCGCTGTCCTCGGGCGTCACATTCGGGCAGCTGGTGCGCAACCTGCACCGGTGGGGTGCGCACGCCATGGTCTTCTCGGTGTTCTTGCACATGGCCCGCGTCTTCTACCACGGCGCGTACAAGTCGCCGCGAGAGTTCAACTGGGTGGTCGGTGTGATCCTGCTGCTGCTCACCTTGCTGCTGTCGTTCACCGGCTACCTGCTGCCGTGGGACCAGCTCGCCATCTGGGCCGTCGCGGTCGGCACGCAGATGATGGGCTACACCCCGGTGTTCGGGAAGGAAGTCCGGTTCGTTCTGCTTGGCGGCGTCGAGATCGGTCCACCGACGCTGCTGCGATGGTATGTGCTCCACGTGTTGGCGCTGCCGTTCGTGGCTGTGATCTTCATGGCCGTGCACTTCTGGCGCATCCGCAAGGACGGCGGGATCTCCGGCCCGCTGTAAGCAGTGTCATCCGACCCACGTCACCACCCACACCCGAGCGAGGACCCGATGTCCGAGGAGATCACTCCCGACCAGGAGACGTACGACGCGGCGATCGCCGCGGGCGACTCCGACCGGGTCGCTCGTGCGAAGGCCAAGTCAGCCGCCGTGAAGAAGGCCCGCAAGGCGGCCGGAGTGCTGACCCCCACTGCGGCCGCCGCCGCGGCTGTCGCCGCTCCCGCTGCTGCCGAGGTGCCGGCGGCCGCGCCAGTCGCTGCTGCCGCCGCCGCCCCCGCGCCCGCCGCCGCTGCGGCTGCTGCCCCGATAGCCGCCGCGGCAGTGGACGCTGGTGGCGGCGGAGTGGGCACGCTGACCCGCACCGCACCGCTGTCCCCAGCCGAGCGCCAGGCCCGAGTCGCTGCGGCCATGGCTAAGTCCGGTGGCGCCGTGGCCACTGGCGGTGGCCGCGGTTCGGCGGAAGGGATGACCCACCGGCTGCTGGCGATGGTCCCGCCCGAGGGCATCCAGCGCGTCGAGCGAACCCAGGACGACAAGGTCAACGTCTGGCCGCACCTGCTCGTCGAGGAGATGGTCGCCTGCCTCGCTTGCCTGGCCTTCCTGACGGTCTTCTCGACCTTCGTCGACGCCCCGTTGCTCGAGCTGGCCAACGTCAACCTCACCCCCAACCCGTCCAAAGCGCCGTGGTACTTCCTCGGGTTGCAGGAGCTGCTGCGCTACTTCCACCCGATGATCGCCGGCGTGACGATCCCCGGGGTCGGCCTCGTCCTCCTCATGGCCTTCCCGTACCTGGACAAGAACCCCTCCGTGCGCCCGGCCAACCGCAAGTTCTCCATCATGCTGTTCACCTGGTTCGTCATCATGTCGGCGATCCTGTCGACCATCGGCTCGCTCTTCCGGGGACCCGGCTACAACTGGGTCTGGCCGTGGAGCCAGGGCCTGTACTTCGAGTTCTAGGAAAAAGGCGGCTCTCTCATGGCCAAGAAGCGGGGCATGTCCCGGCGCGACTTCTTCCGCGTCAGCTGGCTCGGCTCGATGGGCCTGGCACTCACCGGCTTCGCCGGTGCGAGCCTCGGGTTCCTCTGGCCCAGCCTGCGCGGCGGCTTCGGCTCGTCGATCAACCTCGGCGACGCCGCAGTGCTCAAGGAGCAGATCGCAGCCGAGCCGAGCGGGCTGCTCTACTTCCCCGAGGCACGTTCCTACCTCATCGCCTACAACCCGGCGAAGGGCCAGGAAGACGTCTACGGCGACATCTCCCAGGCCGGCCTGCTGGCGATCTACCAGAAGTGCGCGCACCTCGGCTGTCGGGTGCCGTCGTGCGCGACGAGCCAGTGGCTTGAGTGCCCGTGCCACGGCTCGCGCTACAACAAGGCAGGTGAGTACAAGTTCGGCCCTGCCCCGCGGGGACTGGACCACTTCCCACTGACCATGGACGGGGATGCGATCAAAGTGGACACCGCCAACCGGATCGTGGGGCCGCCCCGCGGCACGGACACGATCGGCCAGACCCCGGCCGGACCCCACTGTGTCGGATAAGTCGGATCTCGAAGAAGGCATCCAGACACCATGAGCGAGATCGAGAAGAAGTCCGGTGGCACGGGCAGCGTCGTACGCCGGCGCTCGTCTAGCCCGTCGATCCCGATCGGATTCCGGCCGGCCCCCTCGGACGACGAGCTCGAGACCAACGTTCTCGAGCGGTGGCAGGGCTGGGGTCTGCTGCTGACGATCTTCCTGGCCGTCTTCCTGCCGACGTATGTGCTGTTCTTCGAGAAGCCCCGCATGCAAGACGCCGCGCTGGAGCAGCGATCCGACTCCATCGAGCGCGGTGCCGCGCACTTCGCCGTGGGCACGGAAACCAACACCTCCGGGTACGGCTGCGCTCAGTGCCACGGCTCCAACGCCCGCGGCGGCGTCGTCCCCAACTTCAAGTCATCCCCGACGTCGAAGCCGGTCGACTACCCCGCACCCAACCTGCGCGAGGTCTTCCAGCGCCAGCTGAAGATGAAGAAGACGCCCACCGAGGCGTACCGCTTCGTCTACGAGACCATCGCGGAAGGCCGCGCGGGTACGCCGATGGCCACGTGGGGCCTCGGCTACGGCGGGCCGCTCAACGACCAACAGCTCGAGGACATCATCAACTACCTCATCTCGATCCAGGAGAAGGTGCCGGAGGGCGTGAAGCTCGCTGTCGGCGCCTCGCGTGGTCCCTTCTCCAGGCTCATCGCGTTCGGCGCCGAGAACCGCTAGTCCGCTACCACCGTAGGAAGGTTCCGCTGTGCTGAACGTCTACGCCGCCGCATCGAGCAACACCGCAGAAGCGGTGCTGCTCCTGGCCAACGAAGAGGTCAAGCCCAAGGGCGTCACTGCTGTCGTGGCCGTCGTGCTGATGTTCGGCATTCTCTGCGGGGGCATCTTCATGCTGCTGCAGAGCAACTTCGGGCCAAAGGTCGGCTACCTCATCACCGGCTCGGCCTTCTGGGGATGCTGGTTCGTGCTGTCGATCCTGTGGTTCACCGG
>JBKJUS010000131.1:0-2501 GCA_046590575.1 Mycobacteriales bacterium | reverse complement strand
TCGACGAGATCGTCGAGTTCGCGGAGCTCGCCGACGCGATCGACCGCAAGGTCAAGCACTACTCCTCCGGAATGATGCTGCGGCTGGGCTTCTCCGTAGCCGCCCATCTCGAACCTGACATCTTCGTCGTCGACGAGGCGATCAGCGTCGGCGACGCGGGGTTTCAGCACAAATGCGCTGAACGGATGACGGCGCTCGTGCGCGAGGGCACGACGCTCATCCTCGTCTCGCACGACCTTCATGCCATCGAAGCGCTGTGCGAGCGCGCGCTGCTGCTGGACCACGGCGGGATCCGCGACGACGGCCCGGCACCTGACGTCATCCGCGGCTACCTCGAGGGCCTCCAGTTGCAGCGGTTGCGCGACAGCACGACCGCAATCGAAGGAGCGGGGCTGACCCTGACCGCGGTGGAGGTGGCAGGTCACGGGCCGTCCGAGGTGATCAGCAACGGCGCCCTGAGCATTCGCGTCTCCTACACGGCCCGGACTCCGATCGTGTCGCCGATCATCTCGGTCGGCTTGAGCGAAGGTACGTCGCGGCCCTTCGCGCTGGTCTCGATGCTCAACGACGGATACAAGGTTCCGGAGCTGTCGGGGCAAGGGACGTTCGAACTGGAGTTTCCTCGACTTCCGCTGAATCCGAAGGTGTTCGAGGTATGGGGCTCCGTCCGCGGGGCGCAGGGATACGGCGACATCATCGACTGGCAACGCTGGGCGTCGTTTCGCGTCCTCGCCGACGGCGTCGCCTCGGGCGGCGGGGCCATCGTCACGACAATGGCCGACAGCCCCGTGCGGCTGGACTACCACTGGCGATTCTGACGGCATGACTGTCGTCGTCATCCCCTCTGCGCAGTTCGGCACGGTCACGCTCGACGAGATCGATCTCGACTCCCTCTGCGAGTGGACCGGACAGGACCGCGCAGCCACCGTGCGGCGACTCGAACGGGCGACCATCGCGGACATGGCCGACGCGTGGCGAGGCGCCTCGCCTGCCACCGACCACGACATCCTCAGCTTCTACGGCCACACCGATCTGTATGTGTGGGAGCTCATGGCCTGGAACTGCAGCCCGCAATACGACCCGTACCGTGAGCGATTGGAAACCCTGCACCGGCGCTTCCCGCCCAGCTCTCACCGCAAGGCGCTGGATTACGGCTCTGGCGTGGGCACCGCGGCGTTGTGGTTGGCCCAGCACGGCTACGACGTGACCATCGCGGACATTCCAGGCCCGACTTTGAGCTTCGCGCAGATGCGCCTGGCACGGCACGACCTCCAATTTCACACGCTGGAGATCCACCACGTCACACCCGACCTCGCCCCCGGCAGCTTCGACGTCGTCGTGTCGTTCGACGTCCTGGAGCACCTGACTCACCCCGTCGAGATGAGCCGCCGGCTCGCGCGCGCCGTGCGCCCGGGCGGCGGGGCAGCGCTGGTGGCGGCGTTTGACTACGACGAGGGCGATCACCCTCATCATCTGAGTGACCGCTCGAGGTCGCTCGCCGGCCACCGATTCGATCTGTGGCTGGAGCGCTGGGGGCTTCGCTCCCACGGCGGCTCCATCTATCGGCGTATGACGCCCACGCAGTCCGCCGTGCGCAGGCTGAACCATGTCCTCTGGCGATCCACCGGCTTTCAACTGCGGCGCGTTCCGCGGTGATGGCGGCCATGCCTGAGGGTGGCGGCGCGTCCGTCGGCGCCTCGATCGTCGTGTGTACGCGAAATCATCGCGACTGGCTGGGAGAGTGCCTGGCGTCGATCGCAGCGGACAGCTCCACCTGCTCCCGCGAGGTGGTCGTCGTCGACAACGCGTCGACCGACGGAACGCCGGACCTCGTGAGGGATCTCGCGGGCAGCTTCCCTCACCCGATGCGCCTGGTCACCGAGGAGCGGGTTGGCTTGAGTTCTGCTCGTAACACCGGGGTCGAGGCGAGCGTGGGCGACGTCGTGATGTTCACCGACGACGACGTCTGCGTCCTCGACGGGTGGGCCGATGCGCTCTTGGCGGCGTTCGAGGAGGGCGTTGGCGCAGTGGGAGGCCGCGTACTGCCGCAGTTCCTGGCGCCGCCGCCGGATTGGATGCAAGGCGCGCAGCTCGAGTACACCACGCTGCCCGACTTCGGCCCGGAGCCGTTCGACATGCAGTCCGGCCGGCTGCCGGTGGGCGCGAACATGGCTCTGCGGCGCGATCTGCTGACCTCGCGGACGGGGCCGTTCGACGTGCGTCTGGGCCACCGCGGTGGGATGGCCATCGGCTTCGAGGAGCGTTACCTGCTCGAAGTCATCGTGCGCGAACACCGGGTCGCCTACACGCCGCGCGCGGTCGTCCATCACCGTGTCCGCGAGGACCGCCTCCAGTACGCGCGCCTGCGGCAGGGCTTCTACCAGGGTGGGTTCGGGCTCGCGCGCTATGAGCGCATGATCGGAACGCCGACGCCTGCTCTGGCAAGGCGCGCTGTGCGGGCATGGCGGACCGCAAGGGCAGCCAGATCGCTGCGGCGAAGC
>JBKJUS010000115.1:0-38174 GCA_046590575.1 Mycobacteriales bacterium | reverse complement strand
CACCCCGAGCCAGGCAAAGCGCAGCAGATCCTCGACAACCCCTTCTACCAGGCGCTCTCCAGCTCCATCGCCATGTACTCCTGCGTGCCGGCGAAGGAGCTGGAGAGCGCCTGGTAGAAGGGGTTGTCGAGGATCTGCTGCGCTTTGCCGGGCTCGGCGTGCGTCACGACGATCTCGTCGAACGTGCGCTTCATGTCGAGCATCATCGCGTCGAGCGAGCCGTCCACCCCGACCACGGCGCGGGGGATGTTGTCGAGCTCGGTGAGCCCCATCGACTGGGCGAGCCGGCGCGCCGGGTCGATGGTCACCACGACGACCCGGCGACCGCGCTCGGCTGCGCGCAGGGCAAGTGCCGCAGCGGTCGTCGTCTTACCCACTCCGCCCGAGCCGCAGCACACGACGATGCGCTTGGCGTCGATGACGGCGTCGAGGTCGAGCCGCCGTCGTGGCGCGCTCACTCCGGCACCAGCACGTCGGCGAGCTGGTGCAAGGTGCCGAGATCGATGGCGCCGGTCAGCAGCGGCAACTCGAGCAGTGGTACGCCGAGCCCTTGCAGCTCGAGTCGCTCGGTGCCCTCCAGTTGGACCCGCTCCGCATGCTCGCGCGCCTCGTCGGCCAGCACTTTGATCGCGCCAGGTTCGGCGTCGAGCCCAACGGCGGCAAGTGCCGCGCCGATGGATTCGAGGTCGAGCCGGCCTTTCCGCGCCTTGGCGAGGTCGGCCCGACCGAGCTGCGGTTCTCGCACCTTGTTGATCACGACCGCGCCGAGTGGCAGGCCGGCAGCGCGAATCTCCGCCACACCGTCGACGGTCTCCTGGACCGGCATCTCCTCAAGCAAGGTGACGAGGTGCAACGCGGTCTGCGACGAGCGAAGCAGGGCCATGACCGCTTCGGACTGCTTGGCGATGGGGCCGACCTTGGCCATGTGCCCGACCTCGTCGGTGGCGCCGAGGAAGCGGACGATCCGTCCCGTCGGTGGAGCATCGAGGACGACGGCGTCATACACATGGCGGTCGCCGGCTCGACGGATCACCGACTCCTTGACCTTGCCGGTCAGCAGGACGTCGCGCAGACCGGGAGCGACCGTCGTGACGAAGTCAATGGCTCCCATCCGGCGCAGCAGGCGCCCGGCTCGGCCGAGCTTGTAGAACATCTCGAGGTACTCGATCAGCGCCAGTTCCGGGTCGACCGCGAGGCCATAGACCTCGCCGCCGCCCTCCGACCGCGCGAGCCGCGTCTCCGCGTACGGCAGCGGTGGATGGCCGAAGAGCGGCGCTAGGCCTTGCCGTGCCTCCACCTCGACGAGCAGCACCTTCGCGCCGCGGCGGGACAGGGCCACCGCCATCGCGGCCGCGACCGTCGTCTTGCCGGTGCCCCCCTTCCCCGACACGATGTGCAGCCGTACGCCGGGGAAGAAGTTCATCTGGGCAGGCTAACGCGACGGGACATGTCGCTGCGCTGACGTGGTGTGTGAGTCATGCTGGTGACGTGGGCGTCGAACCAGAGATCGATCGAGTGGCGTACGACGACGCCTCCGTGGTGGACGCCGCGACGCGCTGGTTAGGCAGCGCCGTGGAGATGCATCGAGCTGGCCACCCGTTGCCCGCGCTGCCCGGGACGCTGTCGGAGGTCACCTCGGTGGAGGCGCTCGAGAGGCTGTCCAACTGTCGAGCGAACGTGGTCCAGGGACTCATCGCGGCGGGACACGACCTCACCGACTGCGACCGGATGTGGGACGTGCTGGTCTGGCAACTGGCTGGGGCGAGCGAGTCGGACCTGCGCGACGCCCTCGAGACCCTGGCCCGCACCGACGCGCTCACCGGGCTGCTGAACCGACGAGGACTCACCGAGGTCCTCGAGCGCGAGTCGGCTCGAGCCCGTCGGGACGGCTCGACGGTCTCGCTCGTGCTGCTCGACCTCGATCGTTTCAAGAGTGTCAACGACACCCACGGCCATGGCGGCGGGGACGAGGCCCTGCGGGCTGTGGCTGACCTACTCGGCCAGGGACTGCGCACCGGAGATGTTGCGGGCCGGTGGGGCGGGGACGAGTTCGCCGTGATCTTCGTCGGGCTGGACGGCCGGCGGGCCCACGAGGTGGTGGACCGGCTGCGCGCCACCGTGACGCACCCGTCGTACCGGCGTACGACAGCCCTGCGGCTGAGCTTCTCCGCTGGGGTCGTGGCGCTGACTGGAGCCGACGTCGAACCCGACCGGCTGATGGAGATGGCCGATGTGGCGCTGTACGCCGCGAAGGCAGAGGGTGGCAACCGGGCTCGTCGTCACGTCGGAGCGGGTCCGGGGGATGGGCCGTAGACTGATCGCGCCGCCATGAAGACATCCCGCCGCACGCGCGGCCCTCGAGTCCTGCTCGCCGCCGTCTTTGCCCTGCTGGGCTTGACGGCCGGTCTCGACGGTGCGGCGCAGGCCCAGCAGGACCGCACCCGGATCATCGACGTCGTCGAGGTCTCCGGGCGCATCGACTCGTCCTACGCCGACTACGTCATCAGCCAGATCGAGAAGGCGGAGCGCGAGGACCACGCCGCGGTTGTCCTGCGTCTGGTGGGTTCCGGTTCGGTCAAGGTCGACGACCTGCGCCTTGTCCAGTCAATCCGTGACGCCGACGTCCCAGTGGCGACCTGGGTCGGCCCGGTGATTCTTGGTACGACGGAGTCCGTCAGTGGGGCACATGCTGCGATGTGGCTGGCCGGCGACGTCCGCTTCGTCGCCAACGGTGCCAGCGTGCGGTCGATCACCCCGCTCCAGCCTGGCGGTCGAGCTGGGGCGGACGAGCGGTGGGTCATCGCTGCGCTTCAGGGGCAGAGCACCGAGGGTCTCGGGCTGCTCCGGCCCGGCGTCGAGCTGCCCGACCGGGAGCTCCTCGACCGCCGCCTTGCCACCTTCGTCAAACGCACCGGTGCCGACCCCGACGGGCGCATCGTCGACGGCACGGTCAACTCCATCGATGACGTCATCCGGGCGCTCGACGCCAAGACGGTCGAGCTGCCGAGCGGGCCACGGACTCTGGTGTTCGCCGACTCACAGGCGTTCGACACCCGCATCGCCAACCCCGGGTTGCTCACCAAGATTCGCCGCTCGCTCGGCACCACTCCCTGGCTGGTCTACCTGCTGCTGCTGATCGGCGCCGGAGCCGTCGTCTTCGAGCTCTTCCAGCCGGGTTTCGGTCCGGCCGGCTACACCGGGATGATCCTGCTGGCGCTGTCGGCTTACGGGCTTACCGCGCTGCCGATTGCGCCGATCGGGCTGGCGCTGCTGCTCGGCGGCATCGTGGCCCTCGCGCTCGACGTGTCGCGCGGTGGCCTCGGGCTGCTGACCTGGGGCGGCACCGCTGCGCTCACCATCGGCTCCGCCCTCTGGATCGACGGTTATCGGCCGGGGCTGCGCGTGGGGTGGCCGGTGATCACGCTTGGCGTGTTCGGGTCGTGGGTCTTCTACGTCGTCGTTATGACGGTGGTGCTACGGGCGCTGCGGGGCCAGAGCGCCGCGATGGGCGACGCGCTGGTCGGTCGGGTAGGCGAGGTGCGCAGCACGCTCAACCCGCAGGGGCACGTCCTCGTCGAGGGCGCCCTCTGGCGCGCCCGGGCACTTGAGTGGGACGGTCCGGTGGAGGCGGGGACGCAGGTCACCGTCACTGGTGTCGACGGCGAGGCGCTCATCCTCGACGTCCAGCCGGTCTGAGGAGGCCTCGTGAACGCAGTCGCCGGACTACTCGTCTTCGTCGGCATCGCGGCCTTCATCGCGGTCCTGTTCGGTTTGCGGATCGTTCAAGAGTACGAGCGCGGCTTGGTTTTCCGGCTCGGCAGGGTGCAGACGGGCATCAAAGGCCCTGGGCTCAACGTGATCATTCCGATCATCGACCGGCTCGTGAAGGTCAACATGCAGGTCGTGACGCTCGGCGTCCCGGCCCAGGACGGCATCACCCGCGACAACGTCACGCTGCGGGTCGACGCCGTCGTCTACTTCAAGGTCATCGACCCGCTCAAAGCCATCGTCAACGTGCAGAACTACCTCTTCGCGACTTCGCAGGTCGCCCAGACCTCACTCCGATCGGTGATCGGGCAGAGCGACCTCGACGACGTGCTCTCCAATCGGCAGGCCATCAACGCCCAGCTCAAGGAGATCATCGACCGGCTGACGGAAGTGCCGTGGGGCATCGCGATCGACCTGGTCGAAATCAAGGACGTGCAGTTGCCCGAGACGATGAAGCGCTCCATGTCGAGGCAGGCCGAGGCAGAGCGGGAGCGGCGGGCCCGGATCATCTCCGCCGAGGGCGAGCTGCAAGCGTCGGTGAAGCTGTCCGAAGCCGCTGCGGCGATGGCGCAGAACCCGGCGTCCCTCCAGCTGCGACTGCTGCAGACCGTGGTGGAGGTCGCGGCCGAGAAGAACTCCACGCTGGTCATGCCCTTCCCGGTCGAGATCCTGCGATTCTTCGACAACTTCACCCGAGAAGAGGACAAGCGCTGAGCCGAGCGGCGCGGTCCGTCGTCGGAAGTCTTCTGCTGACGACCGTGTTGGGGTGCTCGGGCGGGACTCCGGCCGAGCAGGAGGCGTTCGGCGGCGAAGAGTTCGACCGACCCTGCGCGGGTGTGGCCTCTCCGCTCGACGCAGCAGCCACCGTGCCGACGGGCTTCCCGGCGTACGTCGGTTGGCAAGGCACCTTGCGCGCGACGCAGGGCAAGACCGTGATCCTCTTCGGCCGGGCACCTGCCACCGACGTCGCTGTGGTTCAGGCGACGCAACGTGCGCAGTTGGAGGCGGCGGGGCTGCGCATCGTCAGCACTGACCGCGAAGGGCAGGCCGAGGCCGAGATCTCCTTCGACGGCGATCGCGAGGGCTCGGTGCAGATCACCCCGCTCTGCCGGGGAATGGTCCAGATTCGCTACAAGCTCGTCCGCTGAGAAGCGCGACGTGAACCACTGACGTCCGAGCGACGAACTTCTCGGTACAGATAACGATCTGACAGCGCGTCCGCGCCAAGAGGAACTTCCTCGGCGTCCGGCGAATCTGACAGGTCGACGCGCCGACTGTCCCTCGGTGCGCAGTCCGGCCGGAGGTGCGCAGGCATGAGTGCAGGTGTGCAGACAGGTGACGTCTCGTGGCGCGTCTACGGCGCCTGCCGCGGGGACAACGCCGTCCACTTCTTTGCTCCACCGCACTTCGAGCGCAAGCCGGAGAAAGACCTGCGCGAGGGACAGGCGCGGGCGCTGTGCCGAGCCTGTCCGGTGCGACAGGAGTGCCTCGACTACGCGCTCACCGTCGGCGAGTCACACGGCATCTGGGGTGGTCTGAACGAGCTGGAGCGCCGTCGGCTGCTGCGCCGCCGCACCGCCTGACCCCGCTACCTCGCCGGCGTCGTTGCACCGCGTACTCTGTCGTGATCTTTGAGATGACCGACGACCTGAGAGCGAGTAACGCTGTGCCCACCTGGGAGTACGCCTCCGTCCCGCTGCTGGTCCACGTGACCAAGCAGATCCTCGACACGTGGGGCGACGACGGATGGGAGCTGGTGACCGTGGTCCCCGGCGCGTCTGCCGAACAGCTCGTCGCCTACTTCAAGCGACCCAAGGGCACCTGATGCCGACCCCCGAGGAACGCCTCGCCGAGCTCGGCCTGACCCTTCCTGAGGTGGTACCGCCACTCGCCGCCTACGTCCCCGCGGTCCGGAGCGGCTCTCTGGTGTGGACATCGGGGCAGCTGCCGATGGTCGCCGGAGTGATGGCGGCCACCGGCAAGGTCGGCGCGGAGGTCGACCCCGAGGCTGCCAAGAGCCTGGCCCGCATCTGTGCGCTCAACGCCCTCGCCGCGATCGCCTCGGTCACCGGTGGCCTCGCTGCTGTACGGCGCGTCGTCAAGGTCGTCGGGTTCGTGGCCTCCGCCCCCGGGTTCACCGGCCAGCCTGGCGTCGTCAACGGCGCCAGCGAGCTGCTCGGCGAGGTGTTCGGCGAGGCGGGGAGGCATGCACGCAGTGCTGTCGGCGTTGCCGTCCTGCCCCTCGACGCACCGGTCGAGGTCGAGGTCATCGTCGAAGTCTGAAGCACTTCGAAACCGGTCAGGCGAGATCCGCGCCTTCGGCTTCGAGGGCAGCGAGCGCCACGTCGATTCGATCGGCAGTGACGTGTTGGCGGAGCCGGTCCTCCTCTTCGGCCAGTTCCGTGACGAAGCGGTCCATCGTCGTGACGATCTCGCGCTTGTCGGGTCCGGTCAGCTCGGGATGCAGGTCGGCAAGGCTGTGCGCTGCATCGCTCGCAGTGGACCGGGCGATGTTGACGATCTCCAGGATCTCGGCGGGCGAGAAGAGCTGACCGGTCCGGTCGATGGTCGACTCGCGGACGGCCCGCCAGGTGGGACCGTCGAGCGTGCCTTCAACGTAGTTGCGGAGGAACTGACGCATGGCGAGGTGCGTCGCTTCGATGACGTCGTCCACTGCTTCCGCTGGCAGCCGCTGCAACCGCGGCATCCGGTCGAGGTAGGCGGACCTCGTCTTGCCGAGGATGACATCGAGGTCGACCAGAATGAGCGCGGCAATCGCCTCGCGGTCCACAGCCCTGCCTCTCAAGCATCTGGGACGCCCAGAGTACGGTGCGTGGCCGTGACCGGCGAGCAATCGGGGTGGAATCCGGGAATGGATATCGCACTACGCTGCAGCCCATGACCGACGCCGATTTGCGGCGGCTGCCGCCGGAGCTGCACGAGCGGGCTCGGGCTGTCGCGGACGGCTCCGCCCCCGCAGCAGAACCTCGGCATGCCGCCACCGTCGTGCTTCTCCGCGATGCTGATCCCGGGCCAGGTGTAGAGGTCTACGTTTTGCGGCGCGTCGCGAGCATGGTGTTCGCCGGGGGGATGTACGTCTTCCCTGGCGGCTCGGTCGACCCACGTGACGCCGATGCGGAGTTGCGTTGGGCCGGCCCGCCGGCCGCGGACTGGACGGTGCCGCTCGACGCTCCCGTCCCACTTGCCCGGGCGCTCGTCTGCGCCGCGGTGCGTGAGACGTTCGAGGAGGCGGGGGTGCTTCTCGCCGGGTCGGACCACCAGCACACCGTGCACGTGGACGACCGCGTCAAGCACTGGGCAGGCGAGCAGGCGGCACTGCTCGACCGAACCAGCTCCATGGCGGATGTGCTCCGCCGCAACGACCTTGTGCTGCGCGCAGATCTGTTGCGTCCCTGGGCGCACTGGGTCACACCGGAGCTTGAGCCCAAGCGCTTCGACACGAGATTCTTCGTGGCGGCGCTGCCCCGCGGGCAACAGCCTGTGCACTTCACCGGCGAGAGCGACGCCAGCGAGTGGGTGCGTCCCACGGACGCAGTGCGGCGCCATGCGTCGGGCGAGATGGACATGCTGCCGCCGACGGTCCTTACCTTGGCTGAGCTGGCTGAGTACCGCGACGTCGACTCGGTTCTCGACACGGCGACGACACGGCCGGTACGCCGGGTGCTGCCACGGGTCGTGGTCTCCGGAGACGACGTCCTCCTCCTATTGCCGGGCGACCCGGACTATCCCGATGTCGACAGCTGAGGTCAGCAGCCCGCGCGCCCGTCGCGTGCTCGCCCCCAACCCCGGTCCGATGACCCTGGAGGGCACCAACACCTGGCTGCTCGCGGAGCCCGGATCGACCGACGTCGTCGTCCTTGACCCTGGTCCCGACCACATTGGGCACCTCGACGCCGTGCGCCGGGCAGTGGACGACGCTGGTCAGCGCATTGCGCTCGTCCTCCTCACCCACGGCCACGCTGACCACAGCGCTGGCGCCCGGGCGCTCGCGATAGACGCGGGCGTGCCCATCCGGGCCTTCGATCCGCAACACCGCCTCGGCGACGAAGGCCTGGGCGATGGAGACATCCTCGAGGTCGGCGGACTGGAGCTGCGCGGCCTCGCCACCCCTGGGCACAGCGCGGACCACGTCTGCCTCGTGATGCCGGCTGAGTCATCGGTGCTAACTGGTGACCACGTGCTCGGGCGTGGCACGACGGTCATCTCTCATCCTGACGGACGGCTGCGCGACTATCTGGAGTCGTTGGAGCGGCTGCGCGATATCGGCGCGACCCGGCTGCTGCCCGGTCACGGGCCGGTCGTCGACGATCCGGCCACGGTCATCGCCCACTACATCGCACACCGGCACGAGCGGCTCGACCAACTCGTCATCGCACTCGCCGACGCGGGTCTCGCTAGTCCGCGTGAGCTGGTCGAGCGGGTGTACGCCGACGTCGACCAGGCGCTGTGGGGGGCAGCCGAGCTGACGGTGCGAGCGGCGCTCGTGCTGTTGGTCGAAGCGGGTCGCGTCGCCGTCGACACAGACGGTCGACACGAGCTGGTGCGCTGACGGTGGGGAGTCCGCTCGTCTGCCCGGTCTGCGGCACCCCCATCGTGCCGGCCGCCCACTTCTGCTTTCAATGCGGCGCGGCGCTGGAAGGCCACGGCGACGTCCACAGCGACCACGGTGCGGAACGTCGGGTGGTGACCGTCCTCTTCGGTGACCTCAGCGACTTCACGGGCTGGGCCGAGGACCTCGACCCCGAACGTGTGGGCGTGGTCACCGACCGGCTGCTCGAGTCGCTCACCGAGTCCGTATTGGCGTTCGGCGGCCATGTCGACAAGCTCACCGGCGACGGCATCATGGCGATCTTTGGCGCGCCCACGGCGCACGAGGATGACGCGGAGCGAGCCATCCGTGCCGCGGTGCAGATGCAGGAAGAGCTCGGCCGACTCGTCGCCGAGGAGTCGGGCGGAGGCCGGCAGCTCGGCCTTCGCGTTGGCCTCAACACCGGCGAGGTGCTGGCCGGGGTGCGCGCCGGCGTCTCGTACACCGTGGTGGGCGACACGGTGAATACAGCGTCGAGGCTCTCTGACGCAGCCGGCATCGGAGCGATCGTGGCCGGCCGGGACACCGTGGTGCCGACACGTGCGATCGGGTCGTGGCGGGCGCTGCCACCACTGCGGCTCAAGGGCAAGCGGGAGCCGGTCGTGGCCTATGAGTTGATCGCTCTACGCCGTCGTCCGCCGACCCGACTTGGCCTCGGTGACGAGGCGCCGCTGACCGGCCGCGAGGCCGAGCTCGGACTTCTGGTCAGCCGGGTCCGCGACTCGGTGGAGCGTCGTACGCCGACGACGCTGCTGCTGACCGGCGCAGCAGGCGTCGGCAAGACCAGGCTGTGGCGTGAGCTCGCTCGGGTGGTCGCCGAGATCCCTGGCTCGCGGGTGCTCGTCGGCCGGTGTGCGCCGTATGGGCGGGCCCGAGACCTGGCACCGGTCGTCGAGATGGTCCGGACCGCGTGCGGCATCGGCGATGACGACGGGGACGAGGTCGCCCGTAGCCGGGTGAGCCGACTGGTCAGCCGGCTGGAGCATCCCGCCGGAGGTCATCGCGGCGGCGGCGCGCTCGCTGAGACCCTGCTGGACCTGCTCGGGTTGGCCGGAGCCGACCAGCCCGCTCCCCGCGATGCCGCGCCGCCAGGCGAGCGCGGCGGGCGGCGGGAGGACTTCGCGGCATCGCTGGCGACGCTCTTCTCCGGCCTGGCGCGCGAGGGTCCGCTCCTGCTGGTCGTCGACGACCTCCAGTGGTCCGGACGTGCGCTGCTGGACCTGCTCACGGACGTTGCTGCGCAGCTCGTCGGTGCGGTCACGATGGTGGCGGTGGGCCGGCAGGAGCTGATGGAAGGCCATGCGGGGTGGAGTCCGCGGCTGCCCGACCCGGTGTTGCTTCCGCTCGCTCCGCTGGAGGCGCCGGCTGCCGACCGACTGCTCCGCGCTTACCTCGGAGGATCGGAGCTGGTGGAGAGCGCGCGCCGGATGCTGCTGGAGCGGGCCCAGGGCAACCCGTTCTTCCTGGCCGAGTTGTTGCATCTGCTCATCGACCGAGGTTTGCTGCGCCGCGCGGACGACGGCTGGGTGGTCACTGGCGAGCTGCCGGAGCGAGTACTCCCCGCCGGCGTCCACGCGGTGCTCGCAGCTCGCATCGACGCGTTGCCCGCGCCGGCGCGAGCCACTCTGCGTGACGCGTCAGTGGTCGGCAACCGCTTCTGGACGGGCGCGCTGGTCGCAGTCGGTGGCGGTGCAGCGCAGGATGTGCGGCAGCGGCTTGCGGTGCTGGCTGACCACGAGGTCGTGCGATCGAATGGCAGCGATGCGTGGACGTTCACGCACGCGCTCACCCGCGAGGTGGCCTACGCCGGCGTGGCCAAGACTGACCGCGCTCGCAAGCACGCAGTGGTGGCGCGGTGGGCAGCGCACGAGCTGCCGGGCAGCGTCGCGGAGGTCGACGTCGCGGTCGCGGCACAAGCCGAGCTCGCTTCGAGTCTGGCTGTCGAGATGTCGTTGCCGGCAGACGACGCCGCCTGGTCAGCGGCCGACGTCGGCGTCGGTGCGCTGGTTCGTCTCGGCCGCACCCTGCTGGCGCGCGATGACAACGTCAGCGCGGTGGAGCTGCTGGGCCGGGCCCGCGCATTGTCCCGGGGCACCCTGCCGGCGTCCATCGACCAGGACTCTCGTGTGGCCTACGCCGAGGCGCTTGCCGGACTGCATCGGCTCGCCGAGGCGACCGAGGCGCTGACTCCGGCACTGGATGCGTCCGCGCCCGGTGCCCTTGCGGCGGCGCTCGTCGTGCAGGGCGAGATCAGGCGCAAGAGCGGAGACGACCACGGCGCGGCGGAGTCCTTCGTCCGAGCGTTGGCCGCCGCGTCCGAGGCGGGAGCCGACCGGCTGGTGGCCCAGGCGCTTCGACAGCTGGGTCTGCTCGACTTCTTCGCCGGGCGCCTTCCAGCGGCGGAGGAGAGATTCGGCCAGTCCCTCGAGCTGGCCCGCCGGGTCGGCGACGCCCGCGGTACGGGATGGGCATTGCAGCACCTGGCCTGGAACGCGACGACCCGCGGCGACTACCAGCGCGCCGACGAGACTCTCCAGCAGGCTGCAGCCGTTTTCGCCGGCTTCGACGATGAGCGTGGACTCGCCTGGTGCGCGGGGACCGAGGCACTCGTGCGGGTGCTCCAAGGGCGGCTGCACGAGGCGAAGGATCTGGTGTCGCTTCTTCTTGGCCAGACCCGGGCGAGCAGCAACCAGTGGGCAGCGGCTGCGTGCCTCACGATCGACGCCATCGCCTCCAGCGAGCTCGGAGACGTCACCGTCGCGGCGGCGCGTGGGCGCCAAGCAGCATCGGTGTTCGCCGAGCTCGGGGACTCGTGGGGCTTGTCGTTGGCACTGGTGGCACGCGGGATGGCCGCCCGTGGCAGCGGTCAGGCCGCGGACGCGGTGGCGCTCCTCGTCGAGTCCGCCACCCTCGCCGACCGGACGCGGCACCCCACCATCCAGTCGCTGGCCCTCGGCGCCCTCGGGTGGTGCCACTTCGAGGCGCACCATCTCGACGATGCCGAGGCCGCTGTGCGCAGGGCGCTCCAGCTGGCCGACGATCTCGGCCTCGAACCGCATGCCGCGACCGGTGAGCGTGTCCTCCTCGCTCTCATCGCGAGAGCCCGGGGGGACCTCACGAGCGCTCTCGAAATCCTTGGCGACATCACCAGCGCGCCGACGGCGTCGACATTGTTGTTCCCGATGCGACAGGCCGTGGCGCATCACGCCGCCACCCTGCTCGAAGCGGGCCGTATCGCGGAGGCGGTGAGCGAGGCCGCGCGTGCCCTCACCGTGGAGGCGGAGGATGTGCGGTCGACCGTGATCGCCCATCGGGCACTCGGTGCTGCACTGGCCGCAGCCGGCCGACGGCCCGAGGCGGAGGCCGCGCTGCGCACCGCTCTCGACGTGGCCCGCTCCACCGAGCACGTCCGCGAGCGCGAGGTGACCCAGCGCGCCCTCGACGATTTCCTCGCTGCTGCCGGCAGTTAGAAGCGGGAAAGTCAGCGGGACCGGTGGACTAGGCGGGGCCGGTCGAGCAAGAGCACGGATTTTCCTTCCAGGCGCAGCCAGCCGCGGGTGGCGAAGTCGCTGAGCGCCTTGTTCACCGTCTCCCGGGAAGCGCCGACCAGCTGCGCGAGCTCCTCCTGCGTGAGGTCGTGGCTTACCCGTACGCCGTCTGTCGTCTCCTCGCCGAACCGATCGGCGAGAGAAAGCAACGCCTTGGCGACTCGTCCCGGCACATCGGTGAAAACCAGGTCGGCCATCGCTGCGTTCGTGTCGCGCAGCCGCCGGGCCAGGACTCGCAGCAACTCCGTAGCAACCGCCGGGCGGTCGGAGATGTAGGCGTAGAAGTCGACGTCGTCGAGCTGGCTGAGCTTGAGTTGGGTCAGCGCTGTGGCGGTCGCCGTTCGGTGGATGGAGTCGAAGAGCGAGAGCTCGCCGAGCAGGTCGCCGGGGCCGAGGATGGCGAGCAGGTTCTCCCGACCGTCTGGAGCCGTGCGAGTGATCTTCACCTTGCCCTCGAGGACCACGAAGAGGCAGTCACCGGGGTCGCCTTCGAAGAAGACGACGTCACTCTTCCTGATCTGCACCGTCGTCAACTGGGGCGCCAACGCCGCCCAATCGTCATCGGCCATGCCGGAGAACAGCGGCACCCGCCGCAAGATCGCGTCCACGCTGGGCCTCCCCTACGGTGCTGGGCGGACCAGTGGACCTTATGGCCTTTCCGGTCGGGTGGGGAGACCGGTCAGTGATCCGATGCGGCCGAGGTGCGCCCGCGACGGCGCCAGTAACGGTCCAGAGCCGACGCGTATCCGTGGCTCACGAAGGTTTCGAGCTCGTCAGGCCGCGCGTCGACGAAGAAGCTCTCGAGCTGCAGGCCGACCTCGTCGACGCGCAGTGGTCGCTCGACGCGTTCCATGAGCAGCATGGCGGCCATCAAGGCGAGCGGGAAGAGCAGCACCGCGAGCGGGAGCAGGAAGGTAGTCGGCACATCTCACGCGTACCCACCCTCGCCGCGGCTCACTCCTGTTCACTAGGGTGACGGCGCATGAGGGCTGTGGTGTACCGCGGAGAGCACGACGTACGCGTCGAAGACGTGGCCGAGCCAGCGATCCTCTCTCCGGGTGACGCGATCGTGCGGGTGCGCAAGGCGGCCATCTGCGGCTCCGACCTGCACTTCTACAACGGCCGGGTGCCCGGCGTCTTCGCCGGCACCGTCGTCGGTCACGAGTACGTCGGCACGGTGGTAGCGACCGGTGACGAGGTCACCCGGTTCGGGGTCGGCGACGAGGTGGTCGGATCCTTCCAGATCGCTTGTGGTCGTTGTCTCCCGTGTCGCGCCGGGCGCTTCAACCACTGCGACGACCTAGGCGTGCTCGGCTACGGCATCTTCGTCGGCGATCTCGCCGGGGCGCAGGCCGAGCTGGTTCGGATCCCGCACGCCGACGTCAACCTCCTCGCTGTGCCGCCTGGCCTGTCGATCGAGCAGGCGCTCTTCGCCGGCGACATCCTGACCACCGGCTGGTACGCCGCAGGCATCGCGGACATCTCGCCCGGCGCTACCGTCGCCGTGGTGGGGTGTGGTCCGGTCGGGACCTTCGCCCAGCTGGCGGCGAAGGCGATGGGGGCCTCGACCGTTGTCGCGCTTGACCGGGTGGCGACCCGGCTGGAGCTGGCCGCGTCCCTGGGATCGGTGCCGGTCAACATCGCGGACCGCGCACCATCTGTCGCGGTCGAGGACATCCTCGGTGGTCAGGCCGACGTGGTGATCGAGACCGTGGGCCTGCCGCCGGCGCTGATCACCGCGATCGACTGCGTGCGCTCGGGTGGGACGGTCAGCGTCATCGGAGTGCACACCGACTTCGAGTACCCGTTGCCGATCGGCAATCTCTTCACCCGCAACATCACCTTGCGGTTCGGCGGGTCCTGCAATGTCCAGGGCTGGTGGGAGCAGGCCTTGCACGCCGTCACCTCGGGCCAGGTCGACCCGTCGGTTGTGATCAGCCACCGGATGCCTCTGGAGGAAGCGGCAGAGGGCTATCGGCTGTTCGAGGCGAAGGACGCGATGAAGGTCGTTCTGGACGTGAGCGACTGACCTACGCGGAGCTGCGAGCCTGGGCGGGCGCAGCCGGAAGCACCCCGAGGCAGAGCGACGGCTCCTCCCGGTAGCGGGCGATGAGCTCGGTGGTCGCGTCGCCGAGCCGGCGGTGGAGCGCGGACCGGTAGGCGGAGAGCTGCGCCTCCGCGTTGACCAGCTCTGCCAGGAAGGAAGCTCTGTCGTCCTCGTCGGACTGCGCCACGTCGCGGTCCCACAGCTCGGCGAGGTTGGGCAGCGGCGGAATGTCGTCGAACGGCATGATCTCGACCAGCGCAGTACGCCCGCCAGTAACCCGCGCGTCAGTAAGCATTGGTCGCAGGTGCTCGAGGTCCCCGGCCATCTGCCGGGAGCGCACGGTGTCCAGGCGAGCCTGCAGGATGCGTCGCCAGTAGGAGACTCGACTCTCCTCCTGCCCGAGCGACTGACGGTACTGCCGCAGACCGTCGATGCCGAGGTGGTTGAAGTCGGGGCTGCGCTGCGGCACCGGTCGTTCACCCGCTTGCGATGTCACGACTCACCTTCGCTGCTGCTATGTACCGGCTGGACGCTGTACTTCATTCGTCGCTACCAGATGGTTGGGGGGGGGACCCTTCTTCGGCATCGTCAGGGGTCCGCGGTTGCTTGAGTGGGCCATCCGGGTGACCAGCGCGGGCTCAGCCGGCGACGTAGGCTGGAACAGATGAGTCCAACTCGCGCCGTGACTCCACCGGCAACCCGTACCTCGCTGGTCCGCCGGGCCCGCGCAGTCAACCGTGCGCTGGCGCAGACCTACCCCGACGCGCACTGCGAGCTGGACTTCACGGGTCCACTGGAGCTGTGCGTGGCGACCATCCTCAGCGCCCAGTGCACGGACAAGAAGGTCAACGAGGTCACTCCGGCGCTTTTCGCCCGATACCGCAACGCCGCCGACTACGCAGGAGCGGAGCGCAGCGAGGTGGAGGTGCTGATCAAGCAGACCGGGTTCTTCCGGGCCAAGACGACCTCACTGATCGGGTTGGGCCAAGCGCTCTGCGAGCGGTACGACGGTCAGGTGCCCGGCCGGCTCGAAGAACTCGTCACGCTGCCCGGTATCGGCCGCAAGACCGCCAACGTGGTGCTGGGCAATGCCTTCGGAGTGCCCGGGCTCACTGTCGACACGCACTTCGGCCGGCTGGCCCGGCGTCTCGGCTGGACCGCCGAGGGCGACCCGGTGAAGGTCGAGCGCGAGGTCATGGGGCTGATCCCCAAAGCCGAGTGGACGATGCTGTCGCACCGGCTCATCTGGCACGGCCGGCGATGCTGCTTTGCCCGCAAACCGGCGTGCGGAGCGTGCAGCGTCGTCAGGCTGTGCCCCTCGGCGGGCACGACAGGGGGCGCCGCATGAGGCGCCGGCGTACGACGACCGCGGCGGCACTCCTGGTCGCGGCGCTCGTCGGCTGTACGGGCGGGTCGACTGGATCCGGGGGGACTCCACGGGAGTCCGACGGCATCTTCGATCCGCTGCCGGACCGCAGCCTTCCGCCGATCGCGACCGCGGACTGCCCGGCGGCGGAGGACCTGCTGACTACTCAGCAGGCCGAGGACGCGCCGGGGGACCGGCTCCCCGACCTGACGCTGGACTGCATCGGTTCCGATCGCGCGGTGGCGCTCCGCGCGGTCGGTGGAGTGCCGACCGTGCTCAACGTCTGGGCATCGTGGTGCCTGCCGTGCCGGAAAGAGATGCCGGCGTTCCAACGCGTACATGCCGCAGCAGGAGGCTCCGTCCGATTCCTGGGGGTGAATGTCGCTGACAGCGGGGAAGCGGCCGCACGCTCGACGATCCAGCAGACCGGCGTCGCGTATGCCAACGTGCGCTCGCCGGGTCGGGCGATGCTCAACGGGCTGCGAGTGCCCGGCCCCCCGGTCACCCTCTTCGTCGATGCGCGCGGCACCCTGGTCCATCGCGAGGTCGGTGAGCTCACCGACGACGAGCTGCGCGCGCGGATTGCCGAGCACCTCGGGGTCGACGTACCAGCCGGGCCGTGACCGAGTCGCTACCCCCGTGGCTGCACCGGCTCGCGGCTGCCCTCGACGAGGTGCAGGCCGGGGACATCAGTCGCTTCACACCACCTGATGAACCTGGTCGCCAGGGAGCGGTGCTAGCGCTATTCGGCGAAGGCGCCCGCGGGCCTGACCTGCTGTTCATCGAGCGCGCGCACACCATGCGCTCGCACGCTGGTCAGCCGGCCTTCCCCGGCGGCAGCGTCGACCCGGGGGATGCCGACGTCGTGGCGGCTGCGCTTCGGGAGGCCGCGGAAGAGGTCGGCCTACAGGGTGACGGCGTGACGGCCTTCGGCGCGCTGCCCCCGCTCTACCTGCCACCGAGCGCTTTCACGGTCACCACGGTGCTGGGCTGGTGGCACCAGCCGTGCGAGGTGTCGGCCGTTGACCTAGCAGAGGTCGCCGCCGTCGTGCGGGTGCCGATCGCGGAGCTTGCCTCGCCGGCCAACCGGTGCCGGGTGCGCTTGCTCGGTGACTACACGGGGCCCGGCTTCCGGGTCGGTGGACTGCTCGTGTGGGGGTTCACCGCCGGCATCGTCGACGCGCTGCTCCGCTTCGGCGGCTGGGCACAGCCGTGGGAGCCTGCTGAGGTCCTGGAGCGACCTCTTCCGCCCCTGGGGCAAGGAACCGCGCCGTACGATCCGGCGGAGCTGGCCGAAGACGGAGGTGTCCTGCAGTGAGCGCCGACGCGCGGGCCGCGTTGCTCGTCGACCGACTGACCGCGGACCTCGCTCCGCTGGAGCGGGAGGTCAACGAGGCGTGGTGGATGTCCAACGTCCACGCATCCCCGGAGATCGAGTCTCGCCGGATCGATCTTGAGCAGCGGATGTCTGACCGGTATGCCGACGCCGTGGATCTTGCCGAATTGGAGGCCGTCGGCAGCGCTGGCGTGGAGGACCCGCTTCTCGCCCGAAGCATTGAGGTGCTCCGGCTCGTGTTCGCGGGGGAGCAGTTGCCCGCAGAGCAGCGGGCCGAGATGGTGCGACTCGGCGCGGAGTGCGACACGGTCTACGCCACCTTCCGCGGCGAGGAGGCTGGCCGACGATGGAGCGACAACGACATCGAGCGGGTGCTCTCCGACAGCGACGACGTGGCCGAGAGGAAGGCAGCCTGGCTCGCCTCGAAGCAGGTCGGGGAGGCGGTCGCTGACCGCGTGCTTCGGCTCGTCGAGGTGCGTAACAGCTGCGCACGGCAGTTGGGCCATGCCAACTTCTATGCGATGTCCCTTGCGCTGGGTGAGCTCTCCGAGGCGCGACTCTTCGACTTGCTGGACGAGCTGGACCGGCTGACCGCCGAGCCGTTTGCCCATATGAAGGCCGACCTCGACAAGCGATTGGCCGCGCGATTCGGCACCGAACCAGCCTCGCTCATGCCGTGGCACTACGCAGATGCGTTCTTCCAGGAGGTGCCTCGTGAGGCAGCTCTGAACCTTGACCCGCTGGTGGCCGGCCGCGATCTGACTGCGTTGACGACGGCGACCTATGACGGCCTCGGACTGCCACTGCACGAGGTGGTGCGGCGCAGCGACCTAGTCGGCCGCGACGGCAAGAACCAGCACGCGTTCTGCGTCAATATCGATCGGGGCGCCGACGTGCGGGTGCTGGCCAACGTCGTCGACAACGAACGCTGGGCGTCGACAATGCTGCATGAGTTCGGTCATGCGGCCTACGACGTGGGGGTCCGGGCGGACCTCCCATGGGCGCTGCGCGGACCGGCGCACTCCCTGACGACGGAGGCGGTGGCTCAGCTCTTCGGGCGCCTGTCGAAGGACCCCGACTGGCTGCGCGATGTGGCCGGGGTGCCGGCTGCTGAGGTCGAGGCGGTCGAGGGGGATGTGCGCGCGGCGCTGCGTGCGAGCATGTTGGTCTTTGCCCGGTGGGTGCTCGTGATGTGCCATTTCGAGCGTGACCTCTATGCCGGTGTCGGCGCGCCGGGTTTCGATCCGGATGCTCGGTGGTGGGAGCACGTGCAGCGGTTCCAGCTGCTGCGTTGTCCGCCGGGCCGAACCGGGCGGCCGGACTGGGCGGCCAAGCTGCACCTGGCCCTTGCCCCCGTCTACTACCAGAACTACGTCCTGGGCGAGTGCCTCGCCGCCCAGTTGGCGGCGACGGTTGCCGAGCGCGGTGGACGGCTTTACGGCGACCCGGCGACCGGGCAGTGGCTCACCGACGAGGTTTTCGGCCCTGGTGCGTCATTGCGGTGGGACCACCTCGTCGCACGGGCGACCGGGGCACCGCTTTCTGCCGCCGCCTTCGTTCAGGAGTTTGTGACCTGATGGTGGGGAGCGCCCGGCTCACTCGTGGCCGGCTCATCGGCGGTGCCGTCGTGCTGGGCCTGCTCACACTTGTCCTGACCGTGGGCAACGACGCGGTCGCCGGGATCAAGCACCTGCTCGAGCGACTCTCCGAGCTGCCAGGGCCGGTGTTCGCCCTGGTCGTCGGCCTGCTGGCGATGCTCGAGACCGCGGCATTCGCGGGGCTCGCCGTACCCGGAGAGCTCGCCGTCATCCTCGGTGGCGTGGCGGCTTTCGAGGGCAAGGTGCCCGTGGCCGTCATGGTGAGCTGCGCTGTCGGCGGAGCCATCGTCGGCGACTCCCTGGGCTTCTACCTGGGCCGCCGCCTCGGCACCCGCTTCCTCGACAGTCGGCTCGGCTCGATCATGGGCAGGACGAGGGTCGAGTCGACGATGGCGCGGATCCGAGCCGGCGGCATCAAGGCGATCATCCTCGGCCGGTTCGTCGGGGTGCTGCGCGCCATCATGCCGTTCGCGGCCGGGGCTTCCGGGGTCGCTTACTCCCGCTTCCTGCTCGCCAGCGTCATCGGGGCGACTGCCTGGGGCACCGGCTTCACCCTCCTTGGTTACCTCGCCGGCAACTCCTGGCAAAGCGTGGAGGGTTACGTCGGTCGGGCCTCGACGCTGCTTGCCGGCACGCTCGGTGTGGTTGTGCTCCTCGTCATCGCGGCCAAGCAGGTCGGGGCGCGCCAGGAGCCGTTGCGCAGGTGGTGGCAAGAGCAGCTCGACCGGCCGCGGGTCGCCCGCGTGCGCGTTCGCTATCGCCGCCAGATCAGCTTCCTCACCGGCCGGTTCCGACCAGGGACTGCCGTCGGGCTCCAGCTCACCTTCGCCTTACTTGGCTTGGCGCTGCTCGGCGCCGCGCTCGCTCTCGTCGTCGGCGAGTCCCTAGGCAGCGGCGGACTGGTCGACGTCGACGAGCCAGTACGCCGGGCGCTGGCGCGCAGCCAGACCGGTGATGTCATCACGTTCACCTCGGCGGTCCGGGACGTGCTTTCCGCCGAGGTGCTCGGTGGCGTCTCGGTGCTTGTCGGGGTCGCTGCTTGGCTGGCGGACCGCCGCCCGCGAGCGCTGGTGCTGCTGGTCGTCGCTCTCGGCGGCGCAATCCTGTTGGCCAAGCTGGTGAGCATGGCGGTCGAGCGCTCACGGGTGATCCCGTCGCTGACCGAGGGTTTTCGCACGTCGACGTTCCCATCCGGTCGGATGACCGTGGTGGCATCGACGGTGATCGCGCTGCTAGCGGTGCTCCTGCCGCGGATCCGTCGCTGGACCCGAAAAGTGTTCGTGGCGACGCTCGGTGTCGCCCTGGTCCTGCTCGGCGGACTTGCCGTGCTGTCGCTCGGTCAGGTGTACCTCTCCGACGTGCTCGGCGGCATCACGCTCGGTGCCGTCTGGGGCCTGGCGGTCGCCACCGCCGTCACGACTGTCTGGCGACCGGCGGCTGGCCGGGCCGGTTCGGGTCGATCGCGATCTGGCGAAGTGGCACCAACGGCCCGCGCTGTCCCTCACAATGATTCCCTTGGGGAGAGTGCGCCGGTCGGCTGACCGGTCGGTGTGGGGGTGGCTGAGTGGTCGAACGTCGTCAGGTGCTGCGTGCTGGCGCGCTGGTCGCGGCGGGAGCGGCCGTCGGTCGTTGGTCGCGTCAACCGGCCGAGCCCGACGCGTTAGCTGCGAAGGACCGCAGCTTCGCCGGAACGCGGTCCGCCGAAGCGGTGGCGACCACTACCAAGGTCATCTGGCGGGTCGAGACCGACGAGCCAGTCGTCGCGCTGACCTTCGATGACGGCCCGGTGCCGGCGTACACCCAGGACTACCTCGACATGCTGCGAGACCGTCGCGTGCCGGCAACCTTCAACTTGGTCGGCCGCAACGCTCTCGCCCACCCGGCCCTGGTGCGGCAGGAAATCGCGGACCGTCACCAGGTTGAGAACCACTCGTGGAGCCACCTCGACCTCGCCACTGCCACCACGGCTGAGACCGACGCGGAGCTCACTCGGGGCGCTGATGTGCTCGAGTCGCTGACCGGGCGGGCGCCGCGCTATTTCCGGCCGCCACGCGGCAATCTGTCGGGCGCCACCCTCAATGCGGCCTCACGCGTAGGGGAGGACGTCCTCCTCTGGTCGGTGCAGCTGCACGAGTCGCGGCTCGACGTCGACGCCAACGTCGCTCACGTCCTGGCCAGGGTGCAGCCCGGCTCGATCCTGCTGGCTCACGACAGCCGTCACCGGAAGATCGATCGTCGGATCGGACTGCGGGCGCTGCCGGTGATCATCGACCGGCTGCGCGCCCGCGGTTTCCGGTTCGTCACCGTCGACGAGCTGGTTGCCGCCGGCACCGCGCTTCCGCCCCCCGCCGTGGGCCCGCTCGCCAGCGGATAAGGTGCTCAGGTGAACGGCAACACCCTCGACCTCATTCTTGTCTTGGCCCTCGGCGTATTCGCCTACTCCGGCTATCGCCAGGGCTTCGTCGTCGGCGTTCTGTCCTTCGGCGGGTTTCTCGGTGGTGGCGTCCTCGGCACGTTCCTTGCGCCGCCCATCGCCGAGCGCATCGCCAGTGGCGGGGGCCGCTCGATCCTCGGCATCGCGACGGTGCTCGTTCTCGCCTGCGCCGGTCAACTCCTCGGTACGACGCTCGGTGCGGTGCTGCGCCGTCGGGTCACGTGGCGGCCGGCACGGATAGTCGACTCCACGGGTGGTTCGTTCGTCTCAGTCGTCGGCGTGCTGCTCGTCGCGTGGCTGTTGGGCACCGCGGCCAAGGACTCGGCGTACACCGGACTGGCGACGCAGGTGCGGCACTCGCAGATCCTGCGGACGGTCGACATGGTCCTCCCACCGGCCCCGGCGGTGTTCGCGTCGTTCCGTCGGCTGCTCGACGAACGAGGATTTCCGCAGGTCTTCACGTCACTCAACCCGCAGGACACCGCGCCGGTGGCCCCACCCGATCCGGCGGTGCTCAACTCCGCTGCCGTGCGGGGCACCCGGACTCGAGTGCTCAAAGTACTTGGCGTCGCGCCGTCCTGCTCCCGTCGGCTCGAGGGCACGGGCTTCGTCTACGCCGTCGACCGGGTGATGACGAACGCACACGTGGTAGCGGGAGTCCGCGACCCGGAGGTGGAGCTTCGCGCGGGGGTCCGCAAACGCGGCCGGGTCGTGCTCTTCGATCCTGGTCGGGATGTCGCGGTGATCTACGTCCCCGGCCTCGGGCTGGAGCCGTTGCAGTTCCGCAGCGAAGCGCGCAGTGGCGCCGACGCGGTCGTGGTCGGCTACCCGGAAGACGGGCCGTTCAACGCCGTCGCCGCGCGCGTGCGGGAGGAGATCACCGCCGTCGGACGCGACATCTACGATCGGTCGACGGTGCGTCGGGAGGTCTATGCGTTACGCGCGGTCGTGCGACCGGGCAACTCCGGCGGTCCGCTCCTCGCGACCGACGGGCGGGTATACGGCGTCATCTTCGCGGCCGACGCGCAGGACCGGGAGACCGGCTACGCCCTGACGGCGGAGGAGGTGGCGTCCTCCGCACGGGCCGCTGCGACCCGCACCGCTCGAGTCGGGACGCAGGGCTGCGACTAAGCGCGATCAAACAGGCAGGTCCTGTGAGAAGGCTCACAGCGTGCCGGCGATGCGAGAACGGACGGCGCTTGCTAGAGTGCTAGCTATTGCAAGCACCTCTCGCGATTCATCCCCGTCCATTGAGGAGTCGACCATGACCCGGATCGACATCGAGCGCACCATCGTCGCCGACCCGACCAGCACAGCGCTGGTCCTTGCCCAAGCGGGGTGGCCAGCGTGCAGCGCCGCGACGCGAGCGGCCCGGGCCCGCATTCACGCGCTGCCACCGCTGCGTCTGTCGGATTCGTTTGTGACGCCGTTCGAGCTCACTGGCGATGGCCTTCCCCCGACGACGGGCGTGCTGACCCTCGACGGTCAGCCGGTCGGGCTGCCCGGCAGGTGCACGACCGCGTTGCTGCGCCTGGAATTCGCCGCTCCTGGCACCGGCGGCGCGCCGGAGCGCCGTCGCATCCTGGCTGCACTGCGCGGGCTCGGCGAATCCTTCCTCGACGACCTCGCCACCGCTGCTGAGCGTCGCGCCTACGCCGCCTAGGCAGACCGACCGGCCTGGCTCTCGCGCTTGCCGGATGCCACCGGCGGTTCAGTCGCGCAGCGGCACGGCCAGGTCGGCGGGGCTGATCGACCCGGTGCCGTCGCGCTCAGCGCGCGTGGCGAGGTCCAACGCCACTGCCTCGAGACGGCGTACGGCGACACCGTGGTGGCCGTCGACAAAGGACGAGAGCTTCCCTGCAGCACGCCGCAGGATCGTGGCGGCGCCGACCGGGTTGCCCCGCTGCACGTGGGTGAGTCCGACGGCGAACTGCGCGAGACCCTGCCAGAAGTCCCGCTCGGGCTCGGCAGCGAGATGCCACGGCCCCTCAAGCACCTCGTGGGCATAGAAGGGTCCCCCGCCGAGGATCAGCCGCTGCGCTTCGTCGATGGCCTCGTCGGACGGCAACGCGGTCTCGCGGTCGTGCACGGCGAGCCGCTCACGCCACGGCGTAGGCGTGCCTGGTGGCAGCGGGGCGCCAGTGATGTCCCGGGGTCGCTGGCTCAGCGGCCGGCCGGCTGCGTCGCGGGCGCGATCCGCCGGCGTGGTCACGCCTGCTTGGCCCAGCGCACGATCTCGGCGGTCACCAGGTCGGGCGTCTCCTCGGCCGGGAAGTGCCCGACGCTGTCGAGGAGCCGCCACTCGTAGACGCCTTCGACGTAGCGACCCGAGCCGAGCGCGGTGCGTGGCAGCAGGCAGCCGTCGTTCGCTCCGTGCAGTTGCAGGGTGGGGGCCACGATCGGCTGCTGCATGCGCTTGGCGAAGCGATAGCCGTCGGGTCGTAGGACAGAGCGCACAGCCCAGCGGTAATACTCCATCGCGCAGTAGGCGACGGTCGGAATCTGCATGGCATCGCGATAGACGCGGTCGGTCTCGGCGTCGGGATAGCCAGGGCCGCCCCAGTCGTGGAGCAGGCGTGAGACGCGCTCGGCGTCGTCCTTCACCAGCAGTCGCTCGGCCAGCCACGGCGCCTGGAAGGCGAGGACGTACCAGCTGGCCCGCAGCTGGCCCCGCGGGTCGACAGCGATCTGCGCCCGCAGCCGAAGCGGGTGCGGCATCGACAGGACGACGAGCTGCGAGACGACTTCGGGATGGAAGGTTGCTACTGCCCACGCGAGTAGTCCACCCCAGTCGTGACCGACAATGACGGCGTCACGCTCGCCCAGCGCGCGAACCAACCCGGCGACGTCAGCTGCGAGCGTGTAGACGTCGTACCCCCTGGGGGGCTTGTCGCTGGCGCCGTAGCCGCGCAGGTCGGGCGCGACCGCGCGGAACCCGTGCTGCGGCAGGTCGGTGAGCTGGTGTCGCCAGTGCCACCACATCTGTGGAAATCCGTGCAGCATGAGGACCAGGGGGCCGTCACCGGCTTCAGCGATATGGAACCGGGCACCGTTGGCTGACACGTCACGGTGGCGCCAAGGCCCCGGGAGCAGCACGTCGCTCTCCACCGGCATGCCCGCAGCGTCCCACAGGTCGCAGCGTCCGAGCGCGCCGGCTCCTCGTAGCATCGCTGTCATGGGCATCCTTCGCCGCCGATCGCTGCCGGTCGACCTCGCCCCCGTGCACGCCGCGTTCTTGTCTTGCGCGGCGCATGTCGACCTCGGTCAGCGGGCGATGATCAGGTGCGTGCCGTCATCGGCTCGAACCACCCCCTTGCCGTTGGAAGTCGGGGCCCAGACGCTGCGGCTCTCGCTCGTGGAGGCACGTGCGGCGATGCCCGCCTGGCGCCACCGCGACCTCGAGGAGAGCTGGCAGACATGCCTGGCGGCGCTGGACGAAACCGCGCGACGGATGGACAACGCCGTCGGTCGTGCGGGCGCGACGCGGGAGCTCGAGGTGGCGCTGACTGCCGTGCAGGACCTGCTCGACCCGCTGCACTCCTTCGTCGACGCCGAGGCGCACTTCGCTGCGCTGCGTCGACGCCGATGACCTAGAGGGCCCGGCACTCTCCGGTGCGACGTTCGGCTGCGTAGCTGTACTGCCCGCCGCGGTAGGAGATCCGGACGGTGAACCCACCGCCGGACACTCGTTCCTTGATGCTGTTGAAGTAAGTGCTCGCAGTGACCGCAAAGTCGGCCCGTCGGAAGTCGGCGCTGATCGACTGCTCCCGTACCGTCAGCTCCAGTGCGCCTGCACACAGCTGTTGTACGACGTCGCGGAGCGCGTCCCGCACGCCGGCCGCACTCGGCATCGACATCAGCTGCCCGGCAGCTCCGCGATCGGCATCGCGGAGGTTGTCGCTGGCTGCGATGCCGTCGTAGGCCGGACGCGATCCGTACACCCGTGTCACGCCTGGGTCGCCACGTGGCGGGACCGACGGTTTCGGTGTCGAGCGGACGGCTACCCCCCCAACCAGCAGCAGGCCGACGATCGTGACAGCGAGAGCGTCCGCGGGTCGGGAGCGTCGTACCGTGAACGGTGCGGTACGTCGCTCGTCAGCGCCTCTCGCGATCAGGTCAGCCACGGCAAGGCTCCGATGACTCCTGCACGGAGTAGCTGATACCGCCTGGCAGTCGGGTCACCTTGATGACGAATGCCGGTGCGCTACCCGGGCTCCCGCCGGCGACCATGGCGACGCTCACGTCCCTATTGTGCTCGAGCACGGTGTACGCGAACCCTGTGGCGTCGGTGCAGATCAGCCCTGCGGCGAACCGCGCGACGTTCTGCGCGGTCCGCAGCCGAGCTGCCTCTTCGGCCGCACTGATGCTCGGGAGCTCCGGTGGAGACGGCGACGGCGATTCCGTGAAAGCGCGACCCGTCGGCGCAGGGGGTCGGCGATGACGGTCCTCGATGAGCGCACCGGCGACGAGCAGCTGCACGACGAGTGTCGCGGCGATTGCCGACGGCAGAGGGTCGAGCTGCAGCGGGGGGCGCTGCCTTTCGTTGCCGGAGAGCAGCACGTCGCGATGGCGCTCAGCCACGCGCACATCCCCCATAGGCTTCGCTGACCTGGCCGACGTACTCGCCTTCGCGCCACGCGAGCCGGAGCACGAAGCCAGCCGACTTGCGTGGGGTGTCGCTCGCCCGTCCGATCACGAAAGTCGCCGTGCGACCGTCCTCGGAGTCCGCAGCCGGGTCGATCCGGCGGTAGCGGGCGCGTTCGATGTTGCGGCACTGGCGGGCGGTCACGAGCTCGGCCGCGCGCCGCGCCGTGCGGCGATTCGGCCGGACGACGGGTGCTACGACGACGGCACCGTCAACCTCGACAGTCGCAGTGGCGCTCGAGATCGCGAGGTCAGCTGGCGTCCGCATCGCCACCCGGCTGGTCGGGGAGGACGCCGGCCCGGGCCTGTCGGCCGCGCTGGCACCACCGAGGAGGAGGGCCGCGACGGCGGCGGCGAGCCCGAGGGTCGTCCGGTCACGGCGCAGGGTCCACAGCGGTCTCAGCTTCTCGCGGGGGCGCTTCTCCTCGGGCCCCCACGACAACACCTCGCGTGACATCGGCGCTCAATCCTCGTCGGTGCGCTGCGACGCAGCGTTGGCCCGGATCGCTTCGACGACGGTGGGATCGGCGAGAGTGGTGACATCGCCGAGCTCGCGGCTCTCGGCTACGTCGCGCAGCAGGCGACGCATGATCTTGCCGCTGCGGGTCTTAGGCAGTTCCGGTGTGAAGAGCAGCTGACGCGGCTTGGCGATGGGTCCGATCTCCTTCGCGACATGCATGCGCAGCGCTGTCGCGAGCGCATCTCCGTCATCGACCCCCGCCCGCAGAGTGACGAAGGCCACGATGCCCTGTCCCGTCGTGGCGTCGCTCGCCCCGACGACCGCGGCCTCCGCCACCGCCGGATGCGACACCAACGCCGACTCGACCTCGGTCGTGGAGATCCGGTGACCGGAGATGTTCATGACGTCGTCGACGCGGCCCAACAGCCACAGGTCGCCGTCGTTGTCGAGCTTGGCTCCGTCGCCGGCGAAGTAGCACCCGTCGTAGCGGGCCCAGTAGGTCTCCCGGTAGCGCGCGTCGTCGCCCCAGATGCCGCGCAGCATCGCCGGCCACGGCTCGGTCAGGACGAGGTATCCACCGCCACCCGGTTCGACCTTGACGCCGGACTCGTCGACGACCTGCGCGCCGATTCCGGGCAAGGCGCGCATAGCCGAGCCCGGCTTGGTGGCAGTGACCCCCGGCAGCGGGCTGATCATGATGGCCCCGGTCTCGGTCTGCCACCACGTGTCGACGACAGGGCACCGGTCGCCGCCGATCACGGCGCGGTACCACATCCACGCTTCGGGATTGATCGGCTCCCCGACGCTGCCGAGCAGCCGCAGCGAGGACAGGTCGTGTCGACCGGGGTAGTCGTCGCCCCACTTCATGAAGGTGCGGATGGCCGTAGGCGCGCAGTAGAGGATCGTGACTCCGTACTTCGCCACGGTTGACCACCACCGGTCCTTGTCCGGAGTGTCGGGCGTGCCTTCGTACATCACCGACGTCGCACCGTTCGAAAGCGGGCCGTAGACGATGTAGCTGTGGCCGGTGACCCAGCCGATGTCAGCCGCGCACCAGTAGACGTCGCGCTCCGGCTTGAGGTCGAAGACGGCGTGGTGTGTCCAGCTGACCTGGGTGAGGTAGCCGCCGCTCGTGTGCAGGATGCCCTTGGGCTTCGCGGTCGTACCGCTGGTGTAGAGGATGAAGAGCGGCTGCTCCGCGTCGAATGACTCCGGTTGGTGGACGTCCGGTTGGCGGTCGACGAGGTCGTGCCACCACACGTCGCGGCCGTCGGTCATCGGGGTGTCTTGACCGGTCCGGCGGACGACGACGACGGTGCGCACGCCCGGGCACTGCGCTGCCGCTTCGTCCACCGCCGGTTTGAGTGCCATCGCGCTGCCACGGCGGTAGCCGCCGTCGGCTGTGATAACGACGTGCGCGTCGGCGTCGACGATCCGACTGGCCAACGCATCGGCTGAGAATCCGCCGAATACCACCGAGTGCGCCGCACCGATCCGAGCGCACGCCAGCATGGCGATGGCCGTTTCAGGAATCATCGGCAAGTAGATCGCCACGCGGTCGCCGGCCACCACGCCCAACTCGGTCAGCGCGTGCGCCGCGCGGGACACCTCGCGCAGGAGGTCGGCGTAGGTCAGGGAGCGGGTGTCGCCTGGCTCACCCTCCCAGAGGTAGGCGACGCGGTCTCCGCGACCTTCTTCAACATGGCGGTCGAGGCAGTTGACGCTCACGTTGAGTCGGCCGCCGACGAACCACTTCGCGTACGGCGGCGCCCATTCCAAAGGTGTTTGCCACGGCTGCGCCCAGTCGAGGCGCTCCGCAGCGCGCTCCCAGAAAGCCACCCGATCGGCGGCTGCCTCGTCGTACGCAGCCGCCGTGATGTTGGCCGACCGGGCGATTGCTGGCGGCGGTGGAAACCGTCGTGTCTCGGTCAGCAGGTTGGCCAGCGTCGTATCGGTCACATCGGCTCCCTCGCGGCGGCGACGTCCTACTCTCGTCGATGCCGGCGCAAGGTGCCAGGTGCGCCTCGGTGCGACGTTCGGCGGCTACTTGCCGACCACGTAGGTCTTGTCGCTCGTGGCTGTGTCACCAGCAAGGGCGAGGCCACCGCCGGAGAGCACGCCGCCTGGAGCGGAGTAGACCGCGAAGGTGGTGATCTTCGTGCCCAGCTTGAAGGCGCCCTTGGCCGGCACCGAGAACGTCATCATGTTGCCGGCGATCTTCACGTCGGTGGGCGGAGAGGCGTTGTCCCCGCGGCAGCCGCCGGAGATGGAATCCTGCGCGCCGAAGTAGTTGGCCCGCCAGTCGCAGGCACCGGCCATGAAGTTGATCTGGTAGGCGTAGGGCAGCGGCGTGTTCGCGGGGCCCGCGAGCTCGAGGGTCATGACCAACTTCGTCTTCTTCTCGGTCTTCAGGGTGACCGAGACGATGTCTGCTCCGGCGATCGGATAGTCACCCTTGGGATCAGTGACCTGCGGCTCCGGTGCGGCACTGGCGTGGGGCAGGAAGAGAGCTCCGGTCAGCAGCGCGGCAGTGAGGGTGGCACGACGCATGGGGGTGTCCTTCGCTGGGGGTTGTTGCGGGATGCAGACGGGGTTCGTCGCATCAGCCCGGAACTCCTTCTTTTTGAGGACGAGTCGATGTCCGCCAGTAGGGTCAGTGGTCGTGACTGCCGTGGACCTGCTCGCACCTCTGCTTTCGCTGCCGGACGTCGCTGAGCGGATCCTCGCGGCGCGGAGCAGCGTCGACCGGCTACTCGGCGAGCGTGTGTTGCGCAGGCGAAGTGCCGAGGTCTCGGCAGAGGCTGGTCTGCGCTCTGTGCGAGCAAGTGCTTCGCTGGAAGGCGCAGAAGTCGCGCTTGACGCCTTACGTCGGGGAGAGGGAATCGACGCGCCCGCAGTGCAGGGCGCACTACGGGTCGGTCGAGAGATGAGCTCGCTCGGACCGGTGCTCGACCGGGCGCCGATGCAGGCGCTGGCGCGGCTGCACGTCCTCGCCGCCGCGGACGCCGTACCCCGCGAAGAGCTTGGCCGGCCGCGACTGGTCGGCAGTCCCTCAGCCGATGTGGTCGCTCGCCGGCTCTCGAAACTGAGCGACATCGTGGCGTCCCCGACGTCGGTCTCTGCCGTCGTGGTCGCCGCGATCGTGCATGGTGAGGTGCTGGCGCTCCAGCCATTCACCTGGGGCAACGGCCTCGTCGCTCGGGCGGCAGCTCGGCTGCTGCTCGTCCATCGCGGAGTCGACCCCAGCGCGCTGACCGCGCCTGACGTCGGACATGCTGCGGACCCGTCGGCGTACGCCGCAGCGGCGATGCGCTTCGCTGCCGGAGACGTGGGCCCGTGGCTGCTGCACTGTGCCGACGCCCTGGCCGCAGGAGCACAGGAGGGGTTGGCGATCTGCGGAGCGCTCGAGCGAGGGTAATTCCCATCGGGGTGCTACGGACGCCGGACAGCAAACGGCGCCTCAGTGGGCAGTGCCACTGAAGCGCCGTTACTTCACGAAGACCGCGGTTACCAAGCGTGCTCCTGATCGTCGGAGTGGTTGGGCGCTTGCGCGTCTCCTCACCTCGACGTGCCTCCCGCGGCTGGTCGCACGTGGGTGCTCGACGGTGCTCGTGAACGAGCGTGAGGAGGGGGGACTCGGCCCACCGCGCCGGCTGCTCGCACTTCCAGTTGTACGCCGATAGCACGGCCTTGGGAACCCCTCATTTGTAGCTACTTTCCGATGCGGGCGGCGACCCGCGGTGATGCTGTTCAGACCTCACCGGAGCGGCGACGGGCCGCCAGCAGGCGCCAGCCGAGCGCAGCCGCACCGACGCCGACCGCAGCGCCGGCAAGAACGGGCGCCGAGGGGCGCGACATCGTCCTGACCCGTGAGCGCAGCGCGACGGGACGGACGAAGTCGAGCACCAACCAGCCGCGCTCGTCGGCGAGCCTGCGCAGAGCCTTGTCCGGGTTGACCGCAACCGGATGTCCCACCGCCTCGAGCATCGGCAGGTCGGTGAGCGAGTCGCTGTAGGCCCAGCAGTCAGCGAGGTCCCATCCTCTTTCGGCGGCGAGAGCGGTGATTGCCTCAGCCTTGTGTACCCCGTACGCGTAGAACGCGATGTCGCCGGTGTAGCACCCGTTCTCCACCACCATGCGCGTCGCGATGGCCTGGTCCGCGCCGACCATCCCGGCGATCGGCGTGACGACTTCCTCTCCCGACGAGGACACGATGACGACCTCCCGGCCGGCCGCGTGATGCTCCTCGATCAAGGAGACCGCTTCGTCGTACACGAGTGGGTCGATGAGGTCGTGCAGTGTCTCGTTGACGATCGACCTCACCTGCTCGACCGGCCAGCCTGCGCACAACTGCTTGAGGTAGTCGCGCATCCGGTCCATCTGGTCTGCGTCGGCGCCCGCGACAAGGTAGACGAACTGCGCATAGCTGCTCTTGAGAACGGCCCGCCGGTTGACCAGGCCGCCCTGATAGAACGGTTTTCCGAACGCGAGCGTGCTGGACTTCGCGATGACCGTTTTGTCGAGGTCGAAGAACGCTGCTCCACCCATTCGACCGAAGATAGTCATGGCGGGGGGTTTAATGGCGCAGGTGACGGGCATCCCGGTAATAGTCGAGTTCGTATGGCCAACCGCGTTGGGGGTGGAATTCATGCGTAGAGTCGTCGCCGAAGATGTTGATCAGGTGTCGGAGACCCGCGTGGTCGAGCACCGCTCTATCGCCGACACAATCTTCTCCGTGGTCACCGTCGTCTATAGCGCCGTGATCGCTCTGCTCGGAGTGGATACGCTCCTCGAGGCGCTGGACGCCCGCGAGAGCAACGGGCTCGTCAGTGCCATCGACGGTTTGAGTGACGTCTTCCTCGCTCCATTCGAGGGTGTCTTCAACGACCAGCGCTACTGGGCCACCGCGCTGATCGCCGCTGTCATCTACACGGTTATCTACCTCATTGCGATGGCGGCCCTGCGACGCGACCGGACCGCTTACTGACCCCCTCGTCCTGACGCCACCCCCCCGGCGTCAGGCGCGTCTGGCTCACCCCCCGGAGCCAGACCCCGGACGACCCCCGCTACCCCCCCAGCGGGGGTCGTCCCATGTCCGGACCCGTTTGCGCTCCGTTCGCTATCCACAGATCAGCTTCCGGAGCCGCGGTGACGCTCGTTCGCGCTCAGGCTGGGACACGTCGTCGTCGCCGAGCGCCCAGGGGGTCCCATGTTCCGTCCGCTCCTCATCACCGCTGATGCCGCCCGGCTCGAGGACCTGCTGCGACTGTGCGCGGCAGCGGACGTGGACCCGCACGTCGTCCGGGACCCCGCGGCCGCCCGACGTACCTGGCTGACGGCTTCCGTCGTCGTCGTCGCCGACGACATCGCGGCATCGCTGGCGGTCGCTGGGCTGCCCCGACGCCCCGGCGTTCTTCTCATCGGCTCCGACCTGGACGATGCGTCGGTGTGGCGGCGCGCAGTGCAGCTCGGCGCGGAGCACGTTGTTTTTCTTCCTGACGCCGAGAGCTGGCTCGTCAACCGGCTGGCGGCCGCGGCGGAGTCGGGCCGCCTTGGAGTCGTCATCGGCGTGATCGGTGGGCGTGGTGGCGCGGGGGCGACCACCCTGTCGGTGGCGCTTGCCGGGGCATCCCAGCGGCTGGGCTACCGCACGACCCTGTGTGACCTTGACCCGCTGGGTGGTGGCGTGGACCTCGTGTTCGGCGGTGAGGGCGCGCCGGGTGCGCGCTGGCCGGAGCTAGCGACCGACGACACGGCGCCTGGAGGTCTGCTGACGTTGGCGCCACGCATCGACGACGTGGCGATGGTGAGCTGGGACCGAGGCGACGTGATGGACCTCCCCCCGGGTGCCTGCAGCTCCGTCCTGAGCAGTGCACGACGCTCGAGTGACGTCGTCGTCGTCGACCTTCCCCGGACCGCCCAGGGCAGCGCGGTCGAGGGTCTCACCGCTCTGGGCACGCTGCTTCTGGTGGTGCCGCTGGAGGTGCGCGCTGTCGCGTCTGCAGCGCGCGTCGCGACTGCCATAGCGCCCTATGTCGACGACTTGCGCATCGTGGTGCGCAGCCGCCCGGGGCCCGGCCTCGACGCGGCTTTCGTCGCCGATACCTTGGGACTGCCGCTCGCCGGCACCTACAAGCCGGAACGCGCCGTCGTGGCCGATCTCGACCGGGGAGTGCCGCCCGCGGGGGGTCGGGGCCATCTTGCGCGACTAGCCACTCGGCTGGTCAGGGATCTCGCTGACTCGGCCACGACACGAGAGTCCGGCGCCGCGGCATGAGCGAGATCGACCTGCTGGACCGGGTGCGCCGCCGGCTCGCAGCGCAGACCGTCGACCCGACTCCAGCACGCATCGCTGCTGCCGTGCGCGCCGAAGGAGGCAGCCTGCCACCTGACGGTGGTCTCGGGCTGCTGCAGCGCCTGCAGGACGATCTGTTGGGCGCTGGTCCGCTCGCACCGCTCCTGCGTAGCGCCGCGGTCACCGACGTCCTGGTCAACTCCGCTGAGGAGGTGTGGGTCGACCGCGGTCATGGCCTGGAGCTGACCGGCATCTGCTTCGCCGACGACCACGACGTACGCCGCCTGGTTGCACGCTTGCTGTTGCCCACCGGCCGGCGCCTTGACGACGCTGCACCGTGGGTGGATGCGCGGCTTCCTGACGGCACCCGGCTGCATGCGGTGCTCGCACCTGTCGCCAGCCGCGGCACCTGCGTCTCGCTGCGCACGCTCGGTCGCCAACACTTCTCGCTGGGAGACCTCGTCGCGTCCGACTCAGCCTCACCTCTGGTCGCGGAGGTGCTCGAAGCAGTGGTCCGGGCCCGGCTGTCAGTGCTCGTCAGCGGCGGCACCGGCACCGGCAAGACGACGCTGCTGGCGTGTCTGCTGGGCCTCGTCGACGCCCGCGAGCGCATCATCCTCGTCGAGGACTCAGCCGAGCTGCGACCACCTTGTCCGCACGTCGTGAGCCTCGAGGCACGGCCGCCCAACGTCGATGGCGCTGGTGAGATCACGCTTCGCGACCTGGTGCGGCAGGCGATGCGGATGCGCCCCGATCGCATTGTTGTCGGCGAAGTGCGAGGTGCGGAGGTGGCGGAGATGTTGGCGGCTCTGAACACCGGACACGAGGGCGGATTGTCGACGGTGCACGCCAACACAAGTCGCGACGTGCCGGCGCGGCTCGAGGCTCTGGGCAGCATGGCCGGCCTGCCCAGGGAGGCTCTGCACGCGCAAGCCGCTGCGGCCCTCGACGTCGTCGTGCACCTGCGCCGCGGCAGCGACGGATCACGTCGCGTCGCGGAGATCGGCGTGGTGAAACGCGGCGCGGACGGCCTGGTGACCGTGCGTCCTGGAGTGGTGGACGGCGGGCAGGCAGACAGCTGGCCGGACCTGGTGAAGCTCCTCGGCTCGCGCGACGTGTGCCTGCGGTGACGATGGGCCAGCTGCTCTCGCCGATCGCTGCAGGGGTCGCCGTGTGGTTGCTCGTCGGGCCGCGAGCTGTCACGCCGAAGCGACTGTTCGGCAAGATTGCCCGGCCGACTGTTGACGATGCTGCCGCTTTCGCTGTGGCTGGCGCCGTGGTGGGCCTGATCAGTCTCGGCACGGCGCTGGGCGGCGCCCTCGGTGCCGCTGGCGGGGTCGTCATCGGTCGTTCCGTGCAGCAACGCCGCCGGCACCGCGCCGAAGCCGCCGTACGACGCGCGCTACCGGACGTGCTGCTGCTGCTCGCGGCCGAGCTGCAGGCGGGGGTGTCGCCGCATGTGGCGCTGCGCAGCTGCGGCGCGGGCGCGCCGCCCGTTCTGGCTGGCCATCTTCATGCGGTAAGCGCCGGAGCGAGCCTCGGGCTTGATCCCGCGACGGCGCTCACCCCCGGCCCGCCAGGCGCAGAGGGTCTGATGGCGCTTGCCGCGTGCTGGCGGGTCAGCCAGTCATCGGGCTCTTCGCTCGGCGTTGGGGTCGCTCGACTCGCCAACGGGCTCGCGGCAGATGACCGCTGTCGGGCTGAGGTCGACGCTCAGCTCGCCGGGCCGCGCGCGTCGGCCGCAGTGCTCGCGACCCTGCCGTTGCTCGCGATGATGATGGCCGCTGGGCTCGGCGCCGCACCGGTCTCATTCTTCCGGACCCCGGCGGGCACCGGCTGCCTTGTCGTCGGGCTTGCGCTCGATGTGCTCGGCCTGGGGTGGACGCGCCGGCTTGCCGCCGCCGCTGTGCCGTGATCTACATTGCCGGGCTGTTGATCGGAGCAGCGGCGCTGTTCGCTTGGCCCGATGGCCGGGCGCGGGTGACTCGGGTTCAGTCTCCTGCGCTGGCGCGGGCAGTCGGTGCCAGGGCTCCGTCGCCGGCAGCACCGGCTCTCATCGCACTCGCCGGGGTGGCTGCCTACCAGCTCGTCGGCGGGTGGTCGGGAGTCTTCGCCGGGGTGGGTGCGGCCGCCGCGGCGTGGTCAGCCGTCCGCGCGGCGCCACGCCGTCAGCAGGCCGTGATCCATCGTCGATTGCTGCAGGCCATCCCCCTGAGCTGCGATCTCCTCGCTGCCTGTGTGGCTGCTGGAGCGTCGCCGCACGCGGCCATGCGGGCCGTGGCCGAGGCCGTGCCGGGACCGCTCGGCGATGTGCTGCACTCGGTAGCGAGGTCATTGGCTCTGGGCGCGCCTGCTGTTGAGGCGTGGGCGCCGTACGCCGACGGTCCAGCGCCACTGCGGACCATGGCTGTTGTGTTGTCTCGGGTGGCGACCTCGGGTGCGTCACCTGCCGTCATGCTCGATGCGCTGGCGGTGGATCAGCGGGAGCGACAGCGGCTTGCCGGTGAGGCCGCCGCGCGGCGCGCGGGGGTCGCGATGGTCGCCCCACTCGGGCTCTGCTTTCTGCCGGCTTTCGTGCTGCTCGGCGTCGTACCTCTCGTCGCCGGACTGTTCGGCGGTGGACTGGGCCTTCTCGTGCAATGAATGAGACCGCTGATCACTATCCACAGATGTCCGCTCTGCCGGTTACCCGACGGTGCCCGTGACCGACCGTGGGAGGGCGACGCCACGGGTCGTCGCTGCCGGGCCGCAACGACCTGGCAACGCTCGACACAACGGGAGGCACGATGCGAGGGATCACGGCGGTACGGCGGTGCGGTGACGCGGGAATGGCGACGGCGGAGTACGCCGTAGGCACTGTCGCGGCGTGCGGGTTCGGCGGTGTTCTCTACAAGCTGCTGACCAACGACTCGATCCTCGACCTGCTGACGAATGTGATCAGCAAGGCGCTGCGGTTCGGGCTGTAGGTGTAGCAGTCTTCGGGCCGGTCGAGTGTTGACTCGGCCGGCCCGAGGTCGAGCGTTTGACCTGCTACGTCGGCGACTTCATCTCTTCCGCGGCCGCGAGGGCGGTGTGGAGATCGAGGCTGGCACCCTCATTCCAACTTGCCTCGAAGTCGGTTGTGCCGAGCGCCGTTAGCGCCGAGTCGGCAATCGCCGCGATGCAGCGGGAGAGGGTGACGACAGAGCAGACCTGCGTCTTTCGCCGTAGGTTCGGGTCGTAGAGTCCCGTCATGGATCTCGGTCTCGCAGGAAAAGTCGGGCTCGTGACCGGTGTGAGCCAGGGGATCGGGCTTGCCGTCGCGGACGCTCTCATCGCAGAGGGCATGAAGGTCCTGGGTACAAGCCGCACTGCTCCCCCGCCTCGCGCCGGTCTGGAGCACCTGGCCGTAGACATGACCTCTCTCTCCGCCGGCGACCAGGCTGTTGCGGCCGTGGTGCAGAGGTTCGGTCGCCTCGACGTTCTAGTGAACAACGTGGGCGGCGCAAAAATCGGCACTGGCTTCACCAGCCACCCGGATGAGGAGTGGAGCAAGTACTTCGAGCTGAATCTGATGACGACAGTGCGCACCACGCGCTGCGCCTTGCCCCACCTCGCCGCTGTCGGGGGCGTGGTCATCAACATCTCGAGCCTCAACGGGCACCTGCCGAGCACTGGCATTTACCCCTACAACGCGACCAAGGCCGCGATGGACAGTCTGACGACTGGGTTGTCTTCCGAGTACGCCCCGAAGGGCGTACGCGTCGTGGGCGTCGCACCGGGACCGGTGAACACCCCACTATGGCTAGGTCAGACCGGGGTGGCAGCCCAGGCTTCCGTTCTGGAGAGCCGCGACGCTCAGACCATCGTGGATGAGGCGATCGCGAATATTCCGGTCGGCCGTTTCACCACCCCGGAGGAGGTCGCCTACCTCGTCGCGTTCCTTGCTAGTGCACGAGCCGCGACCATAACTGGCACAACGGTCAACATCGACGGAGGTCTCACCCCGTCGACGTGAGCCCAACCCAGGTGAGTTGGAGATGGACGGCACGGGCTCGCGACCGCATCGTTCCGGTGCAAGAACCTCTGACGGCGGTCGCCGGGGCGCCTGCCTCAGGTTCCAGTTGTGGTGCCGACTCACGTCCGTGGCATTCGCGGCATTACCGGCCCAGCGGCGCAACGCTCGGTCGTCAGCCCGATGGCCGGTTGGTCGGCCAGGTTGAACTCAGCCTCAAGCATGTCTGCCTTCGGGCGCGGCTCACGGCGGGGGTCTTGTGGCGGTTCCGGGAACCTGCTGCACTGGTTGCCATGCATGTGATTCTTCGTGGCTACGACCTGCCCGGATTGCAGTGCGGTGACTACGAGAACGTTCATGTCGCTCTGCAGGTCGGGAGCGAGCTGCATCAACCGGTGCCTGGCGATGCCGCCGGTGCGACCTGGGAAACCGACGTCGTGGCCACGATCCGAGACGGCTCTCCGGACTTTCGCGGGCCGGCCGTACATGGTCGCGCCGGCAATCGATTCCTCTATCTGACGTGGGGCGAGGTGAGCGGCGACGTATTCGCCAGGTTCCGGCGAGCCAAGCTGATGCTCAATGACCTTGGACCTGGAGCCATCGGCGCGACTGTTGCCGTAGGCACCATCTCGCTGACCGACGGAAAAGGCATGCCTCGGTGTGCGCGGATCTCGCCGCCCGTCGTCACATGGTCGCTGACCAGCGACTAAAGCCCGGTGAGCCACCTTGGTCCCAGGGTGACGCCTCTTCAGTGCGCCCGCCGTGGCCGCGCCGACGTGACCCGCAGCGTTGGGTCAGAGGTCCTTGCGCACGAACGAAGCTGCCGCCAGCCCCCACACCATCGCCACCCACACCACCGCCCACGCCAGGTAGGTCGCCGTCAGCGGCGCGACGCTCAGGAACGGGAAGGCCTGACCGCCGTCGTCGCCGAACATCCGCAGCGCCGACGGGTCCTGGAAGGCGTTCATCGCCCCGCGCCACAACCCATCGGTGGGCAGCAGCACCCGCGACACCTCGCCGACGCGCGCGACGGAGTCGTTGCCCAGGGACGCGCCGATGCCGCCCACCACACCCGCCACCCAGGTCGTGCAGAACAGACCGACAGCGACCACGCCCGACGCCATCGGCGAGATGGCGGTCGAGAGCAGCACGGCGAGAGTGAGCAGTACGACGGTCTGGGCGGCGAGCAGCGCGAGGGCTGTCGCCGGCCGAGGCGGCCAGTAGTCCGTCGTCGCCCGGACGACGAGGCACTGCGCCAGACCGGCGAGGACGACGAAGCCGCTGCCGAAGGCCACGAGCCCCAGCCACTTGCCGAGTAAGAAGTCGGCCCGGCGGATCGGCCGGGCCAGCACCGCCAGCGCGATGCCCGACTCCGTCTCGCCGGACAGTGTCGGCCCAGCAAGGAATGCGGTGCCCAGGGCGCCGATCAGGCTGAAGCCGAACATCACCAGATTCAGCAGGATCGAGGCCGTGAGCCGGGCCTCGCCGCTGGTCAGCGCGCTGCCCCCGGATTCCGCGGCAACGCGGGAGAAGCCCCAGCCGCTCAGCGCGAGCAGCACGACGGTGAGTCCGACCAAGGCGAGCATGACGCGCCGACGTCGCGGTGAACCATGGTCGAGAGCGGGCGAAAATAGTTGTGCACAACTTCTCAAGTCCGGGTCGTTCTGTGACAGGGCGGGCGTAAGTTGGAACACATGTTCGAATCAACGATTTCACGCGAGGCGACTATTACTGGCCCGCAGCGGCCGGCAGAGGAGTGCGCGTCGGCGCCGGTGTCGGCGCTAGTGGCCGCAGTGTCTGCCGTAGTCCTCGCGGTGCCGTCTGAGTTGCCGGGGCCGGTGGCGCTCGCTGACGCGGCGGTGCTGCTGGTCGCGGTGGAGCGGCTGCGTGGGGCGCTGCTCGACCGTCTCGCTGATGTCGATACCCGTCAGCTCTACGTCCTCGACGGCGCCGGGTCGGCGGGTGGCTGGGTGGCGGCGCAGCGGACCAGCCTGGGTCGCAGCGAGGTGGCGTTGGCGCGGCGGCTCGCCGTGCTGCCGGGCGTGGCAGGGGCGTTGCGGTCAGGGGTGCTGTCG
>JBKJUS010000075.1:0-25508 GCA_046590575.1 Mycobacteriales bacterium | reverse complement strand
CCACCGGTGACGGTTGCGTCTTGATGGCAAATTGATGGCAAATGATCTTGAGGCCTGATCCGAGGGTCCGGATCAGGCCTCTGACCTGCACTTCTTTGTAGCGGGGGCAGGATTTGAACCTGCGACCTCTGGGTTATGAGCCCAGCGAGCTACCGAGCTGCTCCACCCCGCGTCGGTAGCCCCAGTCTAGGCGGCCGCTGACAGGGGAGCAAACCGTGAGTGGTGCGCTCAACTCCGCGCTAGGCCAGCGACACGCGCCGCGTGTCTCGGACAAGTGCGGAGTTGAAGGCGGCCTTCGTTGAAGGCGGCCTTCGTTGAAGGCGTCCTTCGTTGAAGGCGGCCCGCCCGGGTGTCAGCGCGACGACGGACTGGCCGAGGGTCGAGCCGCGGGCGACGGCGAGGCGGTCGGCGAACTCGTGCCGGCGCCGCTAGCTCGCACCGCGCGCGCGACAGCTGCCTTCAAGCGGTCCTGCGCTGCGCCGTACGCCGCGAAGTCACCCGCCTTCAAAGCGGCTTCGCTGTCCGCGATGGCCTTCGCCGCGTCGGCGAGTGCCCGCTGGAGCTCGGAGCTCGGGTCGCCCGGCGTCGTGGGCCCGGGCGTGGGTCCTGGCGACGGGGCGACGACAGCGCCCTTGCCGAAGACCTGGTCGAGCGCCTCCGCAAGTGTCGTGCCGAAGCCCACCTTCTGCCCGGCGCCGACGAACACTCGCTTGAGCTGCGGGATCTTGTCGGCGCTGTCCGACTGCACGTAGACCGGCTGGATGTAGATCAGGGTCCCGCCGACGGGCAACGTCAGAAGATTCCCGAAGATCGTCTCAGAGCCTTGCTGCCCGAGGAGCGCCAACTGCTGCGACGCCACAGGGTCACTCTGGAACGTCCCGGCCCGCTGCTTGGGGGCCGGCACGTTGGTGCTCGTCGGCAACTCGAACACCCGCAGCTTGCCGTACTCCCCCACTTCCGGGTCGCTGGAGGCAGCGAAGAACGCGGCGAGGTTCGGTCGGTTCGCCGCAGCGAGGGGTGACGTGACATGGAAGCGCGGCTTGGAGTCTCCGGGCAGCTGAAGGAGCTGGTAGTACGGCGGCTGCGGCGCGCCGACGGCGACCGTGGGGTCGGCCGGCACACTCCAGTTGTCGTTGCCGCTGAACAGCTGGTTCGCGGTCTTGACGTGGTAGCGCGAGAGGAGCTCGCGCTGCACTTTGAAGAGGTCTTCCGGGTAGCGCACGTGCGCGAGCAACTCGGCGGACATCTCGGACTTGTCAGTGAGCGAGCCCGGGAACACCTTCTCCCACGTCCGCAGCACCGGATCCTTGTCGTCCCAGCGGTAGAGGGTCACCGTGCCGTCGTACGCGTCGACGGTCGCCTTGACGGAGTTGCGGATGTAGTTGATCTGCGCCTGCGCCTGGACGAGCCCACGAGAGTCCTGGGTCACGTCGCCGAAGCCGATGCGCTGCGCATACGGGAAGCCCGCCGTCGTGGTGTACCCGTCGACGACCCACAGGATTCGTCCGTCGACAGCAACGGGGTACGGGTCGGAGTCCAGCTCGAGGTACGGCGCCACCTTGGCGACGCGCTGCCGCGGGTTGCGGATGTAAAGGATGCGTGAGTCGCCGGTCAACGCTCCGGAGATGAGCAGGTTGCGCTCGCGGAATTTCATGGCGTAGGCCAGCTTGCGGACGAGTCCACCAACCGCCACGCCACCCTTGCCGTCGTACTGGAACCGGGGGGCCTCGGCTTCGTCGCTGGGCTTGTCGATCTCTGACTGCTTGGTCTTGACGACGGAATAGCTCGGCGACTGCTCGCCGTAGTAGATGCGGGGCTGGTCCACGGAGATCGCCCCGCCGGCGTCGAACGAGGACGAGTAGACCGGCTCGCCCGACTCATCCACCTCGTCTGCGGGTGCAGCGACGAAGCCGAAGCCGTGCGTGTAGATGAGCCGTCGGTTGACCCAGCTCGCACCACCCGGGATGCCCTGTTCGTCGAGCTCACGGACCGCAAGGACATAGGTGTCGGTCTTGCCCTTGATGGTGTAGCGGTCGACATCGAGAGTGTCGGCGAATCCGTAGTAGGCCCGCCGCTGCTGGCGCTGCTCGAAGACGGGCTGCAGCTTGTTCGGGTCGAGCAGTCGCACGAACGGCAGCGTGCCCTTGTCCCCGCGCAGGTCGGCCGCGGAGCCGAGGGGAGCGCCGGCGTACGGCGTGTACTCGACTTGGTCGAGGCCGTACGCCGTCAGCGTCGCCTCGCGGTTGCGGTCGATGAACTTCGTCTCGCGGGCCAGCTCATCGGGCTCGACGCGGAACTTCTGCACCACAGCCGGGTAGATCCCACCGATTGCCACCGCGGAGAGCAGCAGCAATGCGAACCCGGTAGCGGGCAGCGCGAAGCCGCGCGAGCGAAGGTTCGCAATGAAGAGACCGGCGCAGATCACTGCGATGACGACAAGGATGCGAAGCGCCGGGAGTTTCGCGTTGACATCGGTGTACGACGCGCCCTGCACCACGCCACGCAGCGAGAACATCAGGCCGTACTGGTCGACGAAGTAGGCGACGCCCTTCAGCAAGACGATGAGGCCGAGGAGCACCGACAGGTGGGCCTTCGCAGCCGCGGTGACCTTCTCCCCCGGTGTCTGCAGGCGGATGCCGCCGTAAAGGTAGTGGGTCACGGTCGAGGCGATCAACGCGAGGATCAGCGCGGCGAAGCCAAAGCCGATGAGAAAGCGGAGGAACGGATAGGTGAAAGCGTAGAAGGAGATGTCACGGTCGAACTGCGCGTCAGCCATCCCGAAGTCGGTGGCGTTGCGCCATTGCAGCCACACCCGCCAGCTGCTCGACGCGCTCAGCCCAGATATCAGCCCCAGAAAGCCAACGACGGTGAGCAGGACCGCACGCCGGTACGGCTCGACCAGCAACCGGTAGCGGTCTAGGTTGCGCTGCTCCAGCGAAGGCGGCCGAAAAGGCGGTCGCAGCCGGTGCGCAACGATGACGTTCGCGGCCACGATCACCGCCATGGTCAGCCCGAAGAGCGCGAACAGGGTCAACCGGGTGCGCAGGACCGTGGAGTACACCTCGCTGAATCCGACCTCGCGAAACCACAGGACGTCGGTGTAGATGCCGCTGCCGACGAAGAGCAGCACGAGGAGGATGCCGACGAGCGCGACAACGGGAAACAGGAATCCAGGGCGGGATGGGGCGGGCCGAACAACCACGGGCGGCACCTCATGTCGGTCGGGGGCCAAGCGGCTCCCGTCAAGGCCGAACTTAGCCGATGACGACCGTGCAGTTGCAGTCCGCCGAGTACGGCGGCACGCCAACTTTCGTCACCACTGACTCGTCAAGCAGCCGGGCGTCCTGTCCGTAACAGGCCACGGCGGGGCAATAGGGGTCACCAAACCGCTGGCGGGGCGCGAGCCCGACCGCCCGGGCCGCGGCGGCGTACCCAGCATTGACCCCGACTGTCAGAAGCCGGACCGCGGTCGTCGACAGCAGCTCACCGGGTACCGCGCCGACGGCAGCGGCGGACCCGACTGGCGAAACGCGCTCGGCTGCGTCAGCGACCGCGGCGGCAAGACCCACGAGGGCGGCTGCGGCGGCGTCGACGCCGGCGTCGCTCACGGCCGGGACCGCGTCGAGCGAGCGCTCTGCGGCCAGCCGGCTGGCGCCTGTTGCCGCGAGCTCCACGAGCAAGGACTCCGCATCGACTGCGAACCGCAGCGCGATGTCCTGCACATCCGGCCGGACCATCGCGCCAGCGGTGCGGTCCAGCGTCGCCCGCTCATCGACTGCAGCGAGCGTCCGGCGAAGTGAGCCGAGGAGCGCCCTCTCGAGCTGGTCAGCAGGTTCTGAGGAGAGCTGCGTCGTGGGTTCCGCGCCGAGGGGTCGGTCACCTCCACGGCCGCTTCGCAGGTCGGCGAAGATCTCAGCCAGCGGCCGATGGTCGGCCATGATGCGTCTCAACGCCTCACGCCGTGCTTCTTGACGCTCCGCGACGGTCACCGGGGCCCGTCACGCGGAGTCGCAACGCGTGGTCTGGGCTGGGCGACCGGTCGCCGCGGGCGCGGAGAAGCGCGGCGAGGCGCGCGCGCGGCAGCGGGCAGATCGAGCCAGAACGTCGAGCCCTTGCCGGGGGCGCTGGTGAACCCGACGCTCAGCCCGAAGTCCTCGGCGACCCGACGGACGAAGGACAGCCCGAGGCCGAGTCCGCCCACCGACCGGGTGGCCGAGCCGTCGACCTGCTCGAAGTCGCTGAACAGGGCTTGCTGCGCCACCGCCGAGATGCCCGGGCCGGTGTCCCGCACGGCCAGCCGCACCACAGTGCCTTCCAGTGCCGCGCTCACAGTGATGGCGCCATCTCCGGCGTACTTCGCAGCGTTGTCCAGGAGCTCGTCAAGGGCCTTGCCGACCCACATCTCGTCGACGAGGACCATCGGAAGGCCGGCGGCCACCCGGCGGCGCAGGACGACCTCCGGCGCCCGCGAGCGCCACTCTGCGATGCGCCGGTCGACGAGCCCCGCCACAGCGACGGCCGCCGGCGCCGGCACGACCCGGCCGGCCTCCATCGCCGCGACGTCGACCAGGAGGTCGACGACTCGCGACATCCGCAGGCTGGCATCGAGAATCGACCCGGCGTACTCCTTGGTCTTCGCCGGAGGCAGGTCCGGATGGCGCCGCAGGATCTCGGCGTACCCCCGAATCGGCGTGAGCGGCGTGCGCAACTCGTGACTGACGTTGGAGAGGAATTCCGTCTTCATCCGCTCCACCTGGGCCTCTCTCGTCGTGTCGCGCAGCACGATCACGGAGCCGTCCCCAGCCCGCAGCGAAGTGCGTACGACGGAGACCTCGACTGCCGAGCCGTTCGGCCGCCGCAGCACGCCGGCGGCAGCAGCATCGCCGCTGGCGCCGAGCAACGCGGACCCGGACGAGGTCCGACCGACCAGGACGTCGTCGACTTCCCGGCCTGTCGCTTGCGCCTCAGTGAGACCCAGCAACTCCTCGCCGACTGGATTGAGACCGGTGACGAGCCCCGCCCCGTCGGTGATCAGCAGCCCGTCTCCCATCGAGTCGACGATGGTTGCCAGCCGCGCTCGCAGGCTCGACTGCTCAGCAGCAGCCAGCCGTAGGTCGTCGTTGCTCGACGAGAGTGACCGCGTCATCGCGTCGAAGGCCCGGGCCAGCACCCCCACCTCGTCGGTCGACGTCACCTCAGCGGTGGCGGTCAGGTCGCCGCGCCTGATCCGGCTCGCAGCCACGGTGAGTCGCTCGATCGGTCGAGTGATCCGTCGGGCGAGCAGCAGGGCGAACGCCGCAGCCAGAAGCCCGATCAACAAGGTCGTGGCGAAGAGCACCCGCAGGACGTTGCGCTGGGTCCGCAGGATCTGGCCGGACGGCGCCGAGAGGGCGAGGACGGCGATGAGATCACCCCGCGCATCACGAAGGGACGTGTAGCGCACCGTGGGACCCGAGCCGTCTGATTCGACGAGCACCCCGTCCTTCCCAGCGGCCAGGGCCGACACCACGGCGCGCTGCGCGAGCAACGAGGCCAAGAGACGGCGGTCGCGCTCGACGAGGCTGGAGCCGAGGACGCTGCCCTCCGGGTCTAGAACAGTGATGTCGTAGCCGGCTCGCGTCGAGTCGGTCACGAGTCGTGCGTCGTCCACCACCGACGCGTACGCCGCAGCTGCCCGGACGGGACCTTGTCCCCTCGGACGCACGCCGGTGACTCCGATCGCATAGACGCTCGGCTGCGTTCCGGGCAGCACGAGCAGCGTGCCGATGCTGCCACCGTCCCGCAGGGCCTCGGCCACGGCGTCACTGCTGCCCAGGGCCGCAGCCGCCGCTTCCTCAAGTCGGCCACCCGCGGCGACCGAGCCGTCGGCACCGAAGACCGGAGTGAAGATCTCGGACTCGCGACGCAGACGCTCGAGGAGGTCGTCGCAGTTGTCCGCGCCTACCTCGATGCAGTCGGACAGCAACAGTGAAAGGCGAGCGTTGAGCTCAGCGGTGTCCTTCAAGCTCTCGACCTCGCCGCGCGAGACGGCAGAGATGCGCTCCCGCTGATCGGCGCTGAAGCCGTCGGTCACGACAGTGCCGGTCACCGCGGAAGCACCAACCGCGATGGCGACCACCGCCGCCACGATCGCGCCGACAACCTTCGCGCGAACGCTTCGGCGAGCCAACTGTCCCAACGCCATGAAGACCAGCAGTGCCCACACACCACGGAGGGACAGCACCGCGACGGCGGCTGCATCCCGTGCACCGGCTGCACCGGAGATCGCCTCTCCCATCGCCGCGGCCGCAAAGGCAGGAGCCAACCAGCGTCGGACAGTGGGCTCGGTCCGCCACGACGCCGCGCTGGCCAGCGCTGCGGCAGCGGCGGTGGCGACCGCCACCCCCATCCCGGCACCTATCGGCGCGGCGACGGGCAGCGCCGCGACGCCACCGACCGTCCACCCGGCGAGACCCACAGCGGTCGCCGCGTAACCAGCGGCTCGCAACAGCGCGACAGAGTCGTCTGCGGCATCTCCGAGCAGGACTGCCGTGAGCACGTGGGAGACAGCGAGCAGCAGGCCACCAAGGACGAGGACACCGCCAAGACGACGGCGGGCACCCGGCGTCGCACCGGCGACGGCGAGGCCGAGGGACGCCACGACGCACAGCAACTCGACACCTGAGAGCAGCGCGAACGGAACCGCGGCCTCCATGCGCGGAGTCTATGGGCGGTACGTCACCCGGCGGCCTTGATCACCTTCAGCGCGGCCAGCGCGTCGTCGAGCGTGGCGATCTCGTGCAGCCGCAGACCAGCCGGCCGGGTCGCCTCGGCGTCGGCGAAGTTGCCCGCCGGGACCAGGAAGTGCCGCGCGCCGGCGCGCCGGGCGGCGATGAGCTTCTGCTGGATGCCGCCGATCGGACCGACCACCCCGTCATCGGTGATCGTGCCGGTGCCCGCGACGTGGACCCCACCCGCCAGGCTGCCGGGCGTGAGCTGCTCGATAATGCCCAGCGCGAACATGAGGCCTGCGCTCGGGCCCCCGACGTCGTCCGTCTTGAGCATCACGGTGAACGGATACTCCGACTCCTCGCGCAGCTCGACACCGATGATCGCCCGGTTCTCCGCGTCGCCGGAGGACACGGTGCGCAGGGTGGAGGTCGTCATCGTTCCGCTGCGACGGTAAGTCACGCTCACGTTCGCTCCGGGTCGACGGGAGCGGAGTAACCCGCGGAGCTGGTCGGCGCTCACGACCGCGGTGCCATCGATGGCGCTGATGACGTCGTCCTCGCGCAGCACGCCGTCGGCCGGCGTTCCGGCGCCCACCTGCTCGACCACGATGGTCGCCTTGACCGGGATCTCGAGCTCCCGCAGGGCCGCCGTCACCGCCGACTCCTGCGACGCCTCCATCTCCGCGGCGGTCTCGGCGTCTACCTCCTCGGCGGTCTTGTCCTCGGGGAAGAGGATCTCGCTGGGTACGACGGCGAAATCGCGGTCCAGCCAGTAGCGCAGCGCAGTGCCCAGGTCGAGCTGCTGGCGGCTCGCCCCAAAGACCGACACCGTGGTCAAGTCAAGACGCCCATCCGCGGGGTAGGTCTTCACGCCGGTGATGGTGATGATCGGGTCTGCGCTCGCATCGCCTGGAACGACCGTTCCCAGGGTGTCGAAGACCGGGCCGGGCCCGAGGCCGACGTACGGAACAGGAATCTGGGCACCGGCTACGCCAAGGCCGACGGCCAACGCGGTGGCGACACCGATGGTCGACCCGCGCCGTGACATTGCCACAGCCTAACCCGGCCCCCGCTAGCCTGGACCGAACTACGGGCGCCGACCCGCCTGATCCGGGAGTGAGCATGGAGGTGCTGATCGCCGGCGCGGTCGTGCTGGCGGTTGCTTACCTCGTCATCGCCGAGATCCGCTCGACGGTCCCCCACGACCCCGCGCCGACCACGCTCGGGAGCACAGCCAATCAGGACTTCCCACCAGCGGCCCGCCACCCTGACCTGCCCGCGTTCTCCGGATCCATGCTCGGCGCGCTCGGTCCTACCGAACCGGACCGGCGCACGCGGCCACTTCGGCGCACCGCCGCGGCACTGATGCTCACCGTGGTCACCCTGGCGATCGCCAGTGGTGTGGGGGGCGTGATCTACCTCGGCCTGCGCCGTCTCGGCTGACGCGACGAGGCCCCGCCCCGTCGCAGACTGCGGCCCTAGCGAGCGAAGAAGCCCATCCCGCGGTTCGGCTTGCCGTTGGCTGATGGCTCCGCGACATCACTGACAGGCACGACGTCCGGGAGGACCGGCGTAGGCGTGATGGCTTCAATGGTGGGCATCTCGGGCGTCGACGCAGGCTCAGCGAAGGGTTCGAAGACGCGTTCCGCCACGACGTCAACGACAAGCGCCGGCTCAGCAACTGGCGCGAGCTCGAACTCAGCGGGCTCCGGCAGGGGGGTCCGCTCGAAGGCCACCGGCTCGAAAGCCACCGGCTCGGCCAACACGTCCGAAGCAGGTTCCGACTCGACTGCCGACGCCGGCTCGACAGGTGCCGGCTCGACCGGTGCCGGCTCGACCGGTGTCGGCTCGACGGCGGGCGCAGCGGCACTCGGCGGTGCGGATTCGACGTCGGTCGGCAGCTCGACCCGGTAATAGGTCTGGAAGCGCAGCGGAATCTCCGTCATCGCAAACACCGCGCTGTCATCGACGCCTTCGCCGTTGCGGAGGCTCTCTACGAACCGGACAGCCTCATCCAGTGAGGAAAGGCGACAAAACTGGGACGTACTGTCCAGGCCGGTGTAGAAGACGACGTGCTCCACGGGGAACCCTCCGCTGCAGACGTGACTGAGAAGTCAGGGTGGTCCTCTCAGGCGTCGGCAACCGCATGCGCGGGCTTGAGCCGGACGGACCAACGTCCCACCACGGTGACGAAGCCGAGATATCCGGGACGGGTCTGCCGTCACTGGACCTGGCGACCGTCGTTAGAGCTGAAAAGTCCACATTGTCTGATTCACAGCCGGTCTGTTCCCGGCCGACTGAAAGTCGGCCTTTTCCGGATGAAGCAGACACGCCACACTGTTCAACGATGACGGCGCGAGTAATTCGCTCCTGATCCGTTGTTCTCACGAACGGGTTCCCAGCCCCGTGGGAAGAAGAGGCCCCATGTCCACGCCTTATGACGTCCCTGTCGAGCCTGCCCTGCGGAGCGAGGCGAGCTTCGACGTCGAGGCGCTGCCCTCCCGCGCTCCTCTCCGAATCGTCCCGGATCCCGACAAGCCGGCCACTCCCATCGATTTCGACGACTTCGTCCGTCGCCAAACGCCACGCTTGCGCCGCCTGATCATGCGCAAGCTCGGCGACCCGGGCGAGGCCGAGGAGATCACCCAGGAGACTCTCCTGCGGGCTCACCAGCACCTGCACACCCTCGGCACCGAGGACGAGCTCATCGCCTGGACGACCGTGGTCGGCCAGCGCCTAGCCATTGACCGGCTCCGGGTTCGCGGGCGTTCCATCGTGGTGGCGGAGGTGCCGGAGGGCTCGCGCGTCGGCCGCGACACCGCAGACATCGTCGTCGCCCGCGCAGAGGCGCGCACCGCGCTAGAAGCGCTCGAGGCCATTCCCGAGCGCCAAGCCGCAATTCTGTGGGCCCGCGAGGTGGAAGGGCTGCACTACGACGCGATCGCCGAGCGTTTCCAGATCACCGAGCCGGCGGTCCGATCGCTGCTGCACCGCGGCCGTCGGGCACTTCGCAGGGAGTACGCCGGCCGCGGCGGCACGCTGCCATTGCGCAGTCTCACGCCGCTCGCGCCCGGCCTGATCGCGCTGCGCGGGCTCAACAAGCTGCGAGTTGCCGCTCGGGAGACGGTCAAGGGCAATGTCTCGGCCTTCGCCACGATGAGCGTCGCAGGCGCATTGGCGCTCGGCATGACCGTCGGCGGTGGGCTCGGCGTGCTGGACGATCGCGCGCCATCGTCTGCCCTCGGCCGTGACCGCCTCACCCAACAGACGTTCAACGAGCCGATCACGGCGTCCGGCGACGTCCGGGCCGCCGACCGCGCTCTCAACACCTCGACGTACGACGCCGGACCCGGTCGATCCGCCGCGACGCCCGCTCTCTACCACGCAGTACCGACTACCTGCAGCAGCGCACAAGGCCGCGAGACGTGCGTGTCGAACAAGGATGCCCGCGGCGATCTCCTGTACATCGGGCCTCAACTGCCGGAGAACCCGGTCGCCGAGCGCCTCTCCTTCTCTTCCAACTTCATCGGGATCTGCGAGGTGCTGCCGAGCACCCCAGTCACCGAATGCAGCAAAGGTCGGACCCGCCACCGCGTGATGCCCGAGCTCATCGCACTCCAGCCCGCCAACGACGCCCCCAGCATCGGAGCCCAGAAGTGACCGCCACCCGCGCTCGCAACGTCCTCGTAGCCGCCGTCGCCGCCGTCATCGCGGCCGGCGTCGTCACTCCCGCCTTCGCCGAGCCCACCGAGTTCTGCGTCGGGCTCACCAACGACCGCCGCGCCCTCTGCGTCACCACCGAATGGCTGCCGACGGCGACGCCGGTCTCACCGCAGTAGGTTCCCCTCCAACGAAGGCTCGGTCCGACTCGGACCGGGCCTTCGGCTTGCGGCGAGAACAGCCAGCGCCTTCTGGTACTGCTCCACGGTGACAACGGCCTCGGCCGGCCGCCGCGGACGCGTGGTCCACGACACCCAGAGGATCGCGAGCAGAAGACTGAGCGGGATGGGCAGCAGGAAGAGCACGACGACGACCTTCGAAGCGCGGAGTGGGCGAGGTCAGGATAGGCGCTCCCCCCTACGCCATGGCAACACAGACCTCGGCCACGCTGACCTCGACCTCAGGTCCGACTCCGTTTCGTAGGTCATCGCGCGTGCCCGTCAGGCGCAGTGGACCCACTCGATCGCGCCGTCCGCGTAGACCTGGCGCTTCCATATGGGCACCTGGGTTTTCAGGGTGTCGATGAGGTCGCGGGCTGCGGCGAAGGCCTCACCCCGGTGCGGACACGACACGGCGACCACGACCGCGAGGTCACCTACGGCCAGGACTCCCACCCGGTGCACGGCGGCGAGCGCCACCACGGCCGGATGAGCCGCCACGACCCGGTCGGCGACGACGCCGAGCGCATCGATCGCGCCGGGGTGCGCGGCGTACTCGAGCTCGACCACCGCCCGGTCGTCATCATGATCCCGGACCACCCCGACGAAGATCGCGATGCCTCCCGCGGCCGGCCGACGGACCGCATCGAGGCACTCATCGACCGACAGCGAGGTGTCCCGCACGTCGAGCAACCGGTCGGTCATGTCTGGCAGCCTCTCATCGACGCGGGAGCCGCGCGGCCCACCGCGTACGGTGACGAGCATGGATCATTCCTCCAACGACCCGTACGGAGTCCCCCCCGAAGGCGACTCCTCGGGCGGTGTCCCGCCCTTCGGCATTCCTGGCGGGATTCCCGCCGACGTCGCCGGCAAGATCCCGCTCTTCGCCGAGCTGCAGAAACTGCTGTCCTCCTCGGGTCCGGTCAATTGGGAGCTGGCCCGCCAGATCGCTATCGCCGCGGCCGCCGACGGTGACGGCGCTGTACCGGAGAGCGCGCCGGCGCAGGTTCACGACGCACTGCGCCTGGCCGACGTCTGGCTCGACTCGGCGACCGCGCTCCCGGCCGGCGTCACCTCGATCGAGACGTGGACCCGAGTGCAGTGGGTCGAGCGCACCCAGCCAACCTGGAGCACTCTCTGCGATCCGGTCGCGAGTCGGGTGACCGCGGCGATGACCGGCGGACTACCCGAGGAGGTGCGCGCCCAAGCCGGTCCGATGCTGGGCATGCTCGGCTCCATCGGCGGGCTGATGTTCGGCGCGCAGGTCGGGCAGGCGCTCGGTGCGCTCGCCCGAGAGGTCCTCTCCTCGACCGACATCGGCCTGCCCCTAGGTCCGGTCGGGCTCGGCGCGCTCGTCGTCGGCAACGTCAGTGACTTCGGCCTGGGGCTCGAGGTACCGGAGGCGGAAGTGCGCCTCTACGTCGCCTTGCGCGAAGCCGCCCACCATCGGCTCTACTCCCACGTGCCGTGGTTACGCGGTCATGTGCTGGCCGCAGTTGATGCCTATGCACGGGGTATCTCTGTCGACGGGGAGGCGATGACGCGGGCGCTGGCCGAGATCGACCCGAGCGACCCCGCAAGCCTGCAGCAGGCGCTCGGCGACGGTCTCTTCCAGCCGCAGACGACGGAGGCGCAACACGCCGCGCTCGAGCGGCTCGAGACGGCGCTGGCGCTCATCGAAGGCTGGGTGGCCGACGTCGTCGACTCTGCGTCCGCCAACCTGCCCTCAGCGGGAGCTCTCAGCGAGACGGTACGACGACGCCGCGCGACCGGCGGTCCTGCCGAGCAGACCTTCGCGACTCTGGTCGGACTCGAGCTGCGCCCACGGCGGCTACGCGAGGCGGCCGCGCTATGGTCCGCCGTTCGGACCGCCCGCGGACCCGACGCCCGGGACGCCGTGTGGCAACACCCGGACCTGCTGCCGTCCGCGGCCGATCTCGCTGACCCAAGCGCCTTCGCGGCCGGCGCCGAACCGCTCATCCCACCCGAGGGCTGACCCGCACGCTGGCTCGCGACCGCGGTCAGCGGAGCCGGGGACTCACCGGCGCAGTTGTCCATGCGGTACGCCGGCGAGCGGCGAGCGCGGTCGCTCCGCTGCAGATCGATACCGCGGCCAGCCCGAGAGCGACGAGTGCGCCGTCGTCTTCGCGCCGCGGGCGGGCGCTCATCGCGAGTACCTGTGACTGCTCGGTCCGATCGGTCACGTCGACGACAGCGACCTGCACCTCGTCCTGCTCGACTGCGGCGACGCCGGTCTGCGGCTGAGGCTGGGACTGAACTTGGGCTTGGGGGTTGGACTGCGGATTGGACTGAGGGTTGGGCTGCGCCTGCGGCACCGGAGCAGGGGGCGGCGGTGGTGGCGGCACCAGCACGAGCGCGGCGAGCGCAGCCGTGAAGCGTGGCGGCAACTCATCGCGGGCGATCTCCACCAGGTCGCACCGGACCACCGCGGACGCGCGAGCGATCACGGCCTCCCGACTGATCGCCCGCAGCGGTACGACGACGTCCTCGGTCAGCCCGAGTGGTGGGCACGAATAGCGGACGACGAACCGCAGCACCCGGTCCTGCTTCGCGTCGACCCGCTCCACCCGGTCGCGACCGATCACCCGCGCGACGCGGTCGCGCTGGGTCTGCAGCTCGACCGCGGCCTCGTCGCGGACGGAGCGCAGGAGCCCGACGATGGCCGGTGCGATCCGCACCGGCGTGTCGCCGAGCAGGCCGTCGGCGGGGTTGGCGACCGGCACCAGGCCATCGCTGTCCCCCACGTCGCAGACGAGCGGCGCGCCGCCGTCGAGATCGTCATCCCCGTCACCGTCGCAGTCGAGCCCGTCGGCGGGGGCGAAGGCTCGCGTCGCCACCGCCACGTCCTCCAGATCGCTTCGACCGCCTCCACCCACCGACAAGCCGACCTGCCGCACCCCCCGCCGGCGCAGCGCTGCGACGGTCTCCTCGAGACCCGGACCTGGGTAGTCACTCTCGGCATGGAACCGCGCGTCGGTCACCGTGACGATCACCCGGAGCGCTCCGGGACGAAAACCGGCATCCTGTCCGGCGGACACGACAGTGCCGTCGCCGAGGCCTGTCGCAGCCTGGTAGAGGCCGGTGAACGCCGACTCAGGAATGTCCCCACCACCACCGGCCTGCAGCGCCTCGATGGCATTCGACAGGCCGCCGTCGACTGGCCCGACCTGGCGCAGCAGCCGGTAGGGCACGTCGGCGCTGGAGCCGTACGGCGCCACGGGGTAGTCCTTGAACTCAGCGACGCCGAACTGGGCAGCGATCCGCGCCGCCGCGAGATCGTTGACGATCTGCTGGAGGTCGCGCCGCAAACCGGCGATGACGGGGCCCATGCTGCCTGTGGTGTCGACCAGGAAGAAGACGTCGAGCGGGGTGGGTGCGGCGGGCAGCTCCAACGTGTAATCAACATCGCGCGACGTTCCAGGGGTCAGCCGCACCTCCACGGCACGCGGTGTCAGCGTCGGCAGGACGGAATTGACGACGTCAGCTGCCCGCAGGTCGATCCGCGGCAGAGCTGCGGTGAGCTTGCGTGTCCGGCCCCTCGGCACCAGGTCCCGCCGGAGCAGCACCGGGCCCGACCGGGCAAGAATGCGGACACCGGTGGGGGTCACGCTCACCGCCAGATCACGGGCCGGTGTGCCCGTCGGCGACACGTCGTACAAGTCATCGCCGATCACGACCACGACCTCGCCTTCGCCAGCTGCGACGACCAGGTCGGCGAGCGGGGGCGTGGCCACAGAGGCAGCCGTCATCGGGAGGGGGATCCTGCGCCAGGTCCCGCCGCCGTCGTCGCTGCGGTGCAGCGCGGCGTCCGCGGCGTCCGCGGCGACCAGCCGAGCCCCGGTCGCCGTGCGGCTCAGCGCGAGATCGGCCACCGAGCCGGTCACGGCCGGCGACCCCGCGAACGTGCGGCCACCGTCGCGCGAGATCGACACCCCGGACGGACCCCACCCGTGCACGACCGCGGCGTCGGAGGGGTCACCGGCGATCGACGGCGGCACCGCAGTCGACCCGACGACCGGCGTACGACGCAGCCACGTCCGACCGGCATCGGTGCTCGCGTAGATCACCTGGCTGTCGAGCGCGGAGTCGGTCAGCGTGACGAACGCGCTGCTCGGGTCACGATGTGACGTGGTGAGCCGCGCATCACGGGACAGGACGGGCAGTCCGACGCCGCGCTCTTCCCAGGTCACTCCCTCGTCGTCGCTCACCAACACACCAGTGCGGGTCAGCTCGCCGACCACCATCTCGGCGAGGACGTAGAGCCGGGCACGCCCGGCCTCGGTCACGGCGATGTGGAGGTCCACCACCCGCTCGACCAGCACCTCCTCACCGCCGACAACGATGCCGACCCGCGTCAGCGCGGGGGTCCAGACACACCCACCGTCGACCGAGCGCGCGACTGCAGCGCCGTCAGTGGCGAGGAGCACATCCGGGCGGATCGGGGAGACGGCGTAGCCCTTGATCCCGGACGGAGCGAAGCCCGCGGGAGTGGACAGTTGCTGCCAACCGTCGGGGCGGATGCGGGCGGCCGAGCAGCCGTCGGCGGCACCGACCGACGTCGCTGAGGCGACCAGCACGACCAGAGCGAAGCCCAGCGCCGCCCGCGAGGCGCGGCGCACCGTGGCGCGAGAGATCAGCGCACCTCCGGTACGACGCACGCGGGACCTCCGGGGGCAGCGGACAGCAGCGCCTTCGGGCGAAGGCGCTCACCGCCCACTAAGCAGGGCCCGGGTAGCGTCCCATCCCTCCAGGTTGGCGTCGAGATGCCCGATATCAGTCGGCATCCGCAGCCGGTGCCACCCCGGGCCGATGACCACGCCCCCAGTCGGTGCCGCAGCGTGCAGTCGGTCCAATGCGTCCGGCTGATCGAGGTCTACGCGGGCCTCGCGCAGCCATGCGGGAATCGGCAGGCGCGCTCCCACCCCGCACAGTCCTCCCCCGCGCGCGGGGCTCACCGCGAGCGGGGCGTCCTCGAGTGCGGAGAAGAGCTTGCCGATCAGCATGCCAGGCAGGTCAGGGATGTCGGCAGCCAGGACCACGCCGAGCTCGGCGCCGAGCGCAGCCACTGCGTCGAGCGTGGCGACCAGGTGCATCTCGGGAGCCAGCCCGGCGGGCAGCCGAACCACCGGAGTGTTCGGCCAGGCGAGCGCCCGCACCGCGTCCGCATCGACGTCCGGACCCACGGCAACAGCAGCGCGGACCGCCGCCAGGCCGGCGACGACGTCCTGGGTGTCCTCGACCAGCGCTTGCCACCACGCCTGCGGGTCCACCCCGGGAGGCGCGCTGTTCAGCGCCTGCGCCGGCACGGTGACGAGCACTGCACCGACCATGGCCGGCGTCATGGACAGTCGGCCTCAGCCGGCGCGTCAGCAGGCGCGTTCGGCAGGCGCGCGTGATCCGAAATGCCGAGGAGGTAGCCGCGGGCGCGCTCTGCGAGCGGATAGCGCCTGACCAGTGCCCAGAACTCGGCGGAGTGGTCATCCACCAGGAGATGCGCCAGCTCGTGGACGATGACGTAGTCGACCACCCAGTCGGGCATCTCCCGTAGCCGGTGCGAGAGCCGGATGGTCGCATCGACCGGCGTACACGAGCCCCACCGGGACTGCTGGTTGGTCACCCACCGAACGTCGGCGGGGCGGGCCCGGTCGTCGAGATGCGCTCGGGAGAGCCGGTGCGCGCGGTGCATCAGGTCATCGTCCTGGCGTACCCGCCGGCGAGTCTCCTGCGTGCGCAGCCGGGTCAGCATGGTCTCGACCCAGCGTTGCTCCTCGGACCGGGAGAGCCGGGCCGGCACCAACACGACCGTCCGGTCACCATCGCGGTAGGCCGAGACAGTACGGCGCCGGCGGGCGCTACGCCTGACCTCGACGATGCCCGACATGTCGTCGCCGAGCTGGAGATCGACGCCGTTCTGAGCGGCCGTTGTCATAGCGGGAACGCTACGGGGGGCCGACCACGGGTACGGGGAGGCGGGGCCGTGACCCCGTCTCGTTACCAAGGCGTCGCTCGCGCGCAACTATTTTCCGTACACAGCCTCACTGGTCGTATCCGAGCAGGTCAGCGAGGCGACGGACCCCACAAGTCACAGACTCGTCCACAGCGGTGTCGACAGTCGTTCCACAGCTTCGACGGGCCGCGTCCCCAGCTCGTCCCCAGGTTCGTCCACAGGTCTCCCGAGCCAGCCGTTGACCGGTCCGACCCAGCCCCCTACCGTCCTGCACGACGAAGCCCCCGGGGGCCGAGCTCCCATCCGCAAGGGGAAGGCGGGTTGGGGCGAGGACACCGGGGGCTTTGCCGTTCTTCGGTCGAGACGGACCGGTCAGGCCTAGGAACCGGTGAACCGGGGTGGGCGGCGCTCGGCTTGCGCCGCGAGACCCTCCTGCAGGTCGGCACTCGACATCGTGACGGGCTGGGCGAGACCCTCCCAGGCCAGCGCCTCCTCGATCGATCGGTGGCTGGCGAACGCCAGTGCTGCCTTCGTCAGACGAACGGCGACCGGCGCGCCCGCCGCGATCTGCTCCGCGGTCTTGAGTGCGGCGGGGAGCAGGTCAGCCGGCTCGTGCACGGCCTCGCACAGCCCGATCCGCAGGGCTTCGGCCGCATCGACCCGACGGCCCGTGAAGAGCAATTCGCGAGCGCGCGGGAGACCGACCGCCTCGGGCAGCAGGAAGGTCGCGGCCATCCCGGCGTGGATGCCCAGGGCGACGAAGGGGACCGAGAAGTGCGCCGTCGTGGCGGCGAAGCGGACATCACAGGCAAGTGCGAGGCACAGGCCGGCACCGACAGCGGGGCCGTTGACGGCCGCGATCACGGGGACGTCGAGGGACCGCACGGCGAGCCACGTTCGATAGAACGGCAGCATCCGCTCCCGCAGCTGCGCCACGGTCATGTCAGGTGACCCGCCGAGCCAGGACAGGTCGCCGCCGGCGCAGAACGCCGGGCCCGCGCCGGTCACGATGACCGCGCGCAGCGTGGCGTCGGACGCGAGCGTCGCGATGGCGCTCGCCCACGCTGACGTCAGCTCGGCCGTCATCGCGTTGCGCCGGTCGGGCAGGTTCAGGGTCAGCAGCACCACGCCGTCCGCAGGTCGCTCGACACGCAGCGGTCCGTCAATCATGCGGTCCTCCTCGGAACGTGCCCACGAGCGGGGTGCGGACGCTACCGGAGGAAGTCCAGCCCCTCGCGGCGACGGAGCAGCGCCAGTGCCGGTGCGAAGGACAGCAGCATCGTGACGCCGCCGAGCCCAGCAAGCCACGGCAAGTCGACGGACGTGTCCGCCGGTGCGTAGACGGCGAGCGGCTCGAGATCGGTGAGGGGCGCCTTCACCGGCGCCGACGGTGCGGGGCGTGCGACCGCCGGCGCTCGCCCGGCTGCTCGAGATGCCACTCCCGGGCGCACCCCCGCCTTCCCCCCAACCTGCTCTCGGATCGTCTTGATCGTCACGACGCTGACCGTGACTCGGGCGACCCCGGTGTCGGTGATGCCGAGCTCCTGCGCCGCGGCGTGCGAGAGGTCGACCACACGACCGGCGATGAACGGCCCACGATCGTTGATCCGCACGGAGACACAACGCCGACGGGTGCACACCCGAGCGCGGGTGCCGAACGGCAGCGTGCGATGAGCTGCCGTCATCTCACCCGTGTCGAAACGCTCCCCATTGGCGGTGCGCCGACCGTGGAAGCCTGGGCCGTACCACGAGGCGCGACCCCGCTGAGAGAAGCTCACCGACTCCACCAGTCGCGTGCGGATGGCGACCGGCGTACGGCGTACACCGCCTCGTGCGGCACGGGGAGCGACGCTGCGACCCGGCACCGGGGGCACTCCCTCGCGAAGGTCGGTGGTCGTGCCGCGCGCGACTCCGGTCGAAGCTACCGGCGCGACAGCAACGCCCGATGTCAGGACGACCGGTGGTGTCGCATCCGGCCGCAAGGCCATCGCGAGGGGCAGCCCACCGAGCACGAGGAGCGCGCCGGCCACCATGACCGGCCGGCGCACGAGTGAGGTCAGTGTCATGTCGTGGTCCCGACGCCTACGAGGTGAGCTGACGGGCTCGGGATGGGACGTCCCGTCGCGGGCCGAGGCGGCCCTGTCGCGATTGGCCCCGTGCGGCGGTGGTCACGCGCCGCGAATGGTTCCCCCGCGCTCCGACCCGGCGCGATGCCGCCTCAAAGCGCGGCCGGCCGTCAGGAGCTTTCGGCGTGTCCGTACGGGAGTCGTCACCTCGCTTCCGGTCGACGGGTCACGGGGGTGAATTGCCCCGTTGTGCTTGCAATATGCAGCATTGCATCAAGTGCTTGCACGAGCAAGCACGGAGGGAGCGCCCGTAACGCTCCGTCATTTCATATCACCCGTTGGAGTGAGGGTGACCACCGCCCGCGACGCCGACGTTGGAGGGGAGGTCGGAGCAACCGGCCGTTTGGGAGACCCGCATGAACACCGATCGCGCACTGCCGGTAGGCACGACACGGCATCGGGCTGTCCTCGCCGCTCTCGCGGCCACGCTGGTGGCGACGCTGGCGCCCACGGGGGCGGCCTCGCCGGCGCCCAGTGCGGCCGCACTGCGTCGGGTCGTCATCACGACGGCCGGCTCCATCGACGCTGCCGCGGACGCCGTACGCCGTCTCGGTGGCCGCGTCACTGCGCGCCTGGCAGTGGTGAACGGTCTCGCCGCCGAGCTGCCGGCCAACGCGCCCTTCGTCGCTGGCCTGGTGGTCGTCGACGATCGACCCGTCATGGTCGCCGCGGCCAGTACGTCGACGTCGCCGTCAGCCAACACGCTGCGGGAAACGATCGGGCTGGCCACGTCCTCAGCCACCGGCACCGGCGTGACGGTCGCGGTCGTGGACACCGGTGTGGCAGAAGTCGGCGACCTCTCTGGACGCATCGTCGGTCACATCAACACGAGCGACGGCCCGGCGGGTGACGGATACGGCCACGGCACGTTCATGGCCGGCCTGATCGCCGGGTCCGGCGCCGCTTCCGACTACCGCTTCGCAGGCGTCGCCCCGGGCGCCCAGATTCTTGACGTCCAGGTCGCGGACGCCGACGGCAACACCTCGCTGAGCAACGTCCTGCGGGGGCTGGAGGCTGTTGCGGCCGATCCGTCGGTCCGCGTCGTCAACCTCTCGTTGAGCGCGCCGACCGCATTGCCGTGGCACATCGATCCCCTCACCCGCGCCCTCGATGTGCTGTGGGCGAGCGGAATCACGGTCGTCGTGCCCGCGGGCAACGACGGTCAGGCCGCGCGCACCGTCACGAGCCCCGGCACCGACCCGACATTGCTGACCGTCGGCGCGGTAGACGAAGGCGGCACCGCTGAGCGAGCGGACGACACCGTCGCCGCGTGGTCCTCGCGCGGGCCAGCGCCGATGCAGGTCGCCAAGCCGGATGTCGGTGCTCCGGGCGCCTCAGTCGTCTCCCTTCGCGTCGCAGGCAGCGTCATCGATGCGGCCAATCCATCAGCCCGCGTCGACTCCGACTACTTCCGCGGCTCGGGCACCTCGATGTCCAGTGCCGTCACCGCCGGAGCTGCGGCCGTGCTGCTCTCGGCCCGCCCGCAGCTCTCCCCCGACGACGTCAAGAGCCTGCTCCGAACCACGGCGTACGCCGCCCCTGGTCTGCGCGACCCCGACGGCGCGGGGTCGGGCGGCGTCGACGTCGGCGCGGCCCTGATCGCGGCCGTCCCTAGCAGCACGGCGAGTCCTCGACCGCCATCCGTCGGGACGCTGCCCGCCGGTGACGTCGCCGAATGGCAGAACTACATCGCCGCGGTCCTCGACGGCGACCAGCCTGCCGCGGCCCGGTCGTGGGCGGCAATGAGCCCGGCCGCCCGGTCCTGGGCGGCCCGAAGCTGGGCCGCCCGAAGCTGGGCCGGCGAGGAGTGGACCGCTCGAAGCTGGGCTGAGTGGGCCGCCCGGTCGTGGGCGGCCCGGAGCTGGGCCGCCCGCAGCTGGGCCGCCCGAAGCTGGGCCGGCCGAAGCTGGGCCGGCGAGGAGTGGACCGCGCGCAGCTGGGCCGACCTGACCTGGGACTCGGACGAGTGGGCCGACCTGGAGTGGGCCGCCCGCAGCTGGGTCGTCGCAGACTGGAGCGCCCGCTCATGGAGCGCCCGCAGCTGGAGCGCCCGCAGCTGGTCGGCTCGGAGCTGGGGCTAAGGGATCACCCGGTGACCCTGCTCGCCGAACCCTTGACCCCCTCGATGCCAGCGAGTGGCCCGACCGTCGGGACGACGGCAGGGCAGACGGCACCAGCGCCCATCCGCCGGCTGGTCGCCTCAGTCGTCCTGCTCGGTCTGGTCTCGACGGCCGCACTGGCCGTGCTGCTGCCCGATCGCGGGATCAGCGCTCGTCCCGTCGTTGTCGCGCTGCTACTTGCGCTGACCACGCTCGGCGAGGTGACGGCGGTGCGGCTACGGCACGGCGAGACCGTCGAGGAGCTGACGCTGTTCGAAGCGGCAGTTGTGGTCGACGTGCTGCTGTTGCCGCCGGTGACCGCCGTGGTCGTGTCGGTCATCGCCCTCGCCACCGCTTCAGCGGTCCGGCGCCGGCCACCGCTGAAGTCCGCGTTCAATCTCGGCAGCCACGCGGCATCAACCGCGCTGCTCGTCGGCGTCTTCCACGCGATCGGCGACCCGGCGCGCCCGGTCGCGGCTCGGTCGGTCATCGGACTGCTTCTCGGCACTCTCGCTTTCGCCATCGTCAACCTGCTGACGCTGGCCCGGGTCGTTGCCCTCGTCGAAGGCGTGCGAGTTCACGCTGTCGTGGCCGAAGGCTGGCGGCTCTCGGCCACCATGGCGGTGGGCAATGCAGCCGTGGGCAGCGTCGCCGTGGCTCTGGCGCGCAGCGCCCCCGCGCTGCTGCCGTTCTCGGCGCTCCCTGCCTTAGCGCTGACCGTCGCCTACCGCGCCGCCGCCCAGGAGGCTGACGAGCACGACCGCTCTGCCCGCGTCCTCGATCTCACCGCGTCATTGGCTCAGCGACTGGACGCCGACGAGCACCTCAACGCCTTTCTCAGCACGACGCGACGCATCTTCAGGACTTTCGAAGCGAGGGTCATTCTGGACGGGCCGGACGGTCCTGAGGTCGTCGTGGCCGACGACTCTGGCGTACGCCGGATAGCGCCGACGGTGAGTGACCTTGCGCTCCTCGCCCACGCCGGACCAGGGGGTGCCAGCTCCGTCAGAACCGGCCTGCCGCAGGGCTGGGAAGCGGCGCTCGTCGCTCCGCTCGAAGCCGAAGGTGCCCGGCTCGGCGTCGTGGCGTTCCCGATCGCGAGCAGTCGACGGGCGACAGGCGACGGGCGGCTGCTCACGCCGCTCGCCAGCACCCTCGCGGTCGCCCTTCGCGGCGCCGCGCACCTCGCCGACCTGGAGGAGGAGCGCACCAAGCTCCAGGCTGTCGTCGACCACTCCTCAGACGGCATGATGGTGCTCGACGCCGGCGGCCGAGTGCTGGTCTGGAACCCGGCCATGGCCGTGCTCACCGGCGTCGCCGCCGTCGCAGCTCAAGGCGCACAAGCGGCCGAACTGCTCGTCGTCACCAACTCCGACGGGGGTGTCGTCGGCTCGGCGACAGCACTTCCGACGCTCACGACTGACGAGCCGCGGGTCTCGCGGGAGCACGGTCTGCGACGGGCCGACGGCGAGCAGCGCTGGGTGACTTGCTCCCACGCCGGCATCTTCGACGACGAGGGCATGCTGCAGCGCGATGTCGTAGTCGTTCACGACATCACCAGAGAACGCCAGGTCGACCGGCTCAAGGCCGATTTCGTGGCCACGGTGACGCATGAGCTGCGCACACCCCTGACACCGATCAAGGGGTACACCGACCTGCTCCGACGCCGCGGTGAGTCGATGACAGAGGAGAAGCGCGCGGAGTGCCTCGACGTCATCGCCGACCGTGTCGCACACCTCAACCGTCTCATCGAAGATCTCCTGCTCGCTTCACGCATCAGCGCACCCGTCGATGCGAGGCACGACGTACGGACGAGCCCGCAAGACCTCTCCCGAATCGCCTTGCGCGCGGCCGCTGACTTCGCTGTCGACCGCGACCGGATCACGGTCACCACGCCTGATGACCCGGTGCTCGTCGACTGCGATCCCACCCGCGTCATCCAGGTCATCGGCAACCTCGTCTCCAATGCCTCGAAGTACTCCACCGCAGATGCTCCGATCGCGGTGACTGTCACCCGCCACGACAGTCACGCCGCAGTGACCGTCGTGGACCGGGGCCGAGGGATACCCACGGACCAGTTGGGTCGCATCTTCGACAAGTTCGTCCGCCTCGAGGACCCCATGACGATGACTACCGGCGGCACTGGGCTCGGTCTGTTCATCGCCCGAGAGCTCATCGCGGCGATGCACGGCACGATCGCCGTGCACTCCACGCTCGGCGCGGGCTCGACCTTTGTCGTCACCCTTCCGCTGGCCGCGCTTCGCTCGTCGCCAGCGGATGTGCCAGGCCCACGTTCGGCGCCGCAACGGAGCGCTGCGCACCCGCCGATCTAGCCGCGGTTCCGTCACGACGTCCGCCCGACGGGCTCACCGCCGCACCCCAGGGCCAGCGCCTGGTGCCAGCCGCCGCGACCTCAACGTGATCCTCCACCGCCCACTTCCGGTGGATTTCGTGCTCAGCCCGCTAGGCTGACGCCGACCAGTACCCACCGGAGGAGGAGCACCGTGTCCGAGAAGTACGAGGGCTACTGCGTGAAGTGCAAGGAGAAGCGCGAGTTCGACGGCGAGGTCACCACGACCGACAACGGCCGCCGAATGGCCAAAGGCACCTGCCCGACCTGTGGCACGAAGATGAACCGGATCCTCGGCAAGGCCTGACGCACACTTCCTCTTCCCTGCGAGGCGGCTGCCCTTTGGGGTAGCCGCCTCGCGGCGTCCTTGGGCACCGCAGCAGCCAACCTGTGGACGGCCATCTGCTGTGGACAGCGGAGGTCCGGGTAGTCGCCCGAATGCGACCCTCGGGTCCCGTCGTCGACCCGAAGGATGCCGACTCATGCGACCCGTGCTCAAGTCTGCGCTGCGGCCCCTCTGGCGGGACGCCACCACCCTGCAGCTCGGGGTCGATCCACGGAGCAGCGTCGTACTCGAAGGCCTCACGCCACAAGCGGAGAGCCTGCTCTCGCTCCTCGACGGGACCCGCGACTGGGCTGGCGTCGCGCACACCGCCGCTGCCCTCGGTATTTCCGGCGCTGACGTCGACGCGTTCCTCGGTCTGCTGGCGCGTGCGGGCGCGCTCGACGACGCCTCCATCACACCACCACCGCTGTCCCGGGCGGAGCAGCGTCGCCTGAGTCCCGAGCTGGCTGAGCTGTCATTGGTGGGTGAGCCAGGCTGCTCGAGCCTCGTCATGGGCCGTCGTGGACGCGCGACCGTAGTGGTCGCCGGCTGTGGCCGGCTAGGGACCGCTGCGGCCGCACTGCTCGCTGCGGCCGGCGTGGGCCGACTGCTGCTCCGAGACGAGGACACCGCCGACGAGTCCGACGCCGTCCCCGGCGCCAGCACCGCCGGCTGCGGGCGGCCGAGGGTGGTCGGAGCGGCGGCGCATGTGATGGCGACCGGGGAAGCGCAGGTCGACGCCGCCGTACGCCAGGTGTCATCCGAGGATTGCCTCGACGCCGACGTCGTGCTGGTCGCGGCCGACCGCCACGCCGTCGTCGAACCCGAGATGGCCGCGCTCCTGCGAGCTGAGAGGGTGCCGTGGTTGCTGGCCGGTGTGCGGGAGACCTGCGGAGTGATCGGCCCGCTCACCCTGCCGGGTCGCAGCGCCTGCCCACGCTGCCTCGACCTCGCCCGCGCCGAGCGCGACCCGGCGTGGCCGCTGCTCGCTGCGCAGCTCGCGACCGCGGGTCGCAGCCGTGACTCGGGAGGCGCCACCCTGACCGCCGTGGTCGCGGCGCTCGCCGCCGCGCAGGTGCTGGCATACCTGGCTGGGCCGATGCCGCCGCTGTGCGTCGATGCCACCCTGGAGGTCCGGGTGCCCGAGTGGTCGCTGCGCCGGCGAGGATGGGCGCCACACCCGCTTTGCGGCTGCGTGCCCGCAGTAGGCGCCGTATCGCGCGCCTCCGCGGGCGCAGAGCCCCGGCCGGCGTCATAGTGAGCGGGTGCCCGATATCCCGCGGCGGGCGGTGACCCGCACCGCCAAGCTCGCCACGCTGCCCCTCGGATTCGCCGGTCGGGCCACGCTCGGGCTCGGCAAGCGACTCGGCGGCCGACCGGCAGAGCTCGTCGCGACCGAGTTGCAGCAGCGCACTGCGGAGCAGGTCTTTCGGGTCCTTGGTGAGCTCAAGGGCGGAGCGATGAAGATGGGGCAGGCGCTCTCGGTGTTCGAGGCAGCCCTGCCTGAGGAGATCGCTGGGCCCTACCGGACCGCCCTGACCAAGCTGCAGGAGGCTGCACCCCCGCTTCCGGTTGCCCAGGTGCACGAGGTCCTGTGCCGCGAGCTCGACCCGGAGTGGTCGAAAGCCTTCTTGTCGTTCTCTGACGTCCCTGCTGCCGCAGCCAGCATCGGTCAAGTCCACCGAGGTGTGTGGCACGACGGCCGCGAGGTCGCCGTCAAGGTGCAGTACCCCGGTGCCGGCCCGGCACTGCTCAGCGATCTGAACCAGCTCGGGCGGCTGGCCCGTTTCTTCGCCGTACTGTCGCCCGGTCTGGACATCAAGCCACTCCTCGCCGAGATGAAGGCTCGGGTTGCTGAAGAGCTCGACTACGACCAGGAGGCCGCGTCGCAGCGGGCCTTCGCCACGGCGTACGACGGCGATCCGTACATCGCGATCCCGCACGTCGTCGCCGGAGCCGAGCGGGTCATCGTCACCGAATGGCTCGAGGGCACGCCTCTGTCGGCGATCATCCGGGACGGCACGCCGGCGCAACGAGACCTCGCCGGGCTCC
>JBKJUS010000070.1:0-3831 GCA_046590575.1 Mycobacteriales bacterium | reverse complement strand
CTGCAGCGGCGATCAGCCCGCCTCGCCGTTCCCCATCGGTGGTCTCCTCGACTGGGGCGACGGAGTCCTCGGAAGGTTCCGACTGCGCCGCTACAACTGTGCTGGCACGTCCGAGGTTCGGCGTGCCGGCGATCGCGACCGGTCCGAGTTCTCCCACCAGGAGTAAGCCGGCGAGGAAGAGCTTGAATGACCGCATCGGTCGATCGTCCTCGGATCGGATGGACGAGTCACCACGACAGCCGCGGCAGCCGTCCACCCGCCGCAGTCAGGCTGTGTCGATGCGCCACATCGAGCTGGACTTTTCTTCTTGCACCGCGGCGTTCGGTGGCAGCCAGCGTCCGCATGCATCGGACCGACTGACGAAAGACTGGTGTCGTGCGCCGTAATCCGCTCAACGACCGGCAGGCAGAGGTTCTGCGCTGGATCGCAGCCGGCTGTCCCAGCGAGCTGATGCAGGGCGTCTCGTACAAGAACACCGCTCGCGCCCTCGAGAACCGGCGACTGGCGAAGGTGTCACGTCGCGGCGGGGTGTGGGGCGCCAGCCTGACGGCTGACGGCGAGCATTACCTCGAGCACAACAGCTATCCGGAGATTCTCGAGTCCGGAACCGAGCTTGAGCCGTCCATGAGAAAGCCGGCAGACACAGCTACCCGACGAATCCTGACGCGTCAGGCGAGACGGATCGTCGCCGGAACGCCGAAGCCACCACGGCAACCCCCGCAGCGCCGACAGCCGTCCAGTCGCCGCAACCCGACCACGTCGTCCACCCAGCTGGAGCCGATGTCCATGCGCTACAAGATCATCGTCAGTCGAGTCCAGACCGCCGAACGGCACGTCCGTGCGCCCAGCGAAGCAGAGGCGCTCGCCAAGGTGCAGGCCGAGCTGGAGAAGCCCTACGGGTTCATCGGCGGCTGGGCGACCATCGACACCGACATGGACATCGTGGAGGCCGTGAACCCGCTCGACAGCGCGCCGCAGCAGATCAACCAACCCGACGGCGGTTTCCTGCTCACGGTCAAGGCGGCCGCCAAGTACCTCGGCATCTCCTACAGCACGGTCTACGAAATGCTCAACCGTGGCGAGATCGCGCATGTAGTGGTGGGGAGCCGCCGGTATATCAGCCGGGATCAGATGACCGTCTTCATCGACAGCCACACCCAGACAGGGGGCAACTACGGCCTCCGCGGCACCTATCGTTGACAAGCTGCGTCTCAGGAGTGCAACGGGGCGGTCAACACACCCTTGGCTCGAATGGAGGCGAGACGTTCGGTAGCGATGCAGGAGATGAGGCAGCGCTCCTTCGCGTCGTTCATGAGCACAGCCGTCCAGTCGGTGAGCCCGCCGTCGCCGAGCTCGATTACTTCGCCGTCAGCCTCCACGTGGATCTTGAAAGCGAGATCCGTGTAGTAGGCGGCGCCGCTGCGCTCGGGGAGCTCGCGGAACTGGACACCCTCTTGCGTGAGTGCCGGGATCACCGTGTTCTGGAGACGCTCGGCCGCGGAACCGGGCCGGAAGACCGTGAACGCCACATGCCACCGCACGGCCGGTGGCAAGACGTCGCGAAGGATCGCTGCCCAGGCCGTGAGCTGTTCCATCAGTAGCTCGACCTGCGCATCTCCGTTTCCGCGGTCTCGTGTACTGGAGACGAGGTTGAACAGCCGAAAGTGGGCGCTGGCTTCACTGCTGCTGAAACGTTGGGCGCGGACGAGGCGATGGCTGGCTGCCAGATGAACGGGTGTTGTGGAGCTGGTTCGGCGGCGACGAGCTGCCTCCAGCGCCAGCACGTTCGTTGCATCGCTAACGACCTCAGAGCCGCGCATTGTGGACACGACACGGTTCTGTCCGACACCGGCCAGTGCCGAACAGATGCCGAGCGGCGCGAGAGGCGACAGCTCGACGGCCCGGAACTGTTCGGACAATAGGTTCCAGAGCCGGTGCTCGAGTGCCGTCATCGTCCGGGGATCACTAGCGGCCAGCTCGGTGAAACGATCGCCCGCCGACGAAGACAGCAGCCGGCCGGGTACGACCTTTGCGGCTCGCGCAGTTGCTACGGACAGTAAGAGGGTCGTGAGGTCGCTCTGAGAGAGTTCCTCTTCCAGAAGTCGCAACGCGTCAGCGCCCGCGCGTTGGCGTACTCGCCGGGTTGCGCCGTGATCCGCGAGGTCTGACATGTCGTCAGTCTGTCAACGCCGTGCTCATGACGCACGGGCATTGCGACCAGGCTCCTGTCGGAAAGGTGAGGCAGCACGGGCATCCCGTTACGACATGAGAGCGACAGGCAACCAAGCTCACAGCGCGCAACCGAAGAAGACGTGGCAGAAGCGGCGCCATCGGCGCGAGAATTGACCTTTCCGGCCGTAAGGCACAGTGGCAAGTTGCTGACGCACCCATCCCCCTGGTTCGAGAAGGTCACCGTCACGTTTGACCTGAGTGAAAATCCATGGCCCACCAGAGCGAGGTACAGTCCGCCGTGAACGCGGACGAGGTGCTGCTGCGCTACCTGTACGCCGACGGCACGGTGCAGGCGGCGATGCCGATGCATGTGGTGGCCGAGGACACCGAGCGCGCCGTGGCGTGGCTCGCTCCCGGAACGCCGATCATGTACTGGTCCACCACCGACGGACGCGACCCGAGATCGCTGCCACTCGAGGAACGGTTCACAGGCGGGCTCGGAACTGCCCCCCGATCGTGGGTCGGGAATGGTGTGCTCCGCGTGATCCCGCTCGCTCAGCCGTTCCAGGTCGTGCACTTCTGGGGTGACGATGGCGAGTTCGCTGGGTGGTACGTCAACCTCGAGTCGGAGAAACGGAAAGTCGGGTCGCGCATCGACACCGTCGACTGGCACCTCGACCTGTGGATCAGCCCTGACCGAACGGTCACGTGGAAGGACGAGGACGAAGCGGCAGAGGCAGTGCGACAAGGACTCCTGCTACCGGAGCACCTGGAGCTCGCCTACCGAACCGGTCACGACATCATCGGCCGGTTCGACAGCTGGCTCGACGAAATCGGCGACTGGCGCGACTTCCGCCCTGAACCCGACTGGTGTGTTCCCGTACTCCCGCCTGACTGGCCGGACCTCGGAATGGATGTGCTGGTGCGAAAGACCCGGCTGAGCCAGAATGACGGTGAACCGGGATAGTCCGGGCTGCAGCACTTGGGGGACCCATGCGCCGTGTCGTGATGCTTGCCGTGGTCGGCTCCGTGCTGTCCGGGGCGATGGGCGTAGGACTCGCTGCCACCCGACCGCCGGGTGAGCAGGAGAAGACCGTCGTAGTCGCTCCGCGCGGCGCTGTCAGAGCGGTGGAGGTGAAATCCACCGCTGGCTTCGTGACCGTCACGCCCGGGCGCTCGACAACTGTCACGGCGCGCCTGCGGTGGACGTTCGAGGAGCCGGAGCTCACCGTCACCCTCTCGGACGGGCTGCTGCGCGTCGACCTCTCGTGCGGCGACACACTGCGTGCCCCCTCGGTAACGGTGGGGAACTCGGGTTTGTTCTGCACTGGCAACCTGGAGCTGGTCGTGCCGCAGCGAGTCGGCCTCAAGGTGCGCGCCGGCGGCGGCGACGTGACGGTGTCCGGGCTGGCCGGGGCCGTCGACGTGTCGAGCGGCTCGGGTGATGTAGCCATCGCGAAAGTCCGTGGGAGCAGTGTCGTCGCCTCGAGCGGCAACGGTGCGGTCGACGTCCAGTCGTCGTCGGCTGAGGATCTGAAGGCGAGCAGCTCCTCGGGGGACGTCCGGGTGGCGGACGTGACCGCTCGGTCCTCCTTGACGGCGAGCAGTGGCAACGGCGACGTAGCCATGAACAAGGTTGTGGGCAAGACCCTCAAGGCA
>JBKJUS010000045.1:0-19969 GCA_046590575.1 Mycobacteriales bacterium | reverse complement strand
CCCAACGTCGTCTACTCGGTCGCGATGGAGGACGGCACCGTCATCGAGTGCACCAACCCGAGCGAGTACCCCGACGGCGGCAAGATCGCCGAGGTGCGCGAGCCGGTCGTGCGGGCCACGATCCTGTCGCCCTCCGACTACATCGGCACGATCATGGAGCTCTGCCAGGCCAAGCGCGGCAACCTGCAGGGGATGGACTACCTCTCCGAGGACCGCGTCGAGATGCGCTACACGCTGCCGATGGGCGAGATCGTCTTCGACTTCTTCGACCAGCTCAAGTCGCGCACCAAGGGCTATGCCTCTCTCGACTACGAACGCGACGGCGACCAGGCCTCCGACCTCGTCAAGGTCGACATCCTGCTGCAGGGCGAGCCCGTCGACGCGTTCTCCGCGATCGTGCACAAGGACGCCGCCTACGCCTATGGCGTGATGCTCGCCGGCAAGCTCAAGGAGCTCATCCCGCGCCAGCAGTTCGAGGTGCCGATCCAGGCAGCCATCGGTGCGCGCGTGATCGCCCGCGAGAACATCCGTGCGATCCGCAAGGACGTCCTCGCCAAGTGCTACGGCGGCGACATCACCCGCAAGCGCAAGCTGCTGGAGAAGCAGAAGGAGGGCAAGAAGCGGATGAAGACGATCGGACGGGTCGAGGTGCCGCAGGAGGCCTTCATCGCGGCGCTGTCGACCAACCAGGACTAGTAGGTCTCTGCGACCGTGTTGGTTCACCCGTGGGACGCGCCGCTCGACGACGATGAGTGGCGCTCCTGGCTGCGTGACGGTCACGACTTCGGTCAGCTCATCGCATCGGGGCATGACCGTGATGTCCCGGTCGTCGTACCCACGCATTTCGTGTACGACGGCGCGCTGACGGTGCGACTGCACCTCGCTCGACCCAACCCGGTGTGGGTCGCGATCGAGGAGAGCCCGGCTGTCCTGCTGACCGTGATCGGTGACTACGTTTTCGTGCCGTCCATATGGGGCGCAGCGCCCGGCACGCCACCGGAGCTCGGCATCGCGACGAGCTACTACGCAACTGTCCAGCTCACCTGCGCGGCGCGAGTGGTCGACGGTCATGAGCTCGTCGCGATCCTCGACACCCAGCTCCAGCACTTCCAGCCTGAAGGCGGTTACCTGCCGCTGAACGCCGGTGACGCGCACTACTCCCGACTGCTGCCCGGCATCCGCGGTCTCGTGCTCACCGTCACCGGCGTCCGGGCGAAGCTCAAGTACGGCGGCAACAAGTCGCCGGAGCATCTCGAGGAGATCGCTGATCGGCTCGAGGGGCGGGGCACAGGCCAGGATCTCGCGGCGCGCGCCCATCTGCTGCGCCGCAGCCGCGACGGCGGTGCCGAGCAGCTGTCGGATCGCTGACAGCTCCATTGACCGGGCTGCGCATCGGGCTCACTCTCGTGGGTGGCGCAGACTCGCGCCGGACGGACGTCGGCTGGAGTAGGGCATGCGGTGCACTTTCCGACGGGGTGTTGTCGGGATCACCGTCGCGTCGGTCGTTGCTGTCGGCGGCCTCGGGTGGGCGGGCGGTGCCGCGCCTCGCCTGTCGCCGCCTTGCGGGGCCGGCCGGGTCGCGTTCTGGCGCGCGTCCGGCAGTGTTGACGTCGTGTCGTTGCGCGACGGGGCGACGACGACGTTGACCCAAGCCAGCTCACTGACGCCGGTCGGCGGTGTCCAGCACACCGACCCCTCGTGGTCTCCCGACGGCAAGCGCGTCACCGTGGGGCGCGCGCAGTGGGCGCCCGGGCTACCGAGCGTGACGAGCGATCTGCTCGTCGCGAATGCCGACGGGACCGGAGCTTCGACCCTGCTGTCGTTGGCGCTGGTGGGAGCGATCACTGAAGTTGACTGGTCACCGGACGGCCGCCGTATCGCGTTCACGCTGTACACGGCCAACTTCGTCGTCGGTGCCGCAACGTGGAGCAATATCGGCAGCCGGAGCACCGTCTGGGTCGTCAACGCGGACGGTTCCGGTCTGCGGCCGGTCGGAGCGGTCAACGTGTCCTTCGATCACGCGCCGGAGTGGGCACCGGACAGCCGCCGGCTCGCCTGGCTCAGCAACCAGCGCGGGTTGACAGGCGTCCACGTCGCGGACATCGATGCGGCGGAGCCGGTGGCCTCCCGGGTGACTCCGCTCGACATGACAGTTTCCACAGTTCACTGGTCGCCCGACGGGCGAAACCTGGCCTTCCTCGGATCCCAATTCATGGGCAGCCAGCCAGCGGATTTCTTCATGTACGGCGGGGATCTGTGGATCTCCGCTGCCGACGGGACTGCGCTGCGCCGGTTCCCGGTCGTGGCGCACGGGTTTGTCAGTTGGGCGCCACACGGCCGCGAAGTTGCCGTGACGCCGTTGCAGCGCGATCGATCTGACGGGGGTGTAGCCGCAGTCGATGTCGCCACGGCTCGCGTCCGCTCGCTTGCGGGCGGTCCTGCATCGGCCGCCGGCTGGTCGCCGGACGGAAAGTGGGTTGCCTTCCTCGCGACGCATGAAGGGCGCGTCGGCCGGGTCATCGTCGTGGCGCGGGCGGATGGTCGCGGCGGCCGACGGGAGCTCACGGGTTACTACGATTCGTACCCCGGCCGCCCGCGCTGGTGCCGCTGACTCTGGCTGTCGCCCGACCTGATTTGCCACAGACGTAGGCTGATCCGGTGGCCGCCATCCCTCCGCCGGGCGACCCGGCGCCTCCGGACGGCTCGCTGCCGGCGGTCTCGTTGAACTCGCTTGGCCGGAACGCGTTCGGGGTCTACGTGCACGTGCCGTACTGTGCCCATCGCTGCGGCTACTGCGACTTCAACACCTACGTCGACACCGACGGTCTTGCTGCGTCCTACGTCGACGCCGCGGTTGCCGAGCTGCGACTCGCCCGACGGGTGCTCGGCGACCACGACCTGCCGGTGGCGACGGTCTTCGTCGGCGGGGGGACACCGACGATGCTGCCGGTCGACGACCTGGTGCGGCTGGTGGCGGCGATCGACGAGCAGTTCGGTCTCGCCCCCGGTGCCGAGGTCACCACCGAGGCTAACCCGGAGTCGGTCGATGCGTCCTACCTCGCCGCACTGCGCGCGGGCGGCTACAACCGGGTGTCATTCGGCATGCAGAGCGCGCAGCCGCACGTCCTGGCGGTGTTAGAGCGTCGCCACACCGCGGGCCGTCCCGAGCAGTGCGTCAGCTGGGCCCGCGACGCCGGCTTCAACGAGGTGAGCCTCGACCTCATCTACGGCACGCCAGGGGAGTCCGACGCCGACTGGCGGTCCTCGCTCGACGCCGTCATCGGCGCTGAGCCCGACCACGTGAGCGCCTACGGCCTCACCGTGGAGCCCGGCACCCGACTCGCCGACCAGGTCGGCCGTGGTGAACTAACCCCGCCGGACGACGACGCACTGGCCGACCGTTACACGGTGGCAGATGACGTGCTCACCGCCGCCGGCTACGACTGGTACGAGATCAGCAACTGGGCCCGGCCAGGCCACGCCTGCCGACACAACCTCGGCTACTGGGGCGCTGGCGACTGGTGGGGTATAGGGCCGGGCGCGCACAGCCACGTCGGCGGGACCCGGTGGTGGAACGTCCGGCTGCCCCGTGACTACGCGGCCGCTCTCGCCGTCGGCCGCTCGCCGGCGCAGGCCCGCGAGGTGCTCGTCGGCGAGTCCCGCCGGGTCGAGCGCATCCTGCTCGGCGTGCGACTCGTCGAGGGCCATCCGGTGTCGGATCTCACCCCGCTGGGTCGCGAGGCTGCCCGCCGGTTCGCAGATGACGGCCTCGTCGAGGCAGGACCGCTCGCGCAGGGCCGGGTGCGGCTGAGCCGCCGAGGTCGACTGCTTGCCGACCTCGTCGTGCACGGGCTTGTGCGCTGAGCTCACGGCGGAACGGCGCGGCGCGGCGATTGCACCGCAGTGGGGCGGGAACATGCCCTGCATGGTCATCTCCGTGCGCCCGCAACACCTGAAGCGGTACAAGGACATCAGCCTGCTGCTGATCAAGTATGGCCGTGGCGATCTCGTCCGGGACTTCGGGCTCGACAACATGTCGGGCGATCCGTCCGCTGCTGCGGATGGCAAGCCGGAACAGCTTGCCGCGGACCTCGAGCAGCTCGGCCCGACGTACATCAAGCTCGGACAGCTGCTGTCGACGCGCGGCGACATGCTGCCCGCGCCGTACGTCGACGCGCTCGCGCGGCTGCAGGACAAGGTGGAGCCCTTTGGCTTCGCGGAGGTCGAGCGGATCGTGTCCGAGGAGCTGGGCGTTCGGATCTCCCGCGCCTTCCGTGTCTTCGACAACATCCCCCTCGCTTCCGCCTCGTTGGGACAGGTGCATCGAGCCGAGCTCAGGGACGGCCGGGTGGTCGCCGTGAAGGTGCAGCGACCCGGCATCCGCGACGGAGTCGTTGCTGATCTCGACGCACTGCGAGAGCTCGCCGAGTTTGCCGACGGTCACTTCCGCACCGCGCGTCGCTACGGCTTCGCGGCGATGCTCGAGGAGTTCCGTAAGTCGATGCTGCGCGAGCTCGACTACGAGCAGGAGGCGCGTAACCTGCAGACCCTCGGGGTGAACCTTGCCGACTTCCCGCGCATCCACGTGCCCCAGCCGGTGCTCGACTACACGACGAGCCGGGTCCTCACGATGGACTTCGTCGGAGGATCGAAGCTCACCAGCTTGGGACCACTCGCCCAGCTGGAGATCGACGGGGTCGAGCTGGCGGAGCAGCTCATCGCGTCCTACCTGCAGCAAATCCTCGTCGACGGCTTCTTCCACGCCGACCCGCACCCGGGCAACGTCTTTCTCACCGACAGCGGGGACATCGCGCTGCTCGACTTGGGCATGGTCGGCCGGGTGCCGCATGAGGCACAGGAGAAGCTGGTCAAGCTGCTGCTCGCGATCGGCGACGGCCGCGGCGAGGACTGCGCGCGGGCGCTGACCCAGCTCTGCGACGTCGACGACGAAGACGAGCTCGATGACACGGCGTTCCGTCGTCGAGTGGGGGAGATCGTCGCCCAGAACCAAGGAGTGGCACTGGCCGAGGTGCGAGCCGGCGCGGTGGTCCTCGAGCTGACGCGGGCTGCCGTGCAGTCCGGTCTGCGACCGGTGCCGGAGCTGAGCATGCTTGGCCGCGCGCTACTCGCCCTCGACGAGGTGGCCCGTTCGCTCAACCCTCAGTTCGATCCCAACGAGACCATCCGTCGGCAAGCGGCGGACATCATGCGCGGCCGGATGGCTGGCAGCGCGACACAGGGCTCCCTCTTCGCGACGATGCTCGAGGCGAAGGAGTTCGTCGAGCAGCTGCCGGGGCGGGTCAACCGGGTGATGGACGCCCTCGCAGAGGGCGAGCTGAAGCTCAACGTTCGCGGCATCGACGAACGCGAGATCATGCGCGGGATGCATCAGTCCGCCAACCGCGTCACTGCGGGCGTGGTCATCGCCGCCCTGATCATGGGCGCCGCCTTGCTCATGCGGGTGCCGACCAGCGCGCGGATCCTGGGTTATCCGGCGCTGGCCATTATCTGCTTCCTCGCTGCCGCCGGCTTCGGGCTCGTACTGCTCACCAACATCTGGCTTAGTGACCGGCGTACACCGCCTCGTCGCCGCTGATGCCGATCTGGAGTCCCACGTAGCATCGGGTGTCGTGCCGACCCACTCGCTCGTTCTCGCCTCCGCCTCGCCCGCGCGGTTACGGTTATTGCGTGCGGCTGGCTTCGACCCGATCGTCGCCGTCAGCGGAGTGGACGAGTCCGACGAGGAGACGGCTGATCCGCGCCGACTGGTCGAGGCGCTAGCGCGTCGCAAGGCCGAAGCGGTGGCTGACATGGTCGACGTGCTGGACTCTCCGCTGGTCGTCGGATGTGACTCGATGCTCGACCTCGACGGGGTGGCCTTCGGCAAGCCGGCCGACGATGCCGAGGCCACCAATCGGTGGCGGGCGATGCGCGGTCGGACGGGCATCTTGCGCACCGGGCAGTGCGTCATCGACGTCGCGAGCGGGCGGTTAGTCTCCGATGTTGCCTCCACCACGGTGCGGTTCGGTACGCCGTCCGATGCCGAGATCTCGGCGTACATCGCGACGGGGGAGCCGCTGGCCGTGGCAGGGGCGTTCACCATCGATGGGTTAGGAGCGCCGTTCATCGAGGGAGTCGACGGCGACCCCGGCACCGTCATCGGGCTGTCCTTGCCGCTGCTCCGCGACCTCCTCGGGCAGCTCGACGTGGCGATTACGGACCTCTGGTGCTGAAGATCGGGCCGCTTGCGGTCGACCCCGGAGTGGTCCTCGCGCCGATGGCAGGGGTGACCAACGGCGCTTTCCGGGCTCTGTGCCGCAGCTACGGCGCCGGCCTTTACGTGTCGGAGATGACCTCGGCGCGGGCGCTCGTCGAGGGCAACGCGCGCACCCGCGACATGGTGGCCGCCGAGCCGGGCGAGGACGTCCGAAGCGTTCAGCTGTACGGCGTCGACCCACACGTCGTCGGTCGGGCTGTGCGCCTGCTCGTTGACGACTTTGGGGTGCACCACATCGATCTCAACATGGGGTGTCCGTCGCCCAAGGTGACGCGCCGCGGCGGGGGAGCGGCGCTCCTCGTGCACCGGGTGCTCTTCCGCGATCTGGTCCGCGAGGCGGTGCGTGCGGCGGGCGCCGTACCGGTCACCGTGAAGATGCGCATCGGTGTCGATGACGCCACAGTCACCTATCTCGACTGTGGGCGGATCGCGGCTTCAGAAGGCGTCGCGGCGGTCGCGCTGCACGCTCGTACGGCGGAGCAGCTCTACAGCGGTCGCGCCGACTGGTCGGCCATCGCGCGACTGAACGAGGCGGTCACAGACGTGCCTGTGCTCGGCAACGGAGACATCTGGACGGGTGCTGACGCCATTCGGATGACTCACGAGACCGGCTGCGACGGCGTCGTCATCGGCCGTGGCTGCCTCGGGCGGCCATGGCTCTTCCGTGATCTCGTCGATGTCTTCGCCGGCCGTGCGGCGCAGGGCCCACCAGTGCTCGGAGAGGTCATGCGGGTCATGCGCGAGCACGCCCAGCTGCTCGTCGAGCACAAGGCGGACGAGGTTTACGGCATGCGCGACTTCCGCAAGCACGTTGGCTGGTACTTCACCGGTTACCCGGTCGGACCCGAACGCCGTCGGCTGCTCGGGCTGGTCTCCACGCTCGATGAGCTCGATGAGCTGCTGGCGCCGCTCGATCCCACGACGGTGCTGCCGCCGGAGGCCGATGCGCTGCCGCGCGGGCACAGTCATGGCCCCCGCCCGGTCCACCTGCCCGAGCGCTGGCTGGAGACGGCCGAGGACCCGACACCGCCCGCCGATGCCGACGTGATGACCTCCGGGGGATAGTCCCGACTGTTACCGTAGGAATTGCCGTGCAACGTCTCGGCCACCGCGAGCGTCTGACTTGGTGACTCGCGACCCTTCCTGGAGGACCGACCGTTGCCGCGCCGTAGCTCGATTGCCGCCCTTGTCACCGCTTGTGCCCTGATCGCCGGCTGCACCGCAGACGCCGCCCGTCCAGTTTCGATGGCATCTCCGGACCCTCTCCCGTCGGCCGCTTCGGCAGACCCCACCGAACCGGCTCCGGTCGAGTCGGCCGAGACCGAGCGCAGTGAGTCACCGTCCGCGTCGCCGAGGCCGAGCAAGGCCGTGCCGAAGCCTCCGACGTACGACGTCGTCGCGGTGCAGCGGCAGCTCACCGCGCTCGGCTACTACATCGGTCGGGTCGACGGCCGGCCCGGCGCTGCCCAACGCAGCTCCGTGATGGCTTTCCAGAAGGTGCAGGGCATCCCCGCCGACGGCGCTGTCGGCAAGGCCACCCTGGAGGCGCTCAAGGCACCGATCAAGCCTGTCCCCAAAGGCAATGCTCCGGCAGACCGGGTTGAGGTCGACCTCACCAAGCAGGTGCTCTACGTCATCCGCCAGGGCGCAATCGTCCGCATCATGCCGGTCAGCTCAGGCAACGGTAAGACCTACGAGCAGAAGAACGGCCGCTTGGCCCGCGCGCTCTCCCCGGTCGGCTATTACAAGATCGAGCGCCGGATCGTCGGTGTGCGCGAGGCCGACCTCGGCACCCTCTACGACCCGCAGTACTTCTACCGCGGCTGGGCGATCCACGGCTCGAACAGCGTGCCGGCCCGCCCGGCCAGCCACGGCTGCATCCGGGTGACCCGGGCAGACGCCAAGTACCTGCTTGACGCGATCAGCGTGGGCATGGCCGTCTACATCTACGGCGGCACCCACACCTTCACCGCCGGCAGCAGCGCACCGGGCACCGACACGCCGTCCGGAGACACCGCGCAGGACACTGAGTCCCCGACTCCCTCACCGTCGGCGACCTCGAGTTCCCCGTCGTCGGCACCGAGCCCCTCCACGGTGCCGCCGCTGCCCACGCCCGGCCCGACCGCCTCGTCCTCACCGAGCCCCACCGTCAGCTCTAGCCCCAGTCCGACGCCGTAGCGCGGCTTCTCCCCAGCCCAACGAGGCTTGCCGCTGGAGCGCGCACCCCGGGATGTGGGCCGGACTAGCCACGATCGTGGATCTTGACGAGCGGCGAACGATGCGCTGGAAGCCATGATCTTGCTGCCGGCCAGTCCATTCGTCGGTGGCAGCGCGGGTGAGCTGGTCAGCGGGGGTCGGCGAAGCCGACCGCCCGCGGGCGGTAGCGGGGGAAGACCTCGCTGAGCCGGCCGTTGCGCATCCGCTGCCGGACGATCTCGGCCAGCACGTCGCGATAGTCGGTCGTGGCGCGGAGGTCACCCTGCTTGTCGAGTTGAGCCTTCGCCAGCGTCGGCCAGCGGCCGTAGACCTTGCCACCGCGTATCCCACCGCCCATGGCGAACATGACGTTGCCGTAGCCGTGGTCGGTGCCCTGACTGCCGTTCTCGGCGACGGTGCGGCCGAACTCGCTCATCGTCACGACGGTGGTGGTCGCCATCAACGAGCCAAGGTCGATGTAGAACGCGCCAAGACCGCCGGCGAAGTCGTCGAGCTGGTTAGCCATCAACCCGCTGTCCGGCGTACCCATGGCGGTGTGCATGTCCCAACCGCCCAGGTCGACGGCGGCCGCCTCGAGCCCAACCTTCGCCTTGATCAGCTGCGCGACTTCCTGCAGAGCCCGGCCGAACTCGGTGGCCGGGTACGTCGCGCCGTTGGCCGGGGCGTAGGTCTTGCCGCGCCGTGACGCGAGCAGCCGAATCGCGCGGAGCGTCTCCTTCGCCTGGGTCGCGCTCGGGTGGGTGAAGCCGCTGTGCAAGTCGCCGAGTGCCCGCTCCACCTTGGCTTCTGCCGCGTCCGGGACGGCGAGGCGGAATTCGCTGGCCGACCGCATCACGATGTCCTGCGCCGGTCCCCGGAAGCTGGTCGGCAGCCGGTAGCCGATGGCGACCGACGGAAACGGTGGCTGACCCTCGGAGCGGGAGGTGAAGTGCCGGTCGATCCACCCGGTGAAGACGCTGTCGCCGCCCGCGACGCCGCGCTCCATCGCGTCCTCGGCGTCGAAGTGGCTGCGCGTCCCGTCGGGGTCGCCGGCAGCGACGATGACGGCGAGGTCCTTGCGGTCCCACACCTTCTTCAGGGGCGCCATCCGCGGGTGGAACGCGAACATGCGGTCCAGCGGCAGTGCTTGCGACGCGGGTACGGCGATCGTCGGGCGGCGGGCGGCGTACCCCGGGTCGCCGATCGGCGGTACGACGGAGAGCCCGTCCATCCCGCCGCGCAGGAAGACGCAGATGAGCGTGTCGCCGACCGGTGCGCCGGCCGCGAAGGCGTAACGCCGACCCGGGGCTAGGTCCAGCGCGGTCGCCGCGCCGGCGATGCCGGCGGCGGCCAGCAGGCCGCGTCGCGTGACCCCACGGCGAGGTGCGGAGTCCTGGCCCTCGTCGGGGCAACCGCACGCCGCCGGAAGTCCGGGCTCTGATGGGTACGCCATCTCGGTCATCGCGCTACCTCACGCCGACGTAGGAGGAGCTGAGGATGAGGGCGGACAGTGCCGGAGCGTGTGTCCGGACGGCGTTGGCGTCGACCTTCGCCTCGGGCGGGAGCGCCAGATAGCGCAACAACGCCTGACGGTGCGCGGCCGACACCTGCTGGAAGAGGAGCCGGGCGACCAGCCGGTCGACCAGCTCGCCTGCCGTCGTGGGTGCCGGTGCGCCGACCAGGGCGTTGTAGTCGGGCTGGCCCAGTCCGCCGATCCGACCCGTCGCGAGCATCTGCAGGAAGTTCCACCGGACCAGGTTGGCTGCGGTCGACAGCCAGTCCTCGGCCACGTCTGGGTAGCCGTCGGGTGGTGGCCAGTTGAACGGCGACTGCCCCAGCCTCTCGAGATGAGTGATCAGGGTGCGCGCCTTGTCGTACGCCAACTGCGGCTTCGGCTCGAAACCGAGCGCGCGTACGGCGTACCCGACCAGCTCCATCGGGCGGCGGTACTTCGACCCCACGCTGCTGCGAAAGGCGCTGCTCGCGAAGATGTGCCGCAGCACCGGGACGATCGCCGTGTCCGAGGCGAGGTAGACCTTCGCGGTCGACGCGACGAGCGCCGCCGGCGGGTGATCGGCGACGAAGCGCCGGCAGAGCTTGGTCGCGAGAAAGCGGGCGGTGCTCGAGTGCCGGGCAAGGTAGTCGAGCAGTGAAGCGCCGACCTCCAGCCCACCCTCCGGGGTGGCGTTCGCCGAGCGCCACCCCAGCACCCGCAGCGGGCCGACGTAGTGCGCCTGCGGTCGGTAGAGGAAGGTCCCCCGGCCGGTGTCGACGGTCCACCCGGTCAGCGCAAGCGCAGCCTGGCTCATGTCCCGCTCTGAGTAGCCGCCGTCGACACCGAGGGTGTGCAGCTCGAGCAGCTCGCGGGCGTAGTTCTCGTTGGGGTTCTTGCCGTCGGAGAGCCACTGGTCCAGGTAGAAGAGCATCGCCGGGCTGCGTGCTGACGCGTGCAGCATCTCCCGGAAGGTGCCGAGGGCGTGCGGGCGGGCCACCATGAGGTCGTCTTCGTTGCGGTAGCTGCTGGCGAGCACGTGGTTGCCGTAGATGCTGAAGTGGTTAGCCCAGAACTCGACCATCACCTCGTAGAGCTGCTTCTCGCTGTACAGCTGACGGATCACGGTCCGCGACCGCGCCGCTTCGAGTGAGCCGACGTCGACCCGGAGGTATGGCGTGCGCGGGGCGTCGCCGACCGACGGCACGGCGGCGTAGAGGTCGGTCGTCGTGTCGTCGATCGTGGCGGGGTCGAGCTGTTCGTCGATCCAGCGGTCCACCCCGATCTCGCGAATGTGCGCGAGCAGCGTGGGAGTGGGCCCGAAGGTGAGCCGACGTGCGACGTGAAGTGCCGGGTCGCGGCTCACCGGGAGGGCTTTCCCGCGTTCGGCCGGCTCTGCGGCAGAGCCGACGGTGGATCCGGCCAGAGCGGACCGGCCAGTCGCGACGACCGCCACTGCGCCGGCCGTCTGGAGCACCCGTCGGCGCGGGAAACTGGGCCGCTCGCTGACCGATTCGCTCATGCGGTGCCCCAACTGTGTGACGACTTCCCCTTTAACGATGCAGAGCCCTCAACGGTCCGGCCGGTTCGCCACTTTCGACTCGGCTAGGATTGGCACTCACAGCAGTTGAGTGCCAGCACCGAGGCACGAGAGGAGGCGAGCGTGCTCGAAGAGCGCAAACTCGAAGTGTTGCGCGCCATCGTCGAGGACTTCGTCGCCACGAACGAGCCGGTCGGGTCCAAGCACATCGCCGAGCGGCACCGCCTCGGCGTCTCGGCGGCCACTGTGCGCAACGACATGAGCGCCTTGGAGGACGAGGGGTACATCGTCCAGCCGCACACCTCGGCCGGTCGGGTGCCGACCGACAAGGGTTACCGGCTCTTCGTCGACCAGCTCTCGACGGTCAAGCCGCTGAGCGCGGCGGAGCGTCGAGCGATCGAGAGTTTCCTCACGGGGGCGGCCGACCTCGACGACGTCGTACGCCGATCGGTGCGCCTGCTGGCTCAGCTGACCCGGCAGGTCGCCGTGGTGCAGTACCCCAGCCTGTCGCGCTCGACCGTGCGCCATGTCGAGCTGGTGCACCTGTCACCCAACCGGGTGATGCTGGTGATGATCACCGACAGTGGGCGGGTCGAGCAGCGGGTGGTCGAGCTGCCGGCCCCGCTGGACGATGAGACGGTCACCGGGCTGCGCACGCTTTTGATCTCCCGGTTGGCCGGCCGACCGCTCTCCGACGCCGCGACGGCGCTGTCCGACCTGCCCGCCGCCGCGCCACCTCAGCTGCGCCCGGTGCTCACCACTCTGATGACCGTGGTGCTTGAGACGCTGGTGGAGAAGGCGGAGGAGCGGGTGGCTCTGGCCGGCACGGCCAACCTCACGCACAGCGCGCTCGACTTCCCGATGATGCGACCGGTGCTCGAGGCGCTCGAGGAGCAGGTTGTGCTGCTGAAGCTGCTCGGCGAGGCCAACGACCCGACGACTGTGCATGTGCGGATCGGCGAGGAGAACCAGGTCGAAGGTCTGCGCTCGACCTCCGTCGTCTCCATCGGCTACGGACCGGGCACCGCGCTCGGCGGGCTTGGCGTACTCGGTCCCACCCGGATGGACTACGCCGGCTCCATCTCCGCTGTGCGGGCTGTGGCGCGCTACGTCGGCGAGATGCTCGGGGGCACCCGCTGATGGCGATCGACCTCTACGCGATCCTCGGGGTCGGTCGGGACGCCACGGCCGAGGAGATCAAGCGTTCCTATCGCAAGCTGGTCCGTGAGCTGCACCCCGACATCAACCCCGACGAAGAGGAGCGCTTCAAGGAGGTCACGGCAGCGTACGAAGTGCTCTCCGACCCGGAGAAGCGCCAGCGCTACGACTTGGGCGGGACCGACGCGTTCGGCGGTTTCGGCGGCGGTGGCTTCGGCGGCCTGCAGGACATCATGGATGCCTTCTTCGGCGGCGGAGGTGGTGGGTTCAGCTTCGGCGGGGGTGGTCGCGGTCCGCGCTCGCGGGTCCGACGGGGCGAGGACCTGCTCGTCGGGGCGTCCCTGTCGCTGGTGGAGACGGCCTTCGGCGTCACCCGGGAGATCTCGGTCGACACGGCCCTAGCCTGCGAGAGCTGCCGGGGCGCCGGCACGACCGCGGGGACTGCGCCGGCCGAGTGCACCACCTGCCGTGGCCGCGGTGAGGTCAGTCAGATCGCGCGCAGCTTCCTCGGTCAGGTCATGACGACTCGGCCGTGCCCGGCCTGCGGGGGCGCTGGTTCGGTCATCACCGACCCGTGTTCGGCCTGTGCGGGCGAGGGACGCCGTCGACAGCGCCGTACGCTCACTGTGAAGATCCCACCTGGGGTGGAGCACGGGATGCGGATCAAGCTCACAGCAGAAGGCGCGGCCGGGCCCAGCGGCGGGCCGGCCGGTGACCTCTACGTCGAGATCGACGAGCTCGACCACTCCGTTTTCGAGCGGGACGGCGACGACCTGCACTGCAAGGTGACGCTGCCGATGACCGCCGCGGCACTCGGCACCTCGGTGGACCTGGACCTGCTGGAGGGCGAGACCGAGCGGATCGACGTGAAGGCCGGCACCCAGTCGGGCCAGGTGATCACCCTGCGCGGTCGGGGCGTGCCCCACGTGCGGGCTACCGGACGCGGACACCTGCACATCCACGTCGAGGTGAGCACACCGACCAACCTCGACGCCGAACAGGAGCGCGTGCTGCGGGAGCTGGCGACCCTTCGTGGTGAGGAGCGGTCGGAGAGCGGCGGGAGTGGCGGGCTCTTCGGTCGCCTGAAGGACGTCCTGTCCGGTCGATAGCACCTTTGCTATCGTGGCGTAGTGAACGAAGCTGCCCGCCTGCTCCGCCACGCACGTCGTCGGGCTGGGCTGACCCAGCGCGCGCTCGCGACGAAGGCTGGGGTCGCCCAGTCGGTCGTGGGTCGTATCGAGTCCAGTGCCGTCGACCCCACCGTCACCACGCTGTCGAAACTGCTGCGCGCCTGCGAGACCACGCTGGAAGCCCTCCCGGGCGGCTACGGTGTCGATGTCGTCGCGCTGGACGACCTCATCCAGATGAAACGGGCGGCGGGACGGCCCAAGGACCGCCTCGAGGTAGAGATTCTCATCGCCCTTCGTGATCTGCTCACCGAGCGGGGGCAGCTCTGACCGCCCCGCTGTTCTACCTGCCGGACGTTTCTGCCACCGCGCTGCGGCTGGACGGGCCAGAAGGCCACCACGCGGCCGTCGTACGCCGGGTGCAGGTGGGGGAGCGCGTCGATGTGGGCGACGGCGCAGGTCAGGTAGCTGAATGCGTCGTCGTCGTCGTGGGCAGCGGGTTTGTCGCACTCGATGTTGTGACGCGTCGCGCTGAGCTGGCTCCGCAGCCGCGATTGGTCGTCGTGCAGGCGCTGGCCAAGGGTGAGCGGGCCGAAGATGCCGTCGAGGCGATGACCGAGGTCGGCGTCGATGAGATCGTGCCGTGGTCGGCGGCGCGCTGTGTGGTCCGGTGGGAGGCGACGCGCGGCGAGAAGGCGCTCGAGCGTTGGCGCTCGACCGCGCGGGAGGCGGGCAAGCAGTCGCGGCGCGACCGGCTGCCGGCGGTGTCGTCCCTCGCGTCGACGCGCGAGGTCTGCGCGCGGTTGCGGGCGGCATCGCTCGGCGTCGTCCTGCACGAGTCGGCCTCGGTACCGCTGGCCGGCGTCTCGGCGCCACGCACGGGGGAGGTGGTGGTCGTCGTGGGTCCCGAAGGGGGCATCACCGAAGACGAGCTGGCGGCTTTCGCGACCGCGGGAGCGTCGTCGTACCGGCTCGGCACCTCGGTGCTGCGCACCTCGACCGCAGGGGTCGCCGCCGCAGCCGTCTTGCTTGCCGCCTCCGGCCGTTGGTCCTGAGTTCGCCTCCTTGCGCCGACCGCCGGCACCACCGCCCGCCCGCGCACGCAACCTATGAGAATCGCGTGGATTGCCGAGCCTGGGCACGCGAGGTGGATGCGGCGGGCCATCGCGTTGCGTGCGTGGGCGGGCGCGGTCTGCTGGCAGTCGAGCGCTAGTCGACCCAGACCGGTTGGGTCAACCCCTCGGTGACCTTCACCGGATCTCCGTCGACGCTGAACCTCTCTACGGATTCGGGCGCGTGCTCGCACGTCTCGTCACACGCAAGCATGCCGAGCACGAGGTGATCGCCCGAGCGGTCGACATCGAAGGCGGCGATGCGCTCCGGAAGCGTGAGGAAGGGTCGCGGTCCGGATTCTTCGAAGGCGACGATCCGGCCCCCTAGCGAGCCAGCGTCGGAGATCTCGGACCAGCACGCCTGCCCGGCCAGCAGCCGTCCGTCACCGGCGAAGGTCACCGAGGACCAGTCGCAGTCGACACCTTCCTCGTCGGGCGGCCGCGGCAAGGGCTTGCCCTGTACGACGGAGGAAGCAGTGTCTGGGTCGACCAGGTAGATCTCGGTGGAGTCGATCAGCCCCACCAGCACGGCGATCCGATCGCCCTTTGGAGACCAGGCTAGGTCGTTGATGCTCCCGCCTTCCTCGGTTCCGAACCGGATCCGCTTCGAGCCGACGACCAGCTCAGTCGCGCCCGCAGCCGGGTCGCACACCGAGGAGGCGTAGGCGAGTCGGCCACCGTCGCTCATCGCTGGCTTGCTGGCCACGCGGCCTTCTTTCGACGTGACCAGGGTCTCTCTCGGAAATCCGTCGAGCCCCACCGATCGGATGCTGGAGGCACAGGTGCCCTCGCCCTGGACGTAGAGGATCGAGCTGTAGTTCTCGTATACCGACGGTTCTGACGCGCCGCCGCCCGGACGCGGCTCGGTGTAGAAGCGAACACGCTTGCCGGTCTTCGCCTCGTAGACCCCGATCCGACCGTCCTCGACCGCGACGAACTGCGCCGGGTAAATCTCCGAAGCGGCAGTGGGTTGAGGCGTAGCCGTCCGGGCTGCGGCGTCCTGCATTCTCGGTGAGGTCAGAGCGACGGGTATGACGGTGACTGCGGACAGCTTGCCGTCTGCTGGGCTTGCGGTGGAGGCGTACACCGCGCCAGCGTTCTCAGGAGGCTCAGGAAAGGAGAGAACGGTCTCCCACGGCTGCTCGGCACCGGCTGGCACGAAGGCCTTCGCCAGCTCGACGTAGCCCGCGGCACCAGCGGGCTGGTGCCCCCTGATCTCGACCCGCACTGACTCGTCGACCCCGTTGACGCGCCCGGTCACGGTCACGGGGCTCATGAGGGGCGAGTCCCCCCCGGTCAGTGAGGTGATGGTCAGCGACTCGACGCCGTCGCCGCTCTCGACGCGGCTCACCAGATAGGGTCCCGGCTCGGGGTCGTCGCGGGCATATTCGGCTGTCACCGCCACGGTCGCGATGAACACCCGGGTCTTCTCATCGCCCGGGACAATCAGCCGGCTTACCACCCAGAAGCTCGTACCGCTCGTGACGCCGCTCGACTCCACGCGCACGTCGGCCAGGCCGAGGTAGCGCAGCACGAACTCCTTCGCAGTGGTCTCCGGACTCCGCAGCGCGGGGCGACTCTGCGGGTTGTCCTGCCAGAAGTCGATCTGTCGCAGCGTCGTGAGCGGCCAGATCACGGGCAGTGGCGCGTCGCGGTCGGCCGGCGCCGGCACGGCGCCGGGGCTCGCCGATGGTGACGGCGGTGCGGTCGCCGGAACGATCCGGCCGCGGGTGTCGGGATCCGTGCCGCCGGTCGACACCAGCGCGACCACCGCGACCAGGGACAGCGCGGTGGTGGCGACGAGTGAGGAGCGGAGCCAGAGTCGACGACGTCGGCGTACGGCGATGACCTCACGGATCCGGTCCCACCCGGCCGGGGAGGGCTCGATGAGGTCTGCCTCAGCGCGCAGGATGTCGCGAAGCTTCTCGTCGGCGCTCATGCGAACGGCTCCAGGTGGCGGGTGAGCGCGGCCAGACCGCGGTGGACGTGGGACTTCACGGCGCCGTTGGTGACACCCATGGCGCGGGCGATCTCGTTCTCGGAGAGATCGCCGTAGTAACGCAGGATGACGGCCTCGCGCTGCCGGTCGGGCAGCAGTTGGAGGGCAGCGACAACTGCGGCGCGCTCTGCCCGGTCGATGGCGTAGTGCTCAGCACTTGCCATGTCGGGCATCGGCGCCGGCTCATGCTTTGCGGCCACTTGTCGGCGGCGCATCCGAGACCGGGACCTGTTGACGACGATCTGGCGCAGGTAGGCGAGCGCCTTGTCCGGATCGCGCAGTCGGCGCCACCCGATGTGCATCTGCACGAAAGCGTCCTGGACGACCTCCTCGCTCGTCCCGACGTCGTCGAGCAGCAAGGCGGCGAGGCGCACTAATGAGCGGTAATGGGCGCGGTAGAGGTCCGACAGCGCACGGTCGGCGTCCGACCACGATGTGACGACCGTGTCAGTCGCACCCGCCATGGCCTCAATCATGCTCGGTTAGACGCGCCAGACGGCAGGTCGTTGACGCGAGTCGTCGAAATCTTCGCGATGTTGGGGGAGCGGCGAAACCTTCACCGCAGCACGATTACAGTGACCGGCAGGGAGGGATGACCGTGCGCACACTCCGGGCAGTGACGGCCGGCCTGTCCCTGGCGGCTGCGGTCGTGCTCTCCGGCGCGCTCGTTGGCGTCGCTGGTGCGGAATCCATGGGCCGCATGTCGGGTGCGCTGAGGCAGGAGTCTCCTACGCCGACGACGTCTTCCTCGAACGTGCCCGGCCCGAGCACCGAGCCGTCACCAGAGCAGCCCAGCCCGTCGCCGTCAGCACGCTGCAGCACCATCCTCTGCCCCACGCTGACGTCCGGACCTAGGCCTTCCCGGTCCGCCCGCCCCAGCGCCACGTCGAGCCCGGACGGGTCGCCGAGTGAGTCCCGGCCAGCACCGTCGCGAACCACGGGACCTGACCCGCTCGCGACTCCGGAAGACCGCGAGTCCACGGCTCCGGAGCAGGTGCTGCCGACAGTCAGCGTCAGCCCGGTGCAGGTGTCGCGACCGAGCTTCGACGACACCGTGCCGGTGGAGGAGACCGCCGCTGCGGCCGTGGGAGGGCCCTCTGGCGGCGGTGGCCGCAGTATCGCCTCTCTCCTTGCCATCGCGGCAGCCGTTGTGGTCGTTCTCGGTGGGACAGGCGCTCTGGGTCTCTACCTCACGCGAGAGTCGGCTCGCGCATGAGTGACTGCCTCTTCTGCCGGATCGTCGCCGGCGAGATCCGGTCGACGACCGTCAGCGTCACCGATCACACGGTCGCCTTCCTCGACATCGAGCCTCGAGCTCCCGTCCACGTCCTCGTCGTACCGCGCGAGCACCTGCCCAACGTTGCCGCGCTCAGCGCGGTCCCAGACTTGCTGCAGGAGGTTGTCGCCCATGCTGCCGCGATCGCGACGGCGCAGGGCATCGCCGACGAGGGGTGGCGGCTGATCTTCAACACCGGTGCGCATGCGGGGCAGACCGTCTTCCACGTCCATGCGCACGTCCTCGGCGGCGCGCAGCTCGGTCGACTAGGCGTCTAGCGACATACCGCTGCGGGTACGATCATGACCTCGTTCCCGTCCCCGGAAGCAGGCGCCGCCTCGCCCGTGTCAGAGCCCATCCAGACCAAGATCGTGGTGCCTGGCGCTCATTCGATGGTGAGCCTTCTCGGTCAGCGGGACGAGCTGCTGGTGGTCATCGAGAAGGCGTTACGCGCCGATGTTCATGTGCGCGGCAACGAGATCACGATCACCGGCCTGCCAGCCGATACCGCGCTCGGCGTACGGCTCTTCGAGGAGCTGATCAACCTGCTCAGCAAAGGTGAGCAGATCAGCTCCGAGATCGTCGATCGGGCGCTCGGCATGCTGGTCCAGCCGACCACGGAACGACCTGCGGACGTGCTTAGTCTGAACATCCTGTCGTCGCGCGGTCGCACCATCCGACCGAAGACCGTCAACCAGAAGCGCTACGTCGAGGCGATCGACAAGCACACGATTGTCTTCGGGATCGGCCCGGCCGGCACCGGTAAGACGTACCTGGCGATGGCCAAGGCCGTGCAGGCGCTGCAGGCGAAGGCGGTCAACCGGATCATCCTGACCCGCCCGGCCGTCGAGGCGGGGGAGCGCCTCGGGTTCTTGCCCGGCACGCTCTACGAGAAGATCGATCCGTACCTTCGACCGCTCTACGACGCGCTGCACGACATGATCGACCCGGAGTCGATCCCTCGGCTCATGGCGGCTGGAACGATCGAGGTCGCTCCACTGGCATATATGAGGGGAAGGACGTTGAACGACGCGTTCATCCTCCTTGACGAGGCGCAGAACACCTCGCCCGAGCAGATGAAGATGTTCCTCACCCGACTCGGCTTCGGCGCGAAGATCGTCGTCACCGGAGACATCACGCAGGTGGACCTGCCTAGCGGCACGCAGAGCGGTCTGCGCGTCGTGCGCGACATACTCACCGGCATCGACGACGTCGCGTTCCCGCAGCTCACCTCTGCTGACGTCGTCCGCCACAAGCTCGTCGCGGAGATCGTCGACGCCTACGCGCGATACGACGAGGAGAACACTGCGCCACGCTCCGGCAGTCGCTCTGATGCCGGCAAGCGACCGCGGCGCGGCTGAGCCGATGTCCATTTTCGTTGCCAACGAGAGCGACTGGAGCGTCGACGAAGACATGCTCGTCGCGCTTGCCCGTCACGCCCTCGAGCACATGGGCGTGGATCCGCTCGCTGAGCTGTCCATCCTGCTTGTCGACGTCGGAGCCATGGAACGGCTCAACCTGCGCTGGATGGAGGAGGCCGGCCCAACCGATGTGCTCGCCTTCCCGATGGACGAGCTTGACGATGCCCGTGGACGGGAGGATCACGATCTGTCTCCAGCGCTGCTCGGTGACATCGTGATCTGCCCGGAGATCGCCGACGCGCAGGCGAAGGCGGTGGGTCACTCACTACAGGACGAGATGCACATGCTGTGCACGCACGGTGTGTTGCTCTTCACTCGGCTCGGCGTGGTCGTAGCCGAGGAGGTGCAACACACCGTGCGTGCACAGCATG
>JBKJUS010000146.1:0-2557 GCA_046590575.1 Mycobacteriales bacterium | reverse complement strand
CGAGTGTTCCTCCTCGACGCGCTCACGGCCTGGACTCCGCAGTACATCGTGCCTCGAGCGCCGCGACCGACTCCTACCGCCGGACCAGTATCTGTCTCAAGGTGCGACGCCGCGGTTTGGTAAATCAGGCAACCGTAGAGAGACCGCCGCCTACTGTTGGTGCTGGCGCTCCACCCCCGGTCAGCCAGTCGTCGTGTCGTGGAGCCACGACACCCCGGAGGCCTCCATGCGTATCGATGATCCCACTACCTACAACCCCTTCGGCTGGCGTCTCGCAGAGATCGCCGACGCCACCACCGAGAACGCGCGCCGCCGGGAACTGGCCGAGAGTCTGGTGATCTGCGAGGCCGAGGAACTGGTGCTTGGACGGCGTCACGTGACCATCGTCCACGGCGACCCCGACTTGTTGGCCGACAGCCGCCACGTCACCGGGTTCTACGGCACCGTCGAGGGCCTCGCGTCGGCGGCGGGGTGGGCGAGGGTGCGTGGCGCCTCCGACTACGTGACCGTCACCTTCGGCGGCCCGGATGCGGAACGGATGATCTCGCTGGTGGCGACCGCGGCTGACCGTGCGAATCCGGGCTGGTGGAACGTCATCGAGAGGGCCTATCCCGACATCACCTGAGCCGCCCGGCCCGGCCTGGACGACTACGAGGGACCCGCTATCAGCGGCGGGCCGGGCGGACAAGATCCTGGTAGAGGGCGGTGGTCGAGGTGGAAGGTTCGGTCTCGATGTCGGCGAGGTACGTGACGAGTTCCTCGTATGCGCCGCTCACGCCGGGCAGGTTGCCGCTGCGGTGCTCGACGCGCATCCGGCACCGGTAAAGCTCCTCGTTGCCGGGAAGTCCGCGCAGCCCGCGCACAATCCCGTCGCGGGCGACGTCGACGAGGCCGGCGTCGAGCGCGAGTTCGACGAGCCGCTCGGTGGCGTGCTCGATCAGCGTGCAGGCTTCGGCGACATCTTGGTCGCGGTGGGCCCAGTCGAAGCCGGCGGCATCGAACGGCGGGCCGACGACCAGGTCCAACCCTTGGCGCAGTAGCCCGATCGCTTCGGACGACGGCGTCTGCCTGGCCTGCTCGACCAGGCCCTGCAAGACGGTGAGGTCGGTGACGACGCCCGGTGCGACGCTCAGCGTGCTTCGGGTGCGGTCAGCGGAGGGCATTACCGGTGTTCCATCGGGGAGGTCGCCGAGTGCCTTGCGGGTGGCGCCGATGACGTTCCACACCGTCTTGGACTCCACTGGCTTGCCGCCCCACAACGCATCTTGCGCAGCGCTCGCGGCGACCGGGCGACGGCGACAGGCAAGCAGAACGGTCAGGATGAGCTCCCGTCGGCCCAGGTCCGGGCGGTCCGGCACCCCCGGGGTGCCGAGTACGCGGACGAGCAGTGCCGGCTCGATGCCCTCGCCGTCGGAGTCGGCCGGGAACAGTTCAGCCGAGCTGGTCTCGCCGGTAGCGGGCCCTGTGTGATCGTCGCCCTGCGGGGCGGCCCCGTTGCCGTTCCCGCTGTGAGGGCGGTGTCCGTTCGTCGAGAACTCCCCGACGACAGCGCCGTTGCGCCGCGGGTCATCGTCGGGATGCCGGTGCGCGTCGCCAGGTAGGGGCGGGGGAGCGTCGAGCGCGTCGAGCAGCCCGTCAATGGCCGTGATGCTGTCCGCCGGGATGGCGACCGGGGTGAACACGACGCCAAGCGGCTCGATGCGGGCGGTGCCATCGTCGAGCAACTCGACGTGCGCGGAGGCCATGCCTTTGTCGCCGGCGACGATCACGGCGATACCTCGATGGGCTGGAGCCGCCTGCAGTAGCCGCTCCGCGTCGTCTCCGTTGGATGGGTGTGCGATGACGACGGTGGCTTCGATAGGTGTCGCCGACCCGGTACGCGCGGCGAAGGTCCCATCGAGCCGAGCAACGTCGAGCGCCTCAGTCACCGACCGGCGCACACCGTCGAGGCGACGTAGCGCCCCGTCGACATCGCTCGTGCTGAGTCGATCCAGATGACCGACGCCCGGGTCGAACCCGACGGCGTGCACATAGGCATCGGCAAGGTCCTGGTCGCTGGCCAGCTCGAGCGCGACTGATCGGAGGAACGCTTGGACCCGGTCGTCGGTGCCCGAGACCGTGATGGCACCGTACGCCTCGAGGTCGATCATCAGCTGGCGGCGGTCACGGTGACCAACGGTGACCAAGGCAGGGATCGCCGCGGGAAGCTCATCGACCGGTACTGGGGCGTCGGGGTCGTAGGCGAGTCGCCAGGCCCACCCCCCGTCAGCCACCTTCCACCCCTGGGGCGCGTCGGGCTGTGGGGTGTCCCAAAGGAGTTCAAGGCCGGCGGTGTCGCTCAACTCGACCGCGATCGGCGCCCCGGTCACTGTCCGGCGGTCAAGGTGCAGTACGAGTTGGGCGAGGTGCTGGCCCGCCCAGCGCACGAGAGGCACGTCAGCTGCGGCCACCACCGCATCCTCGGTCCGGGCTTTCGCGGCCGGGACCGCCGTCCGGGCGGCCGTGCCGCGGGTCGCCTGCCGTCGTCGTAGGTACCGGATGCGCAGCGCGAGCCCGG
>JBKJUS010000180.1:0-45567 GCA_046590575.1 Mycobacteriales bacterium | reverse complement strand
TGTCCGTCGTCGCCGAGACGATGGTGGCCACCGGAGCGATGACTTGGGCGCAGGTGGCTGACCGCATGTCGGTGCGACCGGCGCGCATTGGTGGGCTGAGCGACCACGGCCGGGCGCTCGTCGTCGGCGCGCCGGCCAACCTCACCCTCGTCGACTCGGCAGCCCGCTGGACCGTCGATCCCGCACAGCTGGCGTCACGCAGCCGCAATACACCCTTTGCCGGTCGCACCCTCCCGGCTCGGGTAGTGGCGACCTTCCTGCGTGGTCGCGCGACGGTGCTCGACGGGAAGATCCAATGAGTATCCGCTGGCGCAAGGACTCCGTCGGCCCCAGCGATGACAGCGACCTTGCTGATGATCTGGCGCCTGCGCTTTACGGCACGCTGGCGGAGACCGGCGCGGCGGCAGCGGCACGGCTGACCCGTGACGGAGTGCTCCTGCGCCGGGTGGACCTTCCCGATGCGGTCGTCCGTCACGACGACCTGCACGGAGCGACTGTCCAGGACGGCGCGCTCGTGCTCGCGCTCCCGCAGCACGTCACACTGACGATCCAGGCCGATGACACTACGGCGTACCCCGACTGGCTGGTCGCCCTTGGCGCCGCCCCAGCCGGCCCAGCTCCCGCTCCGGCCGGACTGCCGCTCATCGGCCGGGCCCGACGCCCGGCGCTGCTTGCCCTCGAGGACGGAACCGTCTACCGCGGTCAGGCTTTTGGCGCCGAGGGCGAGAGCTTCGGCGAGGCCGTGTTCAACACTGGTATGACGGGTTATCAGGAGACCCTGACGGATCCGTCGTACCACCGACAGGTCGTCGTGATGACGGCGCCGCACGTCGGCAACACCGGCACCAACACAGTCGATCCGGAGTCCGACCGGATCTGGGTGGCCGGGTTCGTCGTCAGGGAGCCCTCACCTGTTGCGTCGAGCTGGCGGGCGCGCCGGAGCCTTGACGCCGAGCTGCGCGAGGCCCGGGTCGTCGGTGTCGGCGGCGTCGATACCCGCGCGATCACCCGCCGCCTGCGCGACCGCGGGGCAATGCGGTGCGCGGTCAGCTCGGTCGAGTCCGACGCCGAGGCGTTGGTCGATCGGGTGCGCGCCAGCACCGGCATGGTCGGAGCGGACCTCGCTCGCGAGGTCACGACGGCGCAGCCCTATGTCGTGCCGGCTCTCGGCGAACGCCGGTTCCGGGTTGCCGCCGTCGACCTGGGCATGAAGCGCTCTACCCCCGCATATTTGGCGGCTCACGGGGCGGAGGTGCACGTTCTACCCGCTGTTGCCACGGCGGAGGAGATCCTGGCCCTCGACCCGGATGGGGTCTTCTTCTCCAATGGACCTGGCGACCCGGCGGCGACGTCGTACGCCGTCGAGGCGCTGCGCGGAGTGCTCGGCCGCCGACCTGTCTTCGGCATCTGCCTGGGCCACCAGATCCTTGGCCGCGCGCTCGGGCTCGGCACGTTCAAGCTGCGCTTCGGCCACCGCGGCGTCAACCAGCCGGTGCAAGACCTGGCGACCGGTCGCGTGGCAATCACCAGCCATAACCACGGTTTCGCGGTCCTCGCACCGGACGACATCCGTGCGCCGATGGCCACGGCGTACGGCGCTGTGGCGGTCAGTCACGTTGATCTCAATGACGGCGTTGTCGAGGGATTGCGGTGCCTCGACCTCGCAGCTTTCTCGGTGCAGTACCACCCGGAGGCGGCCCCCGGTCCGCACGACGCAACCGGACTCTTCGGTGACTTCGCCGCGATGATGACCACTTCGGGAGCACGCCGGTGAACCAGACTGAGCAAGCCACGGAGGCGGCGCGGGCAGCCGGCAAGAACATCGGCGGCGACGGGGTGCGTCAGCTCGGCGTCGTTCCTCTCGAGACACCGCTGGCGCCGGCGTCGGAGATCGACCCGGCGCTGCGGGATCTCGCCCGTTCCTTGCTGCGGGAGGAGGTCGATCGGATGGGCCAGGCGCGTGCCGTGCACGCCGCGGAGCAGGCCCAAGGAGCGCCCGCCCGGGCGTCTGGTCGCCTCGACGCGATGGCGGCCAGCCTGGAGGGCGCGACGCGTTTCGCTCTGCGGGTCGGACTGCTCTCCCCAGGTGAAGCACGCGAGATCTGGACTGCCGCGCGGGCAGCCGGCGTTCACGAGGTACACCCGACCACGACGGAAGGCACTCCATGAGCGACACCGCGCACGGCCACGACACCCATGGCCAGGCGGCGCACGACGACCACGACGATTCGGCTCACGGAGGGGACCCGAACGACGGCGTCCTCCGCGGCACTCCGCCGACACCGGCGTGGCTCCTGACCGCAGCGCTGATCGGCCTCGTGACGATTATCGCCTCGGTGGTGCTCGCAGTCGCGCTCAATGATGCGATCCCGGCGACCGCACCCGACGAGATCGGTGTCGAAGGTGATGCTGTGCCGGGCGACGAGCCAGCACCTGCCGAGGCCGAGCACTAGATGCCACGTCGGGAAGAGCTGCGCCACGTCCTCGTCATCGGGTCGGGTCCGATCGTCATCGGTCAGGCCTGTGAGTTCGACTACTCCGGCACCCAGGCATGCCGGGTACTGCGCGCGGAGGGCATCCGCGTCTCGCTCGTCAACTCCAACCCGGCCACCATCATGACCGACCCGGAGTTTGCCGACTCGACCTATGTCGAGCCGATCACTACCGAAGTGCTGACCCAGGTCATCGAGCGAGAGCGCCCCGATGCGCTCCTCGCCACGCTTGGTGGTCAGACAGCGCTCAACGCCGCTGTCGCACTTGCCGAGGCCGGCATCCTCGAGCGGTACGGCGTCGAGCTCATCGGTGCCAACATCGCCGCGATCAGGGCCGGCGAGGATCGCCAGACGTTCAAGGACCTCGTCCGCTCCATCGGCTTCGATGTCCCGAACAGCTCAGTCTGCGGGTCGGTGCAGGAGTGCCTCGACGCCGTCGCGGAGCTGGGCTACCCGGTGGTGGTCCGCCCGTCGTTCACCATGGGGGGAGCCGGGGGAGGGATTGCCTACGACGAGGCCGACTTGCGTCGGATCGCCGGCCAGGGTGTGGCGCTGAGCCCGACGAGCGAGGTGCTGGTCGAGGAGAGCGTGCTCGGCTGGAAGGAGTACGAGCTCGAGCTGATGCGCGACACTGCGGACAACGTCGTCGTCGTCTGCTCGATCGAGAACCTCGACCCGATGGGCGTGCACACCGGGGACTCCGTCACGGTCGCACCCGCGATGACGCTGACCGACCGTGAGTACCAGCAGATGCGCGACATGGCGATCGCGGTCATTCGGGCGGTCGGTGTCGACACCGGCGGGTCCAACATCCAGTTCGGCGTGCACCCCCAGACCGGCCGGATGGTCGTCATCGAGATGAACCCCCGGGTCTCGCGGTCCTCCGCTCTGGCCAGTAAGGCGACCGGCTTTCCGATCGCCAAGATCGCAGCCAAGCTCGCAATCGGCTACACCCTCGACGAGATCTCCAACGACATCACTCGGGAGACGCCGGCCAGCTTCGAGCCCAGCCTGGACTACGTCGTGGTGAAGATGCCGCGTTTCGCTTTCGAGAAGTTCCCCGACGCGGACACGACTCTGACGACGACCATGAAGTCCGTCGGCGAGGCGATGTCGATCGGTCGCAGCTTCGCCGAGGCGCTCCAGAAAGCAATGCGCTCACTCGAGCAGTCCCCCAACGGTTTCTGGACGTGTGTCGACGACGAGCTGCCTGCCGGTCCAGGCGCGACGTTGACCGACGTGGTGGCGGCACTTGCCCGGCCGCATGACGGCCGTCTCTACACCGTGGAGCAGGCGCTTCGCCTGGGCGCGTCGGTCGAGGAGGTGAGTCGGGTCAGCGGCATCGACCCATGGTTCGTCAGCCAGGTCGAGGAGCTCAGCCTGATCAGGGGACAGCTGGCCGCCCTGACGCTGGACCAGCTCGACGAAGACGTGCTGCGGACCATCAAGCGGGAGGGTTTCTCGGACTGCCAGATCGCGCGGATCATCGGCTCGACGGAGGCCGCGGTGCGGGCGCACCGCTTGGCGCTCGGCGTCCGCCCGGTCTTCAAGACGGTGGACACGTGCGCGGCGGAGTTCGCCGCCGAGACGCCGTACCACTACTCGTCCTACGACGACGAGAACGAGGTCGCGCCGTCAGCGAAGCCCAAGGTCCTCATTCTGGGCTCCGGGCCTAATCGGATTGGGCAGGGCATCGAATTCGACTACGCCTGCGTGCACGCGGCATTTGCACTGTCCGAGGCCGGCTTCGAGACGGTGATGGTCAACTGCAACCCGGAGACGGTCTCGACGGACTACGACACGAGCGATCGGCTCTACTTCGAGCCACTGACCGTCGAGGACGTGCTCGAGGTCGTCGCCGCAGAGCAGGCGAGCGGTCGCGCCGCAGGGCAAGTCGACGGCGGTGTCGTCGGAGTCATCGTCCAGTTGGGTGGCCAGACGCCATTGAAGCTGGCGCAGGCGCTCAAGGATGCGGGTGTGCCGATCGTCGGCACCTCGCCCGAGGCGATCCACCTGGCGGAGGAGAGGGGCGCTTTCGGAGAGGTCCTGCGCCAGGCCGGACTGCCCGCACCCAAGCATGGCGTCGCGACGTCGTACGACCAGGCTCGCGCGATTGCCGGCGAGGTGGGCTACCCGGTGCTGGTGCGACCTTCGTACGTTCTCGGCGGTCGGGGCATGGAGATTGTCTACGACGACAAGATGCTTGTCGGCTACATCGATCGGGCCACGGCCGTCTCGCCCGAGCACCCGGTCCTCGTCGACCGCTTCCTCGAGGATGCGATCGAGATTGACGTCGACGCTCTTTACGACGGGTCTGAGCTCTACCTCGGCGGGGTGATGGAACACATCGAGGAGGCCGGCATCCACTCCGGCGACTCGGCCTGCGTCCTGCCACCGATTACGCTGGGGCGCAAGGAGATCGCGCGGATCCGGTCGCACACCGAAGCGATCGCGCGCGGCATCGGCGTGCTCGGCCTGCTCAACGTGCAGTACGCCCTCAAGGACGACGTGCTCTATGTCCTGGAGGCCAACCCTCGGGCGTCGCGCACCATCCCTTTCAGCTCGAAGGCGACCGCGGTCCCGCTCGCCAAGGCGGCCGCTCGCGTCATGCTCGGCGCCACGATTGCGCAGCTGCGGGAAGAAGGCCTGCTGCCTCCCGTCGAGGCGGGCGACGGTGCCGACCTTCCGCCCGACGGGCACATCGCTGTCAAGGAGGCGGTGCTGCCGTTCGCCAGGTTCCCCGGCACGGACACGACGCTGGGCCCGGAGATGAAGTCCACCGGCGAGGTGATGGGCATCTCCCTGCAGTTCGGCGAGGCGTTTGCCAAGAGCCAGGCTGCGGCGTACGGGTCGCTGCCGGTCAAGGGCCGGGTTTTCGTGTCCATCGCGGACCGGGACAAGCGGGCGATGATCTTCCCGATCAAGCGGCTGGCCGATCTCGGCTTCGAGGTCGTGGCGACGGAAGGCACCGCTGATGTGCTGCGGCGCAACGGTGTCGCGTGCACCACCGTCGGCAAGTTCTCCGACGGCGGGGATCACATCGTGAACCGCGTGCTCGCGGGCGATATCGACCTGATCTTCAACACACCATTCGGAGTCGGCACCCGCCGCGACGGCTACGAGATCCGCACCGCGGCAGTGGCGCGTGGGGTGCCCTGCATCACCACCATCCAGGGCGCAGCGGCCTGTGTGCAGGGGATCGAGGCTCTCGTCCGGGGCGACATGGGCGTCCGTCCGCTGCAGGACTACCACGGTGCGCTGCACGCCGCGCGTCGGCGACAGGTAGAGGGGACCCGCTGATGCCGCCGGTGCAGGTGGTTGGCGAGGTGCTGTCCGTGAGGAAGATGGGCGCCTACCAGTCAATGACCTTGGTCGCCCCGGGTATCGCGGGCCAGGCCCGCCCGGGGCAGTTCGTCGCGTTGGCGGTCGGTGGGCCGCACTCCTCGATGCTGCTCCGTCGAGCGTTCTCGATCTACTCGGTCAGTGAGAAGGGCGTTTTCGGCGGCACCGTGGAGTTCGTCTTCGCGGTCGCGGGCCGCGGCACCGAGTGGCTGTCGAAGCTGCGCCAGCACGACCCGGTCGACGTCGTCGGGCCGCTGGGGCGGCCGTTCAAGCTGCCGAAGGAGAAGGTCACGGCGACCCTGGTCGGTGGCGGCTATGGCACATCGCCGCTGTTCTCCCTGGCCGAGAACCTTCGGGCGAAGGGATGCCGGGTCGACTTCGTGGTGGGTGCCGCATCGGCGGACCGGCTCTTCGGTGCCCTGGATGCCAAGCGGATGTCCTCCTCCGTGGTCTTCACGACAGACGACGGCTCACAGGGCGAGAAGGGCTGGGTCTCCGACGTTCTGCCGGGCGTGATCGAGCGGACCGGCAGCGATGTGGTCTACGCCTGCGGTCCGATGGGCATGCTCAGGTCCGTAGCGGCTATCGCCGACGCGCACGGCATCCCCAGCCAGGTCGCAGTGGAGGAGTCGATGGCCTGCGGCATCGGGGTCTGCATGACCTGCGTGCTGCCGGTGCGCGACGAGAGCGGTTCCACCCGCATGGTGCGCTCGTGTGTCGAGGGCCCCGTCTTTATGGGCGACCGCATCCGATGGGAAGCACTCGGCACGGTGCCGGCCGACTGCCTGGGGGCGCCGAAGTGACCCCACCTGACGACGTCCGGCTGCTTCCGCAGAGCGGTGCCGGCTTCGACACCGTTGACATGGGCACCCGGCTGGCCGGCACCTGGTTTCCCAACCCGGTCTTCACGGCGTCCGGCTGCGCCGCCGCCGGCCAGGAGCTGCAGCAGTTCTTCGACGTCGCCACGCTCGGCGGCGTCGTCACCAAGTCGATCATGCTCGCCGCCCGGTCGGGGCGCCCCACCCCGCGGATGGCCGAAACTCCCAGCGGCATGCTCAACTCCATCGGGCTCCAGGGCCCAGGCATCGAGCACTTCCTCGAGCACGACCTGCCGTGGCTCGCCGACAGGGGGGCGCGTGCCGTCGTCTCGATCGCCGGAGGGTCGGTCGAGGAGTACGCCAAACTGGCCCAGAAGCTCCGCGGCAAGCCTGGCGTGGTGGCGCTGGAGGTCAACATCAGCTGCCCCAACGTCGAGGACCGGGGCACAGTTTTCGCCTGCGACCCTCGCGCCGCCGGCGATGTCATCTCTGCCGTCAAGCGCAACGCCAGCGTGCCAGTGTTTGCCAAGCTGTCGCCGGACGTCACCGACATCGTGGCGATCGCCCGGGCGTGCATCGACTCGGGCGCGCACGGTCTGTCGCTGATCAACACGCTGCTCGGGCTCGTCATCGACACCGACACGATGCGCCCAGCGCTGGCCGGCACGACGGGCGGTCTGTCCGGTCCGGCGATCCGGCCGGTTGCCGTGCGGGCGGTGTGGCAGGTTCACCAGGCGATGCCTGAGGTGCCGATCATCGGGATCGGCGGGATTCGCACGGGGCTCGACGCATTGGAGTTCGTCCTGGCGGGGGCCTCTGCCGTGCAGGTCGGCACCGCGGTCTTCGGTGACCCGGGCGCACCTGTTCGCGTCCTGGCTGAGCTGCGCGCTGCGCTGGCTGCCCGGGGCATCGACACGTTCGCCGATGCGGTGGGGCTGGCCCATCGCCCGGCTGAGGCAGTCGTCGACAAGGACCACCACGACCCGCAGCCGGATGAGGACGGAGACGCCGAATGACCGCTCCAATCGCCGTCGCGCTCGACACGATGGACCTAGACGCGGCGGCCCGATGGGCGCTCGCCGTGCAGCCACACGTCGCGGTGGTGAAGGTCGGGCTCGAGCTCTTCTGCGCGCACGGCCCGGATGTCGCCAAGGTGGCCCGTGGGGGTAGCGACATCGGCCTGTTCCTCGATCTGAAGCTGCACGACATTCCGACCACCGTCGCCGGAGCGGCACGATCCGTCTCGTCGCTGGCTCCCGACTACCTCACGGTGCACGCGGCCGGCGGTGTGGACATGGTTCGCGCCGCCGTCGAGGCAGCGCCGGACGTGAAGATCGCCGCGGTGACGGTGCTCACGTCGCTCGACAACGCGGCCTTGGCGCAGATCGGCATCAACGGCCCGCCGCTAGATGCCGTACGCCGGCTGGCGGTGCTCGCCGTCGGCGCCGGCGCGCGCGCCCTCGTGTGCAGCCCACACGAGGTGGCTGCAGTGCGCGCCGAAGTGGGTCCGGCGATCATTCTGATCACTCCGGGCGTCCGCCCGGCCGGGGCGCGCGCCGACGACCAGGCTCGGGTTGCCACCCCCCGACAAGCCATCGAAGACGGGGCCGACCTCGTCGTCATCGGCCGCCCGATCACCGGTGCGGCTGACCCGGGCGCCGCCGCCGCGGCGATCGCTGCCGATCTGTCGCGGGGCTGACCTGCCGCTCGATCGGGCGGTGAGCCCGGTGGTGACCGACCCAGCGAGATGGGCCGCGTTGCCCTCGCTAACCCGAAGTCGCTAGCGTGCGCGCTGGCCGACGTTGGCGGGGGGTGGACATCACTCCCGCCGAGGCTCCCGACCTAGACCTCAACCAACGATCGAGGGGGACGACAGCGTGGCCTTGCCGCCGCTGACGCCGGAGCAGCGGCTAGCCGCTCTGGAGAAGGCGGCAGCCGCCCGCCGGGCGCGCGCCGACCTCAAGGACCGGCTCAAGCACGACAGCCTCACGCTGGCCGAGATTCTCGACAGCGGGGAGACCGACGGTGTCGTCGGGAAGATGAAGGTCTCGGCACTCCTCGAGGCGATGCCGGGCGTCGGCAAGATCCGCGCGCAGCGCATCATGGACAAGCTGGAGATCTCGCCGAGCCGGCGAGTCCGCGGACTCGGCGCCAAGCAGCGCAGCGCGCTCGAGCGCGAGTTCACCGGCGAGGCCGGCAGCTGACTGCCCTCGGTCCGAACCACGGCCGAGGCGCGGCGCCTCGGCTCACCGTCATCTCAGGTCCTTCGGGCGTCGGGAAGGGCACCGTGGTCGACGCCGTACGCCGAGCGCTTCCCGAGGTCTGGGTCCCGGTGTCGTTCACCACCCGCCCGCCTCGCCCGGGCGAGACCGACGGCGTCGAGTACTGCTTCGTGGACGACGCGGAGTTCGCCCGGCTGGCCTCGGCTGGCGATCTGCTGGAGCACGATGCCCACTTCGGTGCGTCGTACGGCACACCGCGCCGGCCGGTGCAGGAGAAGCTGGCGCAGGGCGTGCCGGTCCTGCTCGAGATCGACATCCAAGGAGCCCGGCAGGTTCGGGTGGCCGAGCCGGGTGCGTTGCTCATCTTCTTGGCGCCGCCGTCGTTCGACGAGCTCGCCCGTCGGCTGGCCGGCCGCGGCACAGAGGACGGGGAACGGGTCCGTAGTCGGTTGGATCGAGCCCGCGTGGAGATGGCTGCGGAGGCAGACTTCGATGCGGTCGTGGTGAATGACGACGTCGAGTCGGCCGCCACCCGGGTGGTATCGTTGATGGTCGACCCTCCGCCCGCGCGTCCCCGTGCGGGACGTATGAAGGTCTGAGACCCGTCCGACCACAGAGCGGCCCCAACCACCGACAGAGGGACTTCGCATGTCTGGCGTCACCGACCGGCCCGAGGGCATCACCAACCCGCCCATCGACGAGTTGCTGGCTGCGACCGACTCGAAGTACAGCTTGGTGATCTACGCCGCGAAGCGCGCGCGTCAGATCAATGCTTACTACAGCCAGCTCGGCGAGGGTCTCCTCGAGTACGTCGGCCCGCTGGTCCCGGCCGCGCCCCAGGAGAAGGCGCTGTCGATTGCACTTCGCGAGATCAACGCGGGCCTTCTCACCCACGAGCGGACCGAGGGCTAGCCGCCCACCGTGAGCACGGAGGATGTCGTCGGGCGATCCCAGCCGCGTGTCGTGCTCGGTGTCGCCGGAGGCATCGCGGCGTACAAGGCCGCGGAGTTGCTCAGGCTGCTGACGGAGTCGGGTCTGCGGGTTCGCGTGGTGCCGACCGAGTCCGCGTTGCACTTCGTCGGCGCAGCGACTTTTGCCGCACTGTCCGGCGAGCCGGTGACGACGACCGTCTGGGACGATGTCGAGCAGGTTCCACACGTCCACCTCGGCCAGCAAGCCGACCTCGTCGTCGTAGCACCGGCCACGGCCGATCTGATGGCCAGGGCCGTCGCCGGCCGTGCCGACGACCTGCTCACCGCGACGCTGCTGACTGCTCGCTGCCCGGTCGTGGTGGCGCCGGCGATGCACACCGAGATGTGGGAGCACGCCGCGACCCAGGCCAACGTCGCGACGCTGCGGGCGCGCGGAGTTCTCGTCGTCGAGCCGGCTGAGGGTCGACTGACGGGTCCAGACACCGGGAAAGGCCGCCTGCCCGAGCCGGCTGCGCTCGCCGACCTGGTCTACGCGGTCCTATCCCGCGCCGGCCGTACGCCGGGAGCCCCGCTGCTCGACTTCGTCGGCCGCCGCGTGGTCGTCTCAGCCGGTGGCACCCGGGAGCACCTCGATCCCGTTCGCTTCCTCGGCAACCGGTCCACTGGCCGTCAGGGCTGGGCGTTGGCCCGGGCCGCTGTAGCCCGTGGCGCCGACGTCACGGTCGTCGCGGCCAACGTCGAGCTCGCTCCGCCAGCCGGTACCAAGGTGATCCGAGTGATCAGCGCGGAGCACCTCCGGTCGGCCATGCACGAGGCGGCCGCCGGAGCTGACGCGATCGTGATGGCGGCCGCCGTGGCCGACTTCCGTCCGGCTTCTGGTGCCGCTGGATCGAAGATCAAGAAGACAGACGCCCCGCCGGAGCCGATCGGGCTCGTGACCAACCCCGACGTGCTGGCCGAGCTGTCAGCAGCGCGGACCGCCGGCCAGGTAGTGGTCGGCTTTGCCGCCGAGACCGAGGACCCGCTCGAGCAGGGTGCAGCCAAGCTGGCCCGCAAGGGGTGCGACCTCATGGTGGTCAACCAGGTGGGCGATGGCCAGGGCTTCGAGGTCGAGCACAACGAGGTGGTGATCCTCGGCGCGGACGGCTTCCGCGTCGACGTACCCCGGTCGTCGAAGATCGACGTGGCCCACGCCGTCTGGGATGCGGTTGCCGCGAGGCTGTCCTGACCCACTCGGCCGCTAGACTCGGCCCATTCTCGTCCGACCACCTCGCTGGGAGCCCGCGTGCCGAGCCGTCTGTTCACTTCGGAGTCCGTGACTGAGGGGCATCCCGACAAGATCGCCGACCAAATTTCAGATGCCATCCTGGATGCGCTGCTCACCGAGGACCCCAAGAGCCGGGTCGCCGTCGAGACTCTGATCACGACCGGCCAGGTGCACGTCGCCGGTGAGGTGACCACCGAGGGCTACGCCGACATCCCGACCATCGTCCGGGAGACGATCCTCGGCATCGGCTACGACTCTTCGAAGAAGGGCTTCGACGGCGCGTCTTGCGGCGTCAACGTCTCGATCGGCTCGCAGTCGCCGGACATCGCTCAGGGCGTCGACGCGGCACTCGAGTCGCGCACCGGTGTGAGCGTCGAGGACGCGTTGGACCGCCAAGGCGCTGGTGATCAGGGGATGATGTTCGGCTACGCCTGCGACGAGACCGACGAGCTCATGCCGTTGCCTATCGCGCTGGCCCACCGGCTCGCGCGCCGGCTCACCGACGTCCGCAAGGGCGGCGTCGTTCCCTACCTGCGTCCCGACGGCAAGACCCAGGTGACGATCGAGTACGTCGATGGCCGGCCGGTCCGGCTCGACACGGTCGTCGTGTCCTCACAGCACGCCTCGGACATCGACCTCGACACGCTGCTCACCCCCGACATCGCCGAGCACGTCGTCGAGCCTGAGCTGAGTCGCCTCGGCATCGCGACCGACGGCTACCGTCTCCTCGTCAACCCGACCGGACGGTTCGAGATCGGCGGCCCGATGGGTGACGCCGGGCTGACCGGTCGCAAGATCATCGTCGACACCTACGGTGGCATGGCCCGGCACGGTGGCGGTGCGTTCTCCGGCAAGGACCCGTCCAAGGTCGACCGGTCGGGCGCCTACGCCATGCGCTGGGTGGCCAAGAACGTTGTCGCCGCGGGACTGGCCACCCGATGCGAGGTGCAGGTGGCCTACGCCATCGGCAAGGCTCATCCGGTCGGGCTCTTCGTCGAGACCTTCGGCACAGAGACAGTGTCATTCGACATCGTGCAGGCGGCCGTGCGGTCCGTCTTCGACCTCCGACCGGCGGCGATCATCCGCGATCTCGACCTGCTCCGTCCGATCTACGCCAAGACGGCGGCGTACGGCCACTTCGGAAGGTGCGAGAAGGACTTCCCGTGGGAAGCCACCGACCGCGCGGATGCCCTGCGCGCGGCCGCCGGCGTCTGACCGCGCCGCACCACGACTTGGTGATCCTTGAACCCGGCTGGTGCGTCGAGCAGTAGCCCTTCCCAGCCGGTCGCCCGGGTCGCTGTCGACTCGTCCTTGCCGCATCTCGATCGATCATTCGACTACCTCGTGCCGGCGGCGTTGGACGACGTCGCCCAACCCGGCACCCGGGTGCGGGTGCGCTTCGCCGGCCGGCTCGTCGACGGCTGGCTGCTCGAGCGGGTCGCTGTCTCCGATCACGCCGGCCGGCTCACGCCGCTGGCGAAGGTGGTCTCCGCCGAGCCGGTGCTCTCGCCGGAGATCGCCGGTCTCCTTCGGGCCGCAGCGGATCGGTGGGCAGGGACCTTCGCCGACGTCGTGCGCCTCGCCGTGCCACCCCGGCATGCCCGAGTCGAGGCGGAGCCGACTGGGTCCCTCGCCTCTTCGCCGGCTCCGCCCGAGCCAGGCGGTTGGGCGTCTTACGTCGGAGGGCCACGATTCCTGGCTGCACTGGCCGAGGGTGGTGCCCCGCGCGCGATCTGGCGGGCGCTCCCCGGACCGGGCTGGCCTGGTCAGATTGCGACTGCGGCGCAGGCCACGCTCGCGGCGGGTCGGGGCGTGCTCGTCGTCGTACCGGACACGCGCGACCTCGCCCGCGTCGACGGCGCCCTGCTCGAGGCTGTCGGCGCCGACCGCTACGTCGCGCTGACTGCGGACCTCGGTCCGGCGCAGCGCTACCGGCGTTGGCTCGCCGTACGCCGGGGCACCGTTCGCTGCGTCGTCGGCACCCGGGCCGCCGCGTGGGCGCCGGTCCGCGACCTTGGTCTCGTGGTCTGCTGGGACGACGGCGATGACCTGCACAAGGAGCCGCGGGCACCGTACCCGCACGTCCGGGACCTCTTGGTGCTGCGCGCGCATCGGGCCGGCGCCGGCGCGCTCGTCGGTGGCTTCGCGCCGTCGGTCGAGGCCGAGTTGCTGATCGCGCGGAGGTGGGCGCAGCCGCTCGGGCCGGACCGCGCGACGCTGCGCTCTGCCACGCCCCGGGTCGAAGTCGCCGGCGACGACCGGCAGCAGGAGCGCGATGCCGCAGCGGCGTCGGCCCGGCTGCCCTCTCTCGCCTGGCAAGCGGCCCGCGAGTCGCTCGCCGCCGGGGCCCCCGTGCTGGTGCAGGTGCCGCGTACGGGCTACCAACCGGCCGTGGCCTGCAGCCGGTGCCGGACTCCGGCACGCTGCCGGGCCTGCGCAGGTCCGTTGGGTCGGTTCTCCGGTGGTCCGGGTCCGCTGGCCTGCCGCTGGTGCGGCCGGCCGGCGGCTGACTGGGCCTGCCCGGAGTGCGAGCACCGAGAACTCCGGGCCACGGTCGTGGGCAACCGTCGAACGGCGGAGGAGCTCGGCAGGTCATTTCCTGGCGTCGCAGTGCGCACGAGCGATCGCGACGGCATCGTGACCCGGGTGGACGCGACCCCCGCACTGGTGGTCGCCACCCCGGGTGCTGAACCGGTCGCTGACGGCGGCTACGGCGCGGTATTGCTCCTGGACGGGGCCGCGATGCTCGCCCGCGCCGACCTTCGGGCGGGCGAGGAGGCGCTGCGCCGGTGGCTGGCCGCAGCCGCGCTGGCCCGCCCGGCAACCACCGGCGGCCGGGTCGTCGTGATGGCCGACGCCGGTCTCGCGCCGGTGCAGGCCCTGGTGCGGTGGGACCCTTCGGGGTTCGCCCGCCGTGAGTACGGCGAGCGTGCCGAGCTCGGTCTTCCGCCCGCCGTACGGATGGCTGCTCTCGATGGTGCAGCGGGGGATGTCGCCGCGCTGCTCGTTGCCGCCGCCCCGCTACCGGGCAGCGCTGAGATCCTCGGGCCGGTGCCGCATGGCGAGGGCGAGCGCATGCTTGTCCGGGTTGCCCGCGCTGACGGTCAGGATCTTGCCGCGCGGTTGCACGCGGGTCTCGGCGTGTTGTCGGCGCGCAAGGCGACCGGTCCGGTGCGCGTCGAGCTCGACCCCCTCTCTCCCGTGTAGTCCACGCACCGCCCGGGCCGCCAGGTGCTCCGTACACTGGGGGCACCATCCGTCCTCACAGGTCCGGAGCACCGCGTGTCCGTCCAGCCCATCCGCCTGCTCGGTGACCCCGTCCTGCGGACCAGGTGTGAGCCCGTGACCACCTTTGACAAGGAGTTGCGGACGCTCGTCAAGGATCTGCGCGAGACGATGATGGACGCCCCGGGCGCCGGGCTCGCCGCACCGCAGATCGGCGTCCTGCTGCGCGTGTTCACCTACGACGTCGACGACGCCGAGGGCCACCTGGTCAACCCCGAGATCGTCTCGATGAGCGACGAGACCGACGATGGCGAAGAAGGCTGCCTGTCGCTGCCCGGTCTGTCCTTCCCACTGCGCCGCTCAGCCCGGGTGGTGGCCCGTGGCTTCAACATGCACGGCGACCCAGTGACCATCGAGGGTAGCGAGGTCCTGGCGCGCTGCTTCCAGCACGAGACCGACCACCTCGATGGAGTGCTCTTCATCGACCGTCTCGATGCAGCGACCCGCAAGGCCGCAATGCGCATGATTCGCGAGGCGGCGTGGGCCGAGGACGAGACCGCCGCCGTCAAGGTTTCCCCCCATCCCATGTACGGCGCGGCGCGCTGACCGGCGTGCGGCTCGTCTTCGCCGGGACGCCGGCGGTCGCCCTGCCCTCCCTCGTCGCGCTGCTCGACTCCGGTCACGACGTCGTCGCTGTGATCACCCGCCCGGATGCGCCGGCTGGCCGCGGTCGGCGTACGACGTCGAGCCCCGTTGCCGAGCATGCCCGCGACCACGGGCTGCGGGTGCTCACGCCGGCCACCCCGCGCGATCGGGACTTCCAGCGGGAGCTGGCGGACATCGCGCCGGACTGCATCCCGGTCGTCGCCTACGGTGCTCTCGTCCCACTCCCGTTGCTGGAGCTGCCGCGCTACGGCTGGGTCAACCTGCACTTCTCCCTGCTGCCCTCCTGGCGCGGCGCCGCACCTGTCCAGCACGCCGTGCTTCACGGCGACGAGATCACGGGTGCGTCGACCTTCCGGCTCGAGGAGGGGCTCGACACCGGGCCGGTGTACGGCGTCGTCACCGAGAAGGTTCGCGCCGACGACACCACCGGGTCTCTCCTCGACCGGCTGGCCGAGTCCGGGGCTCGGCTGCTCGCGGCCACCGTCGATGGTCTTGCCTCCGGCGAGTGCGTCGGCGTACCGCAGGCTGCGGAGGGGGTGTCCCATGCGCCGAAGCTCACCGTCGATGACGTTCGGGTCGACTGGTCGGCACCGGCTCGGCGCGTCGATCGCCTGGTCCGGGCAGCGACCCCGGCCCCCGGAGCCTGGACCACGTTTCGTGGCAAGCGCCTCAAGCTCGGACCGGTACGTCCGACGTCGGAGAGCCCACTGCTCGCTCCAGGCGCATTGACCGATACCGGCAGCGCCGGCGTGGTCGTCGGCACGGCCGACCGCTGCGTTGCGCTGGGCCTAGTGCAGCCCGAGGGCAAGTCGATGATGGAGGCTGGCGCGTGGGCACGCGGCGTACGGCTGCAACCTGATGAACGACTCGAATGATGTCCCCCGCGAACGGCCGACTCGACCCGGTCAGGCGTCCACCACGTCCACCGCGGACAGCGCCGAAGCCTGACCCCGCCCGACTACTCGTCTGGCGGGTGCTGCGGGCTGTCGATGAAGACGACGCCTACGCCAACCTGTTGCTCCCTGACCTCCTGCGCGAGTCGCGGCTCGATGAACGTGACCGGGGCCTCGTGACCGAGCTGACCTACGGCACGCTGCGCGCGACCGGCACTCTCGACCACGTCGTAGGCCTCTGCTCGTCCCGACCGATCGCCGAGATCGACCCACCGCTGCGCGACGCCTTGCGCCTCGGCGCCTATCAACTGTTGCGCACCCGAATCCCGTCCCATGCCGCGGTCGCGGCCACCGTCGAGCTGGTCCGCGGGGTGATCGGCGAAGGGCCCGGCTCGTTCGCCAACGCCGTGCTGCGCCGACTCGCGGAGCGCAATGGCGACCTTGGCGCGCCGGCGTATGACGACGATCCGGTCGGGCATCTTGCTGTCACCACCGCGCATCCGCGCTGGATCGTGCAGGAGTTCGCTGCAGCGCTGCATGGCAACCTGACGGAAGCGGGCGAGGCGCTACGAGCCGACGACGAGCGCCCCGAGGTGCATCTCGTCGCTCGGCCGGGCCGCATCACCCGCGAGGCGCTGTTGGACGAGGTGCAGGCGGCGGGTCTCGGCGGCGCGCCGGGGCCGTGGACGCCGTGGTCGGTCCGGCTCCAGGGCGGCGACCCCTCGCTATTGCCGGCCGTGCGCGACGGGCGCGCGGCGGTGCAGGACGAAGGCAGCCAGCTCGCGGCCGCGCTGGTCGCCGCGCTGCTCCCGAGCGGCCCGGCGCGGGTGCTCGATCTCTGTGCCGGCCCCGGTGGCAAGGCTGCCTTGATCGCCGCGACTCTCGCGCAGCGAGGGGGCGACACCTTGGTCGCGGCCGAGCTGCACGAGCACCGGGCGCGACTGACGGCGCGGGCGATCGCGGCTGGCGCCGGCACCGGACCGGCTGCCCCGGCGTGGCTTGTCGTGACCGCGGACGCCAGGACGGCACCGTGGCCCGAGAGCGTGTTCGACCTGGTCCTGCTGGACGCGCCCTGCACTGGTCTCGGCGCCCTGCGCCGTCGCCCGGAGGCCCGCTGGCGCCGGCAGCCGACCGATGTGCCGAGGCTGGCCGTGTTGCAGCAGGAGCTGCTCGACGCGGCTCTACGCGCTGTGCGGCCGGGCGGCCACCTCGTCTACGTCGTCTGCAGCCCAGTCGTTGCCGAGGGTCCGGACCAGATGACGGCACTGTCCTCGTTGCACGGCGACCACCTCGAGGTGCTCGACGCACCCGGGCTGCTGCCGGAGGTCGACCGTCCCGGCCGTGGCCCTGGCATCGCGCTCTGGCCCCACCAGCACGGCACAGACGCGATGTACATCGCCGCGGCACGCGTGATTGCTAGGCTGCGCCCTCCCTCCCGCCGAATAGGAACGCCGTGAAGGCCCACCTCGCACCCAGCATTCTGTCCGCGGACTTCGCGCGGCTGGCTGAGGAGATTGCGCGGGTGTCCGACGTCGCGGACATCGTGCACGTCGACGTCATGGACAACCACTTCGTGCCCAACCTGACACTCGGGCCCGTGGTCGTCGAGAGTCTGAGCCGGGCGACGTCGCTGCCCTTGGACCTGCACCTGATGATCGCGAATCCTGACCGGTGGGCACCGGCGTACGTCGCCATGGGGGCCAGCGTGGTGACCTTCCACGTGGAAGCGGCGGCCGACCCGATACAGACCGCTCGGGCGATCCGAGCTGAGGGTGGCCGCGCTGGCCTGGCGCTCAAACCCGGTACTCCGCTGGCACCGTATGTCGAACTCCTGCCGGAGTTCGACATGGTGCTCGTGATGACGGTTGAGCCGGGTTTCGGCGGCCAACGGTTCATCACCGAGATGCTGCCGAAGATCCGAGAGGCGCGGTCAGCGATCGCCGCTCTCGACCTCGACATCTGGCTGGAGGTCGACGGCGGCATCAACGCCGACACCGCTGTTCAATGCGCCGAGGCCGGTGCAGATGTCTTCGTGGCCGGCTCGGCGGTATTCGACGCGGCCGATCCGGTGTCTGCTGGACGGGCGATCAAGGCCGCCGCCGATGAAGCCATGGCGAGGCTGTGACCACCGTCTTGGTTGTCGACGACGACCGAGACATCGCCCGGTTCATCGAGATCAACCTCCGACTCGAAGGCTTTGACGTCATCGTCGCGCACGACGGCGAGGCCGCCGAGCTGCTTGCCTACGAGCACGTGCCGGACCTGGTGCTGCTCGACGTGATGATGCCGAAGGTCAGCGGCGTCGAGCTCTGCCGGCGTCTGCGGGCCAGCCCCACCACCGCGGCGATACCAGTGATCATGCTGACGGCGAAGAGTCTGTCCGCAGACAAGGTGGACGGACTCACCGCCGGCGCCGACGATTACATCATCAAGCCGTTCGACACCCTGGAGCTCGTAGCCCGAGTCCGCTCCACACTGCGACGTACTGCCGAGATGCGCTCGACTTCACCGCTGACCGGTTTGCCGGGTAACCACCGGATAGAGGAAGAGATTGCCGCCAGGGTGAGTGGAGGCGAGGACTTCGGCGTCTGCTACGTCGACCTGGACAACTTCAAGGCGTTCAACGACCGCTACGGGTTCCTGCGTGGCGACGAGGTCATCACGCTGGTCGCGACGGCGATGCGTCGGGCTGTCGGCGAGCTGGGCGAGCCGGCACCGTTTATCGGCCACATCGGCGGCGACGACTTCGTAGCGGTGTGCACCAAGGTTCAGTCCGAGCCGCTCGCGCGACGGATCATCGAAATCTTCGACGCGGCGGTCCTTCGGCTGCACGACTCCGACGACGCGGCGCGAGGCTTCCTTGAAGTCACCGATCGGCAGGGCACTGTTCGGCAGTTCCCGGTTGTGTCGGTGTCCATCGGCATCGTGCTCAGCGGACCGCGCGGCTATAACGGCCACCGTGAAGTCGTCGAGGTCGCCACCGAAATGAAGAAGGTCGCCAAGCGGACCGTGGGGTCATCGATCTCCGTCGACCGGCGCGGCACCCGCGGGACCTAGCGCCGGACAGCGGCTGAAGCTGCGGGTCATGGGAGACTCGACGGATGGAGGTCACGGCGCCGGAGTGGGCAGCGATGCGCCGGGCGATCGAGCTCGCAGCGCGCGGGCGGGGTCGCCCGCATCCCAATCCGCTCGTCGGTGCAGTCTTGGTCGATAGCAGAGGCACGATCGTCGGTGAGGGCTGGCACGCGCGCGACCGGACCGGCGCCCCACATGCTGAGGTGGTCGCGCTGGCAGCCGCGGGGGAGCAGGCTCGGGGCGCCACGATGGCCGTCACTCTGGAGCCGTGCGCGCACGAGGGACGCACTGGTCCGTGCGTCGCGGCGCTCCTGGCAGCAGGTGTCCGACGGGTGCTCGTTGCCGTCCGCGAGCCGACGCGGGTCGCCGGCGGGGGGGTCGACCGGTTGCGCGCCGCCGGTGTCGAGGTTGAGGTCGGTGTCGAGGAGGTCGCGGCCCGTCGCGTCAATGAGGCGTGGCTCACTGCGGTCGAGCTTGGTCGGCCGTTCGTCACCTTGAAGATGGCAGCCACGCTCGATGGTCGCGCCGCCGCCGCCGACGGCACGTCTCAGTGGATCACGTCGGCAGAGGCTCGCGCTGACGCGCACCTGCTCCGCGCCGAGTGTGACGGCATCGCCGTGGGGGTTGGCACGGTGCTGATCGACGATCCCGCCCTTACGGTACGCGGCGTCGCGGCCCCACTTGCTGCTCTGCCGCTACGTGTTGTCCTCGACAGCGATGGCCGCACACCGGCACACTCCCTAGTCCTCGACGCCCAAGCTCCGTCGTGGCTGGTCGTCGCGGACGACCGGCCGCTTCCCATGCATCCGCTCGCTCGGGTCGTCGGCGTCCCGCGTACGGCGCGTGGGCTCGACCTCGACGCCGTGCTCAAGCTGTTGCATGACCACGGGGTCGTGCACCTGCTCGTCGAGGGTGGCCCGCGACTCGCCTCATCCTTTGTCGACGCAGGCCTCGTGGATCGCGTCGTCGCCTACCTCGCTCCGGCACTGATGGGATCCGGGACGGCTGCACTGAACGGCGGAGTCGGGACCACAACCATCGGCGCCCTGCGTCGGCTCCGCTTCGACGACGTTCGGCGAGTCGGGCCGGACCTACGGCTCGAAGCGCGTTTCGAGAGGACCGGGTAGATGTTCACCGGCATCGTCGAAGAGCTCGGACGGGTGGTCGACATCACCGACCTCACCTCCGCAGTGCGGCTGACCGTCGACGGGCCACTGGTCACGGACGGGGCCCGGCTCGGCGACTCCATCGCGGTCAACGGTGTCTGCCTCACCGTCGTGGAAACGGCTGACGGCCGTTTCAGCGCCGATGTGATGCGCGAGACGCTCGACCGGTCGTGTCTCGGCGTCCTCCAGGTGGGCTCATCGGTCAACCTTGAACGCCCCGTCCGGCTCAGTGACCGTCTCGGCGGGCACCTTGTGCAAGGTCACGTCGACGGCACCGGCGCCGTGCTCGAGCGAATCGCCGACCCGCACTGGGACGTCGTGCGCGTGTCGTTGCCAGCGGACCTGGCGCGCTACGTCGTCGGCAAAGGTTCGATCACCGTGGATGGCGTCAGTCTCACGGTCGTCGACGTCGGCGACACGTGGTTCTCGGTTTCTCTGATCCCGACCACCCGGCACCTGACGACGCTGGGCGCCAAGGGCATCGGAGATCCGGTGAATCTCGAGGTCGACGTGGTAGCCAAGTACGTCGAGCGCCTCATGCAACACGCGCCGACCGCGTTCGCGGCGGCGACGACGACACCGGAGCACACATGACGAGCTTCGCCAGCATCGAGCGGGCGATCGGTGACATCGCCGCGGGCAAGGCGGTCATCGTCGTTGACGATGCCGACCGGGAGAACGAGGGCGACCTCATCTTTGCTGCCGAGAAGGCCACGCCGGAGATGGTCGCCTTCATGGTTCGTTACACGTCGGGCTACATCTGCGTGCCGCTGCTCGACCCGGACTGCGATCGCCTCGAGCTGCCCCCGATGTACTACGTCAACCAGGACAAGCGCGGCACCGCGTACACCGTCAGCGTCGATGCCCGTGAGGGGGTCTCGACCGGGATCAGCGCGACCGACCGTGCGCACACCATGCGGCTGCTCGCCGACCCGGCGTCGACGGCAGCGGACTTCACCCGGCCTGGGCACCTGGTGCCGTTGCGGGCCAAGGAAGGTGGCGTCCTCCGGCGTACCGGGCACACTGAGGCCGCGGTCGACTTGGCTCGCCTCGCCGGCCTGCGCCCGGCCGGTGTGCTCTGCGAGATCGTGTCGCAGAAGGACGAGGGCGACATGGCCCGGCTCGAGGAGCTCGAGGCTTTCGGTGGAGAGCACGGTCTGACGCTGATCACCATCGCTGACCTGGTCGCCTACCGTCGCAGGTTCGAGAAGCAGGTCCAGGCGGTGGCCGAGGCGCGCATTCCCACTCGTCACGGCGAGTTCCGCGCCCTCGCTTACCGCTCGCTTGTCGATGACGTCGAGCATGTGGCGTTGGTCCGGGGTGAGATCGGCGACGGCGAGCAGGTGCTCGTGCGGGTGCACTCCGAGTGCCTCACCGGTGACATCTTCGGGTCGACCCGATGCGACTGTGGCCCGCAGCTCGATGCTTCGATCGCCGCGGTGGCAGCGGAGGGGCGTGGCGTGGTGCTCTACGTCCGCGGGCACGAGGGCCGCGGTGTCGGTCTCATGCACAAGCTGCAGGCCTACCAGCTGCAGGATGACGGTCAGGACACCGTCGACGCCAATTTGTCCCTGGGATTGCCGGCGGATGCCCGTGACTACGGCACCGGGTCGCAGATTCTGGTCGACCTGGGCATCCGGACGATGCGGCTGCTTAGCAACAATCCGGCGAAACGCGCCGGACTCGAGGGCTATGGGTTGGAGATCGTCGACCGGGTGCCGCTACCGGTGACTGCGACGGCGGAGAACATCCGCTACCTGCGGACCAAGCGTGACCGGATGGGTCACCTGCTCGACCTGCCGGGTTCCCTCGACGAGCCGACCGAGGCGAGTGCCGACATCGTCAACCCCGCGTGAGTCGCCGATGAGCGGGACCGGCACTCCTGAGCGAGCTGTCATTCACGGCGAGGGGGTCCGTATCGCGATTGTCGCGACCCGCTGGTACGCCGACATCACTGACGTTCTCGTCGACGGTGCGGTCGAGACCGCCCGGGAGGTTGGTGTCCGCCACGCGGACATCGAGGTCGTGCGGGTCCCCGGCGCCTTTGAGCTGCCCGTGGTCGCCGACGCCTTGGCCCGGTCCGGTCGCATCGACGCGGTGGTCTGCCTTGGCATCGTGGTGCGCGGGGGCACACCGCATTTTGATCAGGTCTGTCGAGCTGTCACTGACGGCTGCGTCCGGGTCGCCCTCGATCACGGCATCCCGGTTGGCTTCGGGGTCCTTACCGTCGATGATCTGCAGCAGGCTCGCGACCGCGCGGGCGGCAGCGAGGGCCACAAGGGCCGGGAAGCGGTGCTCGCGGTGCTGGAGACGACAGCAGTGCTCGCAGGGGTGCGTGGGGAGGCCCATCGTGGGGCGACCCACCCCGTCCCACCCCTCCACTAACTGCTCCCACCGGAAGGTCAGCCGTGCTCAGCCTTGTTCTGCCGAAGGGCTCCCTGGAGTCCGCCACACTGTCCCTCTTCGAGTCGGCCGACCTGGCCGTGCGGCGCGGTTCGGACCGCGACTACCACGCTGCCATCGACGACCCGCGCATCGATCGGGTGCGGTTTCTGCGACCCCAAGAGATCCCGCAGTACGTCGAACAGGGTCTTTTCGACCTCGGCATCACCGGCCGGGACTGGATCACTGAGACCGGTTCTGACGTCGTCAGCTTGGGTGAGCTGGAGTACTCCAAGGCGACCAGCAACCCGGTGCGGATCATCCTGGCGGTCCCGGAGTCCTCGCCGTGGCAGACCGGTGCGGATCTCCCGGAGGGTGTTCGCGTGTCGACGGAGTACCCCGAGCTGACCCGGCGCTACTTCGACGAAGTCGGCGTCAAGGCGCGGATCGTGCCGTCCTACGGCGCCACCGAGGCGAAGGTGCCGGACATCGTCGACGCGATCGTCGACGTCACCGAGACCGGCTCGTCGTTGCGTAAACATGGGCTGAAGATCCTGCACACCCTGCTGACCAGCCGCACCGAGCTGGTAGCCCAGCGAGCGGCGTACGACGACCCGGACAAGCGGGCAGCGATGGAGGACATCGCATTGCTGCTGCAGGGAGCCATCAAAGCGCGCGGTCAGGTGCTGCTCAAGCTCAACGTCGCAGCTTCCCAGCTCGACGCTGTGCTTGCCGTGCTGCCGTCCATGAGCTCACCGACCGTGATGCAGCTGGCCGTCGGTGACATGCGCGCACTCGAGACGGTGGTCGCCAAGCGCGGCGTCAACACTTTGATCCCCGCCCTCAAGACGGCCGGTGCGCGCGACATCCTCGAGCTGCCCATCTCCAAGATCGTCGAGTGAGGGAGTCGGACCAGCCCGACCTGGGAGCGAACGGCGTAGCGCGATCGCGCCTCGCCATTCGACTGGTGCAGCTCATCGCCGGCCTGACCGCTTCTGCAGTTGGCATCGTGATGACGTTGCAGGCCGGCCTGGGCGTCTCGCCGTGGGATGTTCTGCACGGCGGGCTTGCTGTTCGCCTCGACGTGCAGTTCGGCTACGTCGTGCAGGTGGTCGGACTCGTCGTGCTCGCACTCGGCGTCCTCCTCGGCGGTGTGCGACCGGGAGTGGGGACATTCGCCAACATCGCGCTGATCGGCTGGGTGGCGAACCTGTTGCTCGACGCCGGCTGGCTGGAGGATCTCGACGGTCGCGGACTGATAGTACGGATGTGCGTGCTCGTCGCGGGCATCCTCGTCATCGGCTTCGGCGGCGCGCTCTATATCGGCGCGCATCTCGGCGCGGGTCCGCGTGACAGTCTGATGGTGGCGCTGCATGTGCGGTGGGGTCGGTCAGTGGGTCTTGCCCGCTCATTGGTGGAGGTGGTCGCGCTTGCCTTCGGACTTCTCCTGGGTGGTCCCTTCGGCATCGGGACGCTGTTGTACGCCGTCGCGATAGGGGCTGCCGTCCAGACGTGGTTCCGGGTGCTGGGCATGACCCCGGCACGGCTGCCTGAGACCACCGGAGAACCGATCTAGCCGCCGGTTCCGACAAGTGAGTAGCCTGCAGGCATTCCAACCGAGGGGGAGTCGTTCCATGCGCCGTATCAGCTCGATCGTGACCGCAGTCGCCGTGCTGGGGCTCAGCGGGGGTGCGCTCGCCGTCAGCCCGGCCGGCGCTAGCCCGGTCGTGACGCCAGCATCGAAAGTGCTGCTGCGCACCGCGGCCGGGGCTGATGCCGGGACGATTGACCTCACCGACATCCAGGGGCAGACCCACGTGCGGGTACGCGCACTCGGTCTGACACCGGGGTTCCACGGCATGCACGTGCATGCCGTCGGGCAGTGCGACGGCTCCACGACCCCTGCCTTCACGTCGGCCGGCGGACACTGGAACCCGGACTCCGCGGTGCACGGCGGCCACGATGGCGACATGCCGCCGCTGTACGCGAACGGCGACGGCGTCGCGACTGCAGACTTCGTCACCGACGCTTTCACGGTCGCCGCGGTGCTCGACGCCGATGGCGCAGCTATCGTCGTGCACGCTGCGCCGGACAACTTGGGCAACATCCCGACGCGCTACTCGTTCGTCAACGCTGACGGCACGACCGGCACAGGTGCAGATGCTGCAACGAAGGCCACCGGCGATTCTGGCGGTCGCGTCCTGTGCGGCGTGGTGCCGTCGGCCAACGACGTGGGCTCGAACGTGACGTCGACCCGTAGCCGGACCGCCCGCGCGGTGTTGCGCACGAGCACTGGCGCGTCGGCGGGCATCGTCCGCTTCAGTCCGGCCGGCCCTGACCGGGTGCACGTGAGCGTTGACGCATCTGGACTCACCCCGGGCTTCCATGGTTTCCACGTGCACTCCGTCGGGCAGTGTGACGGCGCCTCGGCTGCTGCCTTCAGCTCGGCCGGTGGACATCTCGGTGCTGGCAGCACCGACCACGGGCAGCATGACGGCGACATGCCTGCCCTGTTCGCTACCGCAGACGGCAAGGCTCGGGCGGAGTTCGACACCGACAACTACACGCTCGCCCAGGTGCTCGACGCCGACGGCGGCGCACTCGTCATACACGCTGCGCCGGACAACCTGGCCAACATCCCGACGCGCTATAGCTACACGAACCCTGACGGCACGACGGGTACGGGCCCGGACGCGGCGACCAAGGCGACCGGCGACTCAGGCGGCCGGGTTCTCTGTGGAGTCGTGACCGTGCCGCCGCCTCCGGCAACTGTCGGTCTGCGGCTGGACTTCCCGGTTGTCACCGCCGGCAACACGCCGGTGCTGCTGTGCACCGTCAAGGACGCGTCCGGTGCGGCCGCACCCGACGTGGAGGTGACGTTCTTCGCGAAGAAGTACGGCGAGACTTCCTACACCGCGGTCAGCACTGGCTTCACCGACGAGTCAGGCGCAGCCACCTTGGTGGTGCGGCCCGAGACGCAGACTGCCTACGTCGCCCGAGTGACCGGCCTGCCTGACGCTCGTGCCCTGGTCGCAGTCAATGCCCGTGTCACGGTCACCTCGCTCACGGGGGGACCGGTCGGGGTCGCACCATCGACTTTCACCGGCCGACTGCTTCCGGCCTACTCCGGCGCTCCGGTCGGCCTCGGCGTCTTCACCGGCTCAGGACCGTCCGCCCGCTACACCTACCTTGGCCAGACCACCACGACAGCCGGCGGTGAGTTCCGAATCACCACGATGCTCCCTGCGGACGCGCAGGCCTACGTTCTCTACGTCTCCGCCCGCCAGGGCACCCGCCGCGGCTCAACGACGCGGAGCCTCACCGCCCGGTAGCGCCGCACACTCGCGGGGACGAGGCCCGTGCGATCCTCTGATACCCTCATCGACTGACCGGCTGGGTCCTCGGACCTGGCACGCAAGCGGGAGCCCCGCTCCCCACCCGTCCACTGCAAGGTGGCCGGGTCTCGGTCGGCGCCGCCCCTGCGGTCCGCGCTCTGGCGCGGGCTTCGGCAGGGGCTCCGCCGTATGCCGATGTGGGGCCCTGCGCGCACGATCGCGGGGCCCTCTCCATGGCGTCTCGTCGGCGTGGTCGTCCAGTCGTCCGCATCGAGGAGGCCCCATCAGCGTCGAGCCACGCATCAACGACAGGATCCGCGTTCCCGAGGTGCGCCTCGTCGGAGCCGAGGGCGAGCAGGTCGGCATCGTGTCCATTGGCGAGGCCCTGCGTATCGCGCAGGAGGCCGATCTCGACCTCGTCGAGGTGGCGCCCATGGCCCGGCCGCCGGTCTGCAAGGTCATGGACTACGGCAAGTTCAAGTACGAGAACGCGCAGAAGGCCCGGGAAGCCCGCAAGAAGCAGATCCTGACGGTCATCAAGGAGATCAAGCTACGGCCGAAGATCGACCCGCACGACTACGCGACCAAGCGAGGTCACGTCGTGCGGTTCCTCAAAGCCGGGGACAAGGTCAAGGTGACGATCATGTTCCGTGGTCGTGAGCAGTCACGGCCCGAGCTTGGACTCAAGTTGCTACGCCGCCTGGAGGAGGACGTCGCCGAACTTGGTTTCGTCGAGGCGCCAGCGAAGCAGGACGGCCGCAACATGATCATGGTGATGGCCCCGCACAAGAACCTGAAGATGCTCAAGGACGAAGAGTCCACAGCATTGACCGCCCCGGAGATCGCTGACGAGGCGCCCACTGAGGCGTCGGCCGAGGCTTAGCACCACTGGCTCACTCGTTCGACCTGCTCCACCAGCACCTCCCGCGCACCACCGACCCGAGGACTCGCAATGCCCAAGCAGAAGACGCACAGCGGTACGTCGAAGCGGTTCAAGATCACTGGCAGTGGCAAGATCCTGCGCCAGAAGGCTGGCCGTCGGCACCTGCTCGAGCACAAGCCGAGCTCGCTGACGCGCGCCCTCAACGGCACGGTCGAAGTTGCCCCCGCTGACCGCAAGCGAATCAAGCGGCTGCTTGGCCGCTAGCCGTACCACCTCGTCCGCCTTCCGACGTACCAACTACTTCAAGGAGTTCCGCCGTGGCACGCGTCAAGCGGGCAGTAAACGCCCAGAAGAAGCGCCGCGTTGTCCTCGAGCGCGCCAGCGGTTACCGCGGTCAGCGGTCTCGGCTGTACCGCAAAGCCAAGGAGCAGATGCTCCACTCGATGCAGTACGCCTACCGTGACCGGCGTGCGCGCAAGGGCGACTTCCGTCAGCTGTGGATTCAGCGCATCAACGCTGGCGCGAGGCTCAATGGGATGACCTACAACCGATTCATCCAGGGCCTCAAGGCCGCGGGTGTCGAAGTCGACCGCAAGGTCCTTGCCGACATGGCGGTCAACGATGCGGCGGCCTTCGCCGTCTTGGTCACCGTCGCGAAGGCCAACCTCCCCAGCACGTCGGGTAGCACTGCCGCCTAGCGATGAGCACCGCACCCCGGGGGGGGACGGTCATCACGACGCCGCGGCACCCACGGGTGGTCAAGGCCCGCCGGCTGCTCAAGCGCGCCTTCCGGTACGACGACCGGCTCTTCCTGGTCGAAGGTCCCCAAGGGGTCACCGAGGCGCTCGGTGACCCCGGAGCGCTGCGCGAGCTCTTCGCCACTGCGGACGCCGCAGCCCGGCTGACGCCGTTGCTGGACCGAGCGCACGCAGCTGGTGTTCCGGTGCACATCACGAGCGGTGCTGTGATGGACCAGCTGACCCAGACCGTCACGCCGCAAGGCCTGGTCGGTGTGGCGGGCTTCCGCGATGTGACTCTCGCCACCGTGTGCGCCGCGACACCGCAGCTGGTCGCGGTTCTCGCCCAGGTCCGGGACCCCGGGAACGCCGGCACGGTGCTGCGCTCGGCGGACGCCGCAGGGGTCGACGCTGTCGTGCTGACCGACTCCTCCGTCGACCCTTACAACTCGAAGTGTGCCCGCGCCTCTGCCGGCAGCATCTTTCACGTGCCCTTCGTCGTCGGCGCCCCCTCGACCGACGCGATTGCCGTCCTCCGCGAGGCTGGCCTGCAGGTGTTGGCGGCGACGGCGGGTGGCGAGCAGTCGCTCGACGACGTCGAGCTCAGTGGGCCCACCGCATGGATCTTCGGCAACGAAGCGCACGGAGTGCCGGCTGACCTGCTGGCGCAGTGCGATACGACGGTCGCCGTGCCCATCTACGGCCGTGCCGAGTCGTTGAACCTGGCCACTGCCGCAGGGCTGTGCCTCTACGCTAGTGCGCGATCGCAGCGCGCAGCGGGAGGATGTCGGTCGTGAACGAGTGGACGCCAGGGGTTGCGTCGTACGACGACCTGCCTGACGGCGTGTTGGTGGCCGATGACACTGGCACCGTCGTCTGCCTGAACACGGCGGGGGAGCGGCTGCTCGGTCGGGCGACGGAGCAGGCGCTTGGACGCCACTACCGCGAGGTCATCCCGCTCGTGGATGCCGCCGGTAACGACTGGTGGTCCTGCGTCGATCCGTACACCGGCCTGGCGATCCGCACCGGCCAGCCGGAGCGCCAGCTCACGCTGGTCAAGGGACAGGATCCCGATGGGCGGGATCTTTTGGTCACGGCCAAGTATGTCCGCGAGGGTGGCCGGACACTTCGTCTGGTCGTGGCATTTCGAGACGCGGCAGCACGGGAGCGGGTCGACCGCAGCCGGGCTGACCTCATCTCGACCGTCGCCCATGAGCTGCGATCCCCCCTGACGAGCGTCAAGGGCTTCACCGCCACCCTGCTCGCGAAGTGGGACAGGTTCGGCGACGACCAGAAGAAGGTCATGCTTCAAACCGTCAACGCCGACGCCGACCGGGTGACCCGGCTGCTCGCCGACCTCCTCGACGTGTCTAGGATCGATGCCGGACGACTCGAGCTGCGACGCCAAGTCGTCGACGTGCCCGCCGCTATCCGGCGTTCGTTCGCCGGGCGCGTCGCCTCCGGTGAGTCCGAGGAGCGCTTCGTGCTTACCGTGCACGGCGAGCTGCCCGAGATGTGGCTCGACCCGGACAAGCTCGACCAGGTGCTGAGCAACCTCGTCGAAAACGCCTTGAAGTACGGCGCCGGCACGATCACTGTCGTGGTCCATGGGAGCCCCACAGGCGCGGACGTCGTCGTGAGCGACGAGGGGGAGGGCATCCCCGAGGAGTTGTTCACGCGCGTTTTCGGCAAGTTCTGGCGTCAGGTCGACGGGGGGCGGCGCAAGGGCACCGGCCTCGGTCTGTTCATCACCAAAGGCCTGATCGAGGCGCACGGCGGCCATATCGCCGTGGGTCGGTCTCCTTCCGGCGGCGCGGAGTTCCGGTTTAGCCTGCCCGCCGGGGTCCCGACCTACGAGACCTGACGGCGGGCCTACCCCCCAGCTCGGCGCGTTACCGTTGTGGGGAGAGCTCACGTGGCGCTGCATATGCTGCCCCGCGAGATCTGACCGACCGAAACCCCGCGATATGCCCCACGAGGAGCATCTTCCGCTGTGCCTGACTACGACCCGGTGACCAAGGCGGCGCTTGCCCCCGAGGTTCTCGACGCCGCCCGTGCGGACGCCCTCGCGGCGTTCGCTGCTGCAGCAGACCTCGACGCGCTCGCGTTGGCCAGGTCCGCACATATGGGGGACCGGTCGCCGGTCGCGCTGGCCAACCGGGAGATCAAGGTACTGCCGCCGCAGGCCCGCAAGGACGCGGGTCAGCGCGTCGGCGAGCTGAAGGCAGAGCTCGACCGAGCGTACGTCGACCGTCGTACGACGCTCGCGGAGGCTCGCGACGCACGGACGCTGGTCGACGAGGCGGTCGACGTCACGTTGCCCTGGGACCGCCTGCCCCGGGGTCGCCGGCACCCGCTCACCCTCGTGCAGGAGAAGGTCGCTGACATCTTCACGGCGATGGGCTTCGAGGTGGCCGAGGGACCGCTGGTGGAGACCGAGTGGCACAACTTCGACGCGTTGAACATGCCTGCCGACCACCCGGCGCGAGCGATGCAGGACACGATCTTCCTCGACCCGCCGGAGGCTGGCCGGCTGCTGCGCACGCACACCTCACCGGTGCAGATCCGCGCGCTGCTGGCCCGCGGTGCACCCTGCTACGTCGTGGCGCCCGGCCGGGTGGTGCGCAACGACCCGATCGACGCCACCCACTCGCCGGTCTTTCACCAGCTCGAGTGCCTCGCCGTCGACGAAGGCCTGACTATGGCCCACCTGCGCGGGACGATCGACACGTTGGCCCAAGGCGTGTTCGGAGCCGGGATCACCTCCCGACTGCGGCCGTCGTACTTCCCGTTCACCGAGCCGTCTGCGGAGGTCGACCTCGTCTGCTTCGTGTGTGGCGGCGCAGCCGAAGGCTGCCGGACCTGCGCCGGTGAGGGCTGGATCGAGTGGGGCGGCTGCGGCATGGTGCATCCGCGCGTCCTGCGTGCGTGCGGTGTGGACCCCGAGCGGTACAGCGGCTTCGCCTTTGGCATGGGATTGGATCGACTGCTGATGTTCCGGCACGGCATCACCGACCTGCGCCATCTCTTCGAAGGTGACGTTCGGTTCACCGAGCCGTTCGGCACGGAGGTCTGACATGCGAGTGCCGTTGTCGTGGTTGCGGGAGCTCACGCCCGTCAAGGCCTCCGGTCGGGAGATCGCCGACGCGCTGATCCGGGCCGGCTTCGAGGTCGAGCAGGTCGAGCAGGTGGGACACGACGTGCAGGGAGTCGTCGTGGGCGAAGTGCTCGACGTCGAGGAGCTGACCGAGTACAAGAAGCCGATCCGCTTCGTCCGACTGCGGATGGCGGACGGTGACCGGTCCGTGGTGTGCGGCGCGCGGAACTTTGCGGCGGGCGACCGAGTGGCTGTCGCACTGCCCGGCGGTCAGCTGCCGGGCGGCTTCCGCATCACTGCGCGGGAGACCTACGGGCGAGTATCCGACGGGATGATCTGTTCGTCCCGCGAGCTCGGCGTCGGCGAGGACCACACCGGCATCTTGGTGCTCGACCCGACCACCCCGCTCGGTGCCGACGTCGCCGAGTTGTACGCGCTTCGCGATGAGGTGCTCGACATTGCGGTGACCCCAGACCGCGGCTACGGATTCTCCGTGCGCGGCATCGCCCGAGAGGTCGCGACAGCATTTGGCACGCCCCTCTCAGACCCAGGGATGTTGCTGGCGCCGAGCGGCGGGAACGACGGGCATCCGGTGGTCGTCGACGACGCCACAGGCTGCACCCGCTATGTCGCCCGTACCGTTCGTGGGCTGGACCCCGCTGCACAGTCGCCGCTGTGGTTGCAGCGCCGGGTCACGCTGACCGGTATGCGGGCGATCTCTCTCGTCGTCGACGTCACCAACTATGTGATGCAGGGTCTTGGTCAGCCGCTGCATGCCTTCGACGCCGCGAAAGTGCAGGGTGCGATCGTCGTACGACGGGCGCGCCCGGGAGAACGTCTACGCACTCTCGACGGGGTTGTCCGGGAGTTGGCGGACGAGGACCTGCTCATCACCGACGACAGCGGTCCCATCGCTCTCGCCGGTGTGATGGGCGGGTTGTCGACCGAAGTCTCGGCGCAGACCGTCGATGTCTTGATCGAGGCTGCTCACTTCGACGCCGTGGCAATTGGGCGCACTTCTCGCCGCCACGGCTTGGTTAGCGAAGCGTCGAAGCGATGCGAGCGCGGGGTCGACCCGGACCTCGCACCAGCCGCGGCCGAGGCCGCCATCGGCCTGCTCACTGAGCTCGGGGGAGCGGCGGCGGAGGAGTCGCATACGGACATCGACCACCGGCAAGTGCGCCCCGCGATCACCATGTCGGTCGGCTTTCCGGCAGCGCGGGCGGGCCGGAGTTACGACGCCGACGTCGTACGCCGACGCCTGGTCGACGTCGGATGTGTGGTCCACGGCACCGATCCGCTGGCGATCACACCGCCAGCCTGGCGGCCGGACCTCACGGAGCCTGTCGACCTGACGGAGGAGGTCATTCGGCTCGAGGGCTACGACACCGTGCCGAGTCTCTTGCCCCAAGCTCCCGCCGGGCGTGGGCTGACCGTGCACCAGCGGGTTCGTCGATGGGTGGGCACCGCGTTGGCTGGTGCCGGATGTACGGAGGTCTCGACCTATCCGTTCATGAGCGATGTCGTTCTCGATACGCTCGGTGTTGGCGTTGGAGACGAGCGCCGCCGAGCGCCGCGCATCGCCAACCCGGTCAGCGATGCCGAGCCGGTGCTCCGCACGACGTTGTTACCGGGCTTGCTGAACGTGTTGCAACGCAACGTCGGCCGCGGTCGGGTCGACCTTGCCCTTTTCGAGCTTGGACCGGTGTTCCTCGACCCGCGCAGTCGCGGCGCGGCACCACGGCTGCCCGTCGACACGCGGCCCTCTGCTGACGAGTTGGCCGCGCTCAATCTGTCATTGCCCGACGAAGTGGAGCACGTCGCCGCTGTCCTCACCGGCGACCGCGAAGCGGCGGGTTGGTGGGGACCCGGCCGGACGGCGTGCTGGAGTGATGCGGTCGAGCTCGCCCGGGTGATCGCGACGGTCACGACCGCGCAACTCGAGGTGCGGCAGGGCGGGGCGGCACCGTGGCATCCCGGCCGGTGCGCCGAGCTGCTCGTCGCCGGTTCCGTCGCCGGCTACGCCGGCGAGCTGCACCCCCGGGTCGTGGAGGCGTTGGGGCTGCCGAGGGGTGTCGTCGCGGTCGAGATCGCGTTGGCGCCGTTCCTGGTGGCTGCCGGACACACCGTGCGGGCCAGCGACCTGTCGTCGTTCCCGCCCGCATCGGTTGATGTCGCCCTCGTCGTCGACGCGCCGACCCCCGCCGCGGAAGTCGAGTCGGCGTTGCGCGCCGGGGCCGGCCCCCTGCTCGAGAGCATCCAGCTCTTCGACGTCTACTCCGGTGATCGGGTGCCCGCTGGGTCAAAGTCGCTTGCCTTCACCCTGCGCTTCCGCTCGACGGAGGCCACGCTCACCGATCGTGTCGTCAACGACCTTCGGGACGCGGCCGTGGCGGAAGCCGGCAAGCGCGTCGGCGCGGCCCTGCGCTCCTGACGTCCTGAGCACCTGACAACCCTGCTTCCGCCCCGATCCGTGGTCCGACCCCTACCCTCGGTCGCATGAGCGAATATTTCGATCCGCCTCAGCCGCCGTCTAGTGCCGATCAGTGGACTGCGCCACCTGTTCAGAGCGGGTCTTATGTGCTCTCGTCGGGGCCACCACCGACCGCATCAGTCCCAGGTCTCTGGCGGGACCGGCGCCCGCGTCCACATCTCGGCGGACTGGCCGGAGTTGTCGGCGGGCTGACCCTGACCGCCGGGTTGACCGTGCTGCTCGCCACAATGAGCGAGAAGAGCGATTCCCGGGCTTTCGCTGCCGGGGTGCTGGCGGCGGTGGTGGTCGCGGGACTCGCGGTCGCACTTCCACGCCTGCCCCGAGGCGCGACGACGATCGCAGCCGTCACGACGGCATTTCTACTCGCTGCCGCACCGATGGGCTTCTGGCTTCAGACGGCCGACTCGATCGGCTTCAAAGCCGCGGCGTCGTTGTTCGTTCTCGTCCCCACAGCCGTCTGGGCGGCCTGCTTTCTCATCGGTGCTACCCGAGGGCGACCGGTGTTCCTCGCAGGCACGCTCGCGGGTTTGTGGCTGTTGTTCTCCGTGCTCGCCGTCGACACCGGCGGTGACGCCACGATCGAGCGGGGGGTGGCGTCGTACAGCAGTGACACGGTGCAGGTGACGTCAGTGGCAGTCCTAGGAGCTGCGCAGGAGTCGCCCGACGATGTTGACGGCGACGGCATCCCCGACCAGTTCGATCCCGATTTCGTCGATCCCGACGCGCCTGATCCGGGCGGCCCCGCAGACTCCGATGGTGACGGCATACCTGATGAGTTCGACCCTGACCCCTTCGACGGGGGCAGCGACAGTGGCAGCGGTGAATCACCTGGTTTTGAGTTCGGCGGTGGATCGGACAACACCGGTTTCGACCCCACGAGCATCGTCCCTTCGCTGTTCGGCGTGCCCTTCTTCTTCGGGGTGGGCAGTGCCGGGTCGGCCGTCGGGGTGGTCGCGCTTCTTTTCGGCGTCGGTTACCTCGCGGTCGCGGCCATGCTGGACCGGTCGGCGCGCGCGGGGACAGCCACCCCGTTTCAAGGTGTCGGCATTGCGGCGATCGTCACCGCGCTGAGTGCACTCGGCGGAGACCTCGGCGACGTCGCCACGGCATTGGCGAGTGTGGCGGTGGGTGCGGGCTTGCTGTGGCTCGGCACGTCGGCGTCCCGCCGAGTCTCAGCCTGGTTGGGCGCCGCTCTCGCTTTCGTGGGGCTGATCGCCCTGGTCGTCTCGACCGTCGACGACGAGGTTCCGGCAGGGCTGCTCCTGGTGCTGCTCGGGGCTGGCGTGACCGTAGCCGCCCAGGCTTTGGGGGGCCGTGACGACGACGGCGATGACGGAGAGGAGGACACCGGCTCGGCTTTGCATAATTATTCGTTGACCTGAATACTGTGACTCATGGGTCTGACAGCAGCCGTAGCAGGGGCGAGCGGGTACGCGGGAGGCGAGCTGCTCCGCCTCCTCCTTGCCCATCCCGACCTCGAGATCGCAGTGCTGGCAGCTGGCAGCCAGGCGGATGCGTTGGTCGGGGACGTGCATCCGCACCTGCCCGCGCTGGCTGACTACTGCTTCGCCTCCACCGAGCCCGCCGCTCTCGCCTCGACCGATGTCACCTTTCTGGCGCTCCCGCACGGCGAGTCTGCGCGAATGGTGCCGGCGTTGCGCGCGGCCGGCGCGACCTGCCTGATCGATCTGGGGGCCGACCACCGGCTGACGGACAGCGCGGACTGGGAGCGTTGGTACGCCGGACCGCATCCCCATCCCGAAGAGCTCGGCCGCTGGCCTTACGGGTTGCCTGAGCTCCCCGGTGTCCGCGAGCGGCTGGTGAATGCGACCCAGGTCGCCGTACCCGGCTGCTATCCCACGGCCGTCACCCTCGCTCTCGCTCCGCTGCTCGCCGCCGACCTGATCGAGAGCGAAGACATTGTCGTCGTGGCTTCCTCGGGGACGTCGGGGGCCGGCCGCGCGGCGAAGGTGTCGCTGATCGGCAGTGAGGTGATGGGCGATCTCACGGCGTACAAGGTCGGGGCGCACCAGCACACGCCGGAGATCACCCAGGCGCTCGCGACCGCGACGGAAGGTCAGGTCCGGCTCTCCTTCACGCCGGTGCTGGCGCCGATGCCCCGCGGCATCCTGGCGACTTCGACGGCACGGATTCGGCCGGGTGTCGACGAGCGGACGCTCCGGGCGGCCCTAGCCGCGGCGTACGACGGCGAGGCCTTCGTGCACCTACTGCCCGCCGGCCGCTGGCCGCACACCGCGGCGACGATCGGCAGCAATTCCTGCCACCTCCAAGTCACGGCGGACCTCGACTCGGGCCGGGCGATTGTGGTGAGCGCGCTCGACAACCTCGGCAAGGGCGCTGCGGGACAAGCGGTGCAGTGCGCCAACCTCGCGCTCGGACTGGACGAGCGCGCTGGACTGACGTCGAACGGCGTCTCCCCATGAGCGTGACCGCAGCTCGCGGGTTCAGGGCCGCGGGCGTCACCGCGGGCCTCAAAGCGAGCGGCCGCCCTGACCTCGCGCTCGTCGTCGCTGATGCGCGGGCCGCAGCGGCCGGCGTCTTCACGCGCAACCGCGTGCAGGCAGCGCCAGTCCAACTCAGTCGAGCAGCTCTGGCTGATGGACAGCTCCGAGCCGTCGTGCTCAACTCCGGCGGCGCCAATGCGTGCACCGGCGCGGCCGGTCTGGCGGATGCGGCCGCGATGGCCAACGCAGTAGCTGTGTCCCTCGGCTGCGCGGCCCATGACGTCGCCGTCGCCTCGACCGGCCTCATCGGCGTGCGCCTACCGATGCCGCAGGTGCTAGCCGGAATCGACGCGGCGGCTCGCGCGCTCCTTCCCGACGGCGGCCCGGCCGCCGCGACGGCGATCATGACCACCGACACCGTCAGTAAGGAGTCGGTCGTACGACTCGGCGGCGCAGCAGCGGGTGTCACGGTGGGGGGCATGGCAAAGGGCGCGGGGATGCTTGCGCCGGCACTCGCCACGATGCTGGTGGTGGTGACGACCGACGCCGACATCACCGCGTTGCACCTCGACCGGGCACTTCGCTCGGTCACCTCGCGGACCTTCGACCGGGTCGATGTCGACGGATGCATGTCGACCAACGACACGGTCCTGCTGATGGCCTCGGGTGCGTCCGGCGTCGCGGTGGTCCCCGGCACACCTGGCTGGTTGGCTTTTGTCGACGGCCTGACCACCGTCTGCGCCGACCTGGCCAACCAGCTGGTCGACGACGCCGAGGGTGCCAGCAAGCGTCTCGCCGTCGAGGTGGTCGGCGCCGCGGACGAGGAGCAGGCTGTCGCCGCGGCCCGCGCAGTTGCCCGAAACGCGCTGCTCAAGTGCGCCATCCACGGCGAGGACCCCAATTGGGGACGAGCCATAGCCGCGCTCGGCACGACCACCACGGACTTCGACCCTGCCGTCGTCGACATCGCCTTCAACGGTGCACCTGTGTGCGCGGCCGGCATTGCGGCCGGCGACCCGGCTGTGGCACGCAAGGCGCTCGAGTCCCGGGAGGTCACCATCACGATTGACCTGCACGCCGGTACGGCGTACGCCACCGTGCTCACCACCGACCTCACTGCTGCTTACGTGCACGAGAACTCGGCGTACTCGTCATGAGCAGCCGTGTCGACGACGCGTTGAGCAAGGCGCACATCCTGATCGAGGCGCTGCCCTGGCTGGCCCGGCTGCATGACAAGGTCGTCGTCATCAAGCTCGGCGGTCACGCGATGGCCGACGCGGCGCTGCAGCAGGCTTTCGCCGAGGACGTCGTACTCCTTCGCTATGTGGGATTGCGGCCAGTCGTCGTGCATGGCGGCGGCCCGCAGATCACCGCTCATCTGGCTCGGCTCGGCGTCGAGTCGGTCTTCGCCGGTGGGCTCCGAGTCACGACGCCGGAGACGATGCAGGTCGTCCGGATGGTGCTGGTCGGCCAGGTCAACGGTGATGTCGTGCGCGCGATCAACGCACACGGACCCTTTGCTGTCGGGCTGTCCGGGGAGGATGCGGGTCTCTTTACCGCGCACCGGCGTACGGCGTTGGTCGACGGAGCGGAGGTCGACGTCGGGCTGGTCGGCGACATCGTCTCGGTCGACCCCTCGGCGGTGCGAACCTTGCTCGATGATCGGCGGGTCCCTGTCGTCGCGACCGTCGCACCCAGTGCAGCCGGCGAGATTCTCAACGTCAACGCTGACACGGCGGCGGCTGCACTTGCGGTCGCACTCGATGCGGAGAAGCTCGTGGTGCTGACCGACGTCGAAGGCCTCTACGCCGACCGGGACGATCCCGCGACGCTGATCTCCGAGATCACCGCGGCGGAGGTCGAGGAGTTGCTGGTCAGTCTGTCAGCCGGTATGGCGCCGAAGATGGAGGCTTGCGCCCGAGCGGTGCGGGGCGGGGTGCGGCGAGCGCACATCCTCGACGGCCGAGTGCCGCACGCGCTGCTGCTCGAAGTCTTCACCGACGCTGGTGTCGGCACGATGGTGCTGCCATGACCGCCGACCTTCGCGCCCGAGCGCAAACAGCACTCATGGGCAACTACGGCGAGGCTCCCATCACCCTGGTCCGCGGAGTGGGATGCACGGTCTGGGACGACGACGACCATGCGTACACCGACTTGATCGCAGGGATCGCCGTCTGCGCGATCGGCCACGCGCATCCCCGCATCGCGGCGGCGGTGACACAGCAACTCGGACGTCTGGGGCACGTGTCCAACCTCTTCCTCACCGAGCCTGCGGTCTCGCTCGCAGAGCGCCTCGTCACACTGGTCGGATCCCCCGGCCGGGTCTTCTTCGCCAACTCCGGCGCTGAGGCAAACGAGGCGGCGATCAAGCTGGCGCGGCGACGTGGCCGGGCAATCGACCCAGCCAAGACCGACCTCGTCGCCGCGGAGGGCTCGTTCCACGGGCGCACGCTCGGTGCGCTGTCAGTGACCGGACAACCGACCAAACGGACACCATTTGAGCCACTGCCTGCGGGGGTGACCTTCGTGCCGTACGGCGATGCAGACGCTCTCGCCGGAGCGGTCGGTCCCACGACAGCTGCGATCATCCTTGAGCCGATCCTGGGGGAGGGCGGGGTAGTGACGCCGCCGGCCGGCTATCTGGAGGCAGCCCGGGCAGTGGCCACCGAACATGACGCGCTGCTCATCCTGGACGAGGTACAGACCGGTGTCGGACGGACCGGCCGGTGGTTCGCCTTCCAGCACAGCGAGATCGTCCCCGACGTCGTGACGATGGCGAAGGGGCTCGGCGGCGGCCTGCCGATCGGCGCGTGCATCGGAGTCGGTCCTGCGGGAGACGTGCTGCAGCCTGGTGATCACGGCAGCACGTTCGGCGGCAACCCGGTGGTCGCAGCCGCCGCGCTAGCCGTGCTGGACGTGATCGCCGAGGAACGCTTGGTCGAGAGCGCAGCCGTGCTCGGCACCTACCTGGAGTCCGCAGTGCGGCGCCTCGAGCACCCGCTGGTCCGGGATGTACGAGGGATGGGTCTACTCCGCGCGATCGTTCTGACGATGCCGCTCGCCAAGGCTCTCGAAGGTTGTCTTCGTGACGCCGGCTACCTCGTCAACGTCGTCGCGCCCGACGCGATCCGGCTTGCCCCGCCCCTTGTCGTCACGGCCGCAGATCTGGCCGGCTTCCTCGGTGTTCTGCCCGCGGCTCTGGACGAAGTAGCTGCGGGTTCGTCCGCGGCTGCCGGATAGGGTCGCCGCATGGCTCGACGACGCCGTACGGCGCATGCCGCGACACCCGCCGACCGCTGGTCGGACTTTGGCGCTTCGGCCACAACCGCCTCGGTGCGCCGCCGATTCCGCCGTAGCCGCATCGTTGCGGCGGCGCTGCTCGGTGTTCTGCTCACCCTCGGCGGCGTGTCCTACGTCGGGTACAAGGCCGGGGCCAATGCGAATCCGGTCGACGTCGTCGGCGGCTGGTTCGGCCGAGACCGCGACGGCTCCGCCGGCCTACGCGCGCAGTTCTCCGGTCGTCAGCTCTACGAGACCAACTGCGCCCTGTGCCACGGCCCCGCCGGTGAGGGTGGCCAGCTCTCGATCCGGGGGCCGGCATTCGTCTCCGGAGGCGCGTTGAGCGCGCTGACGTTCGAGGAGCGCGTCGCGATGATCCTCCGCGGACGACCGCTTCGCGGGATGCCACGGTGGAAGGGCAAGCTGACTGAGGCCGAGATCCGCAAGATCGCGGCCTACACCCAGGTGCTGTCCGGCATCGACCCGGATCCGAGCGTTGAGGGAGTGCGCTGATGCCACCCACCGTTCTTGTCGTCGAGGACGACCCGAGCGTGCGCGGACTGCTGCAGACGCTGCTCGCCAGCGAGGGCTACGACGTTCAGGTCGCGTCCGACGGCATCGCTGGCCTCGTCAAGGCCAGCAGCTCCCCGCCGGCGCTCATGTTGCTCGACCTCATGATGCCGGACCTCGGTGGGGTCCGCGTCCTCGAAGAGCTGTCCAACGACCCTGACCTGGCCGGCATCCCGGTGGTGGTCGTGACCGGCAAGCTCGAGGCAGTGCCGGCGCTTCGAGAGGCGCTGGGGCACGACAACGTCTTCGCCAAGCCGTTCGGTGTCACAGAGCTGCTCGACCGGGTCGCTCACATCACGGGTGGATCGGGTCAATAGTGGGCACGCCTCGGCACTTCCTGGTAGACGACGATCTCAGCCCGGCTGACCTCGAGCTGGTGCTCGACGACGCTGCGCGGCGCAAGATCAACCGGCATGGCACCGGCAGCGACCGGATCCTTGAAGGTCGGGCGGTGGCGCTGATCTTCGAGAAGCCCTCGACCCGAACCCGAGTTTCTTTCGAGGTCGGCGTGAGCGAGCTCGGTGGCCACCCGGTCGTCATTGACGCGTCGACCACCCAGCTGGGTCGCGGCGAGACCCTTGAGGACACCGCGAGGGTGCTGTCTCGCTACTGCGCAGCCATCGTCATCCGCACGTTCGGGCAGGACCGCATCGAGCGACTGGCAGCTGCGTCCACTGTGCCGCTGGTCAACGCGCTTACCGACTACGCGCACCCATGTCAGGCATTAGCCGACCTCCAAACGATCCGCGAGCACCGCGGCAGCCTGAGCGGGCTGACCATGACGTATCTCGGTGACGGCAACAACGTCGCCCACTCGCTCATGCTGGCGGGGGCCGCTGCCGGCATGCGGGTGCGCGTCGCAACACCCCCGGGTTACGAGCCCCTTCCACAGGTGGTCAAGCGAGCCTGCGCGATCGCGACAGAGACCGGAGGGGCGATCGTCGTCACGTCCGATGCGCTGGCTGCGGCGACCGGCGCTGATGTTCTCTACACCGACGTGTGGGCGTCCATGGGGCAGGAGTCAGAAGCGGTCAGCCGACAGTCGCTCTTTCAGGGCTACCAGCTCGGCGATCTCGCCGTCGAGGTCGCGCGCAACGATGTCGTGGTTCTGCACTGCCTGCCGGCGCACCGCGGCGAGGAGATCGCCGCGTCAGTCATCGACGGACCGCACAGCGCGGTGTGGGACCAGGCGGAGAACCGGCTGCATGCGCAGAAGGCACTCCTGGCCTTCCTCCTCGAGCGCAGCGGCTGACGCGGCGGCTGCCATGTCTACCTCGCCAGCAACCCGGACCGCGCGACAGGCGCGCATTTCTGCCTTGATCGCGACTTCCGCCGTGAGATCACAGGCTGAGCTCGCCGAGCTGCTCGCCGAGCAGGGCGTGGCAGTGACCCAGGCAACACTGTCGCGCGATCTCGAAGACATCGGCGCGGCGAAGGTTCGCGACCGTGACGGCAGCCTGGTCTACGCGGTCGACGCAGAGGCGTCGCCAATCGGCGAGGACCGGATGCGTCGGGTCCTCGGTGACCTGCTCGTGTCCGCCGACTCCTCCGCCAACCTTGCCGTGCTGCGCACCCCTCCGGGGGGAGCCCACCTCGTCGCTTCCGCCCTCGACCGGGCCGGTCTGCCCGAGGTGCTGGGCACCGTCGCCGGCGACGACACGGTGCTTGTCATCACCCGCAGCCCAACTGGCGGCACAGCACTCGTCCGGCAGCTGGTTCGTCTCGCCGACGGCTGATCCGCGAAGCGCCACACCTACACAACCAGGAAAGAAGACCGTCATGACCGACCGCGTAGTGCTCGCCTACTCAGGCGGGCTGGACACGTCCGTTGCCATTGGCTGGATCGCAGCGGAGACCGGGGCGGAGGTCATTGCCGTCGCCGTTGACGTCGGGCAGGGAGGTGAGGACCTCGAGGAGATCAGGCAGCGAGCCCTGACCTGCGGCGCCGTCGAGGCGGTGGTCGTCGATGCGCGCACCGAGTTTGCAGTGGACTTCGTCGCGCCGGCTCTGCTGGCGAATGCGCTGTATCAGGACCGGTACCCGCTGGTGTCGTCGCTGTCCCGCCCCCTCATCACTCGTCACCTCATCGCTGCGGCGCGGACCTACGGGGCCGGCGCTATCGCTTATGGGTGCACCGGCAAGGGCAACGACCAGGTGCGCTTCGAGGTCAGTGCCGCCGCTCTCGCGCCGGATCTCACAGTGCTCGCGCCAGTACGTGATTCGGGCATGACCCGTGACAAGGCGATCGCGTTCGCGGACGAGCGGGGCCTGCCGATCGACGTCAGTAAGCGCTCGCCGTACTCCATCGACCAGAACCTGTGGGGGCGTACGGCGGAGTGTGGAGTGCTCGAGGACCCGTGGGTGAACCCGCCGGAGGAGGTCTACGGCTACACGAGCGACCCGACGATCGCGCGTGATCCCGACGAGGTCACGGTCGCCTTCGTCGACGGTTTGCCGCAGTCTCTCGACGGCCGGGCACTCGACCTGGCCGACCTGATCGTCGAGCTGAACCAACGGGCGGGTGCGCAAGGGGTCGGCCGGATCGACCTCGTCGAGGACCGTCTGGTCGGCATCAAGAGCCGAGAGATCTACGAGTGCCCGGCCGCCCTCACCCTTATCACCGCGCACAAGGACCTCGAGGACATGACCGTCGAGCGCGACCTGGCCAGGTTCAAGAAGTCCGTCGACCAGCGCTGGGCCGAGTTGACCTACGACGGCCTGTGGTTCTCGCCGCTGAAGCGGGCGCTGGATGCCTTCCTCATCGACGCGTCGCGACACGTCACCGGCGAGGTTCGGGTACGGCTGCACGGCGGATGCGCGACGGTGGCAGGTCGCCGGAGCGAAGCGTCGCTCTACGACTACAACCTGGCGACGTACGACGCTGCTGACAAGTTCGACCAGCGCGACGCGAAGGGCTTCGTCGACCTCTGGGGACTGCCCCTGCGGGTGTGGGCGGCACGCGAAGAGCGTCTGCGAGACTCCACGGCGTGAGTCCAGACACCGAAGGCAGCTTTGTGAAGGACAGCGCTTCCACCCTGCAGCGTCCCGCAGCGGCGGCCCGACTGTGGGGTGGGCGCTTCGAAGGAGGTCCTGCAGAGGCGGTTCGTCGGCTTTCTCACAGTGTGCACTTTGACTGGCGGCTGGCGCCGTACGACCTGCTTGCCTCCCGGGCGCACGCGCGGGTGCTGCATCGGGCGGGCTTGCTCGACGACGGTGAGCTCACCCGCATGCTGGATGCACTCGACTCCTTGGACCGGGACGCTGCGACCGGCGTCTTCCGGCCGACCGCCGAGGACGAGGACGTGCACACCGCGCTCGAACGCGGACTGTTGGAGCGGCTCGGTGCTCTCGGCGGCAAGCTGCGCGCGGGACGCAGCCGCAACGACCAAGTGGCCACAGACCTGCGGCTGTACCTCCGCGATCACGCGCGGCTCGTGGCCTCACGCCTGGCCGATCTTGAGTCCGTCTTGGTTGAGCAGGCCGAAGCTCATGTCGACGTACCGGCGCCCGGCTTCACGCACATGCAGCACGCGCAGCCCGTGCTCTTCGCGCATCACCTGCTTGCCTATGTCCAGATGTTCAGCCGAGATGTGTCACGCCTGTGCGACTGGGATCAGCGCGCAGCGGTGTCGCCGCTCGGTGCCGGAGCACTGGCCGGCTCCAGCTTGCCGGTCGACCCAGTCGGCACGGCGGTCGAGCTCGGCTTCTTGGCCGCCGCTGCCAACTCCATGGACGCTGTCAGCGACCGTGACTTCGTCGCAGAGTTCCTCTTCGTCGCCGCGCTCGTCGGCGTGCACCTTTCCAGGCTCGGCGAGGAGGTTGTCCTGTGGAGCACGAGGGAGTTCAACTGGGTTGAGCTCGACGACGCGTTCACCACCGGTTCCTCGATCATGCCCCAGAAGAAGAACCCCGATGTTGCCGAGCTGGCGCGCGGGAAGTCCGGGCGTCTCATCGGGCACCTGGCCGGCTTCCTGGCGACGCTGAAGGGTCTGCCGCTCACCTACAACCGCGATCTCCAAGAGGACAAGGAACCGGTCTTCGACGCCGTCGACACCCTCCTGCTCGTCCTGCCGGCGATGGCCGGGATGATCGAGACGATGCGGGTCAACGTCGACCGTCTCGCTGCCGAAGCTCCGGTCGGTTTCGCGTTGGCCACGGACATCGCCGAGTTGTTGGTACGCCGGGGCGTTGCATTCCGCGACGCCCACGAGGCGGTCGGACACCTGGTCGTGTGGTGCCTGGCCAATGGCTGCGACTTCGGCGAGGTCAGCGACGCCGACCTGGCAGCCATCAGTCCGCACCTGACCGCGGAAGTGCGGGATGTGCTCTCGGTCGAGGGCGCGATCGCTGCGCGACACGGGCACGGGGGCACCGCTCCGGAGCGGGTCGCGGATCAGCTGACGGCGGCACGGCACGAGATCTCCCAACATCAGCGTTGGGCCGGGACCGACGGCTCCGACGACGGCTCCGACCGCTGAGGGCCCGCCGAGGATGCCGGCTGAGCTCAGAGCGCCACTGCGGCGCACGGCGTTTACCCGTCCGGTGCTCGAAGTCGCTCGCAACCTGCTCGGGTGTCTTCTCGTCAGTGACGTAGGCGACGGTCGCGTGGTGCTGCGGATCACCGAGGTCGAGGCCTATGCCGGCACTGACGATGCGGCGTCGCACGCGCACCGCCGCCGGACCACGCGCAACGCCGCGATGTTCGGGCCGCCGGGTCACGCCTACGTCTACTTCACCTATGGAATGCACTGGTGCCTCAACGTCGTCGCCGAGTCGGACGGAACGCCGGCGGCGGTGCTCGTTCGCGCCGGCGAGATTGTCGACGGTGTGGACCTCGTCCGGACTCGCCGTACGCCGGTGAAGGATCGCGATCTCGCGCGCGGTCCGGCGCGCCTTGCGCAGGCGCTAGGCATCACAGGCGTGCTCAACGGAGCGGACCTGACGACTGACCAGAGCATCGTGCGCGTGCATCCCGGCGCGCGGCCGGCCCACGCTGCGGTGTCCCGTGGTCCGCGAGTTGGCATCCGGGCGGCCGTCGACCTGCCATGGCGGTTCTGGATCACCGGCGACCAGTTCGTGAGCACCGTCCGCCCCAACGTCCACAGGCTTCATGCGGAACCCGCGCCCTGAGTCCTGGGCCTACGGGCTGGGCGAGGTCGAGGGCGAGGCCGCAGGGGAGGCGCTGGCTCGCGGCGGTGCGGGGGTGAACCGCGGCCCGACGACGAGTGGTACGACGGTGCCCGCCGGCACCTTTGATCCCGACGTGACGTCCTGGCGCCACACCCGTCCGGCCTCTCGCTGCAACCGTTGCTCGCATGACGCCCCGCCGGTGCACGACGGCGCGTAGCGGATCTCCGCAGCGAGTCCGGTGACGGCGAGCTGCCGCCGCGCGCCGTCGAGGTCGAGCCCGAGGACGGAAGGCACGGTCACCGCGACAGACCGGCCGCCGGAGACCCGCAAGGTCACGGTGGCACCGGACTCCACCGGCGTACCGGAAGCAGGCTGCTGGCCGACGACGACACCCGGGGGGTAATTGGGGTCGTACACCGTTTCGGTCACCAGCCCGAGGCTGACGTTGGTGAGCAACGAAGCGGCTTCCTCAGCGCGCAGACCGAGCAGTGACGGGACGGTGCTGGCGGCTGGCTTGGTGGGCTCGGTGCAGACCTTGGTGGGCTCGGTGCCACGGAGGAAGACGCGCTTCTCGATCTGATAAGCGGGCGTGAAGGTGTTCGGCCGGCAGCCACGCTCGATGTCGATCTCGACCGAGATGCTGGCGCCGTCGAGATCTTCGAAGCTCTTCGCCCGTACTCCGGAGAGTGCCTGGCCGGCGAAGCGGCCCCAGATCAAGGCCGGGAACGTGCCGCCCGCGACCACGGTCCGGAACCCGTTCTCCGGCGTCATCGAGACCTGCTTGCTCGGCACGCCGACCCACACCGCGGCGGCGATGTCGGGGGTGTAGCCCACGAACCACGCGTCCCGGTACGCCGAAGACGTACCGGTCTTGCCGGCTACCGGGCGAGCGAGCGCGGCCTTGGTGCCGGTGCCCTTCTTCACGACATCCTGCAGGATGTCGTTGACCACGGCACTCACACCGGCTGCGATCACCCGTTTGCGCTGTGGGGTGTTCTTCAACACGACCTTGCCGGTCGCGTCGGTGACGTCGGCGACGACGTACGGCTTGGCGTACACACCCCCTGCCGCGAGGGTCGCGTACGCCGCCGCCATCT
>JBKJUS010000122.1:0-3089 GCA_046590575.1 Mycobacteriales bacterium | reverse complement strand
CGCCGGGCCATCACATGGAGGGGATCGACGCAGCCCGCGCGATCCGCCGCGACCATCCCGCAATCGGGGTCGTCGTGCTGAGCCAGCACAGCGAGGAGTCGTACGCGTTCGCGCTCTTCGAGGACGGCACCGACGGTCTCGCGTACCTCCTCAAGGAGCGAGTCGGAGACCTCGACGAGGTAGTGCGCGCTCTGCGTGAGGTTGTCGCAGGGCGATCGGTCGTCGACCCGCAGGTCGTCGAGGCGCTCATCGGGAGACGGGTGCGACGGCGGGAGTCGGCGCTGTCCACCCTGACTCCGCGCGAGCTCGAAGTGCTGCAGCAGATGGCGGCCGGCCGCACCAATGCCGGCGTCGCCGCGACCCTGCACCTGTCCGAGTCGGCGGTGGAGAAGCACGTCGCCCAGGTCTTCCTCAAGCTGCTCGGCACTGCCGATGGCGCGGACACCCACAGACGAGTGGCCGCGGTGGTGAGATACCTGCGCGAAAGCGGCTGAGCGCCTTCGATGCTTGTCCCGCGGCCAGTCGGTTGTCGATCCGCACACAAGAGCAGCGGCCCCCGACCATTCGAGGTCGAGGGCCGCTGGTCGTGTGCCGAGACGATCTACTCCGAACGCACAGCGCCCTGAACAACGCTGGACATGTTGAGCGTGGCTGTGGTGGCCGTACTCGGCCCAGGCTTGCCGTTCCTGGCCACGGTGGCCACGCTTGCGACGCACGCTCCAGTGGCGACGAAACTGTAGGAAGTCGTCGTCGCATCACTGCTCGTGCGCTCGAAGGCCACACAGTTGGCGGGGCTTCCGCTGTGACCCCACGTGTACCGGTACTCCTGGCCGTCAATCGTGCACCTGAGCGTCACCCGACCCATTTGCGGGCCACTCACGTTCGCCCAGTTCTGGACCTCGCCGAAGAACGACAGCCCGGATGCCGAGCAGAGCTGGCCCTCGACGCTGATGGCACCGGCCTCAGAGGGATCGACCAGCAGGCGGTCGAAGTACCTGAGGCTGGTGTAGTCGACGAGATCGACCTGCGCTCTGTCGTTGTCGGCGAGCGATCCGCCAGCGAACGTGACGCCGCTGTCAGCGCTGGAGGTCAGGGAGGCCGAGTGAGAAGTGCGGGACGCACCACCGGCCAGAGCTGGGGCGGCCAGCCCCATCGCGAGTCCAGCGACGGTGGCGGTGAATATGAGGCGCTTCGACAAGTCTTTCCTCCAGGCTACGGGCGGTCAACGTGCTCCCGAGGCTAACTCCCCCGACCGCCGAGTCCCATGAAGAAGGACTGAAGATTCGCGACTTCGTCCAACTAGGTTCTGCTGCGCCGACGCTCCAACCCGATGCTTCGTAACCAGACCTCGATCGGATGTGCCAGCTCGTCGGTCAAGCGCGGCACAGCAAGCGCCACGAAGTTTGCGGCCTATCTGGCTCGTGTCAGGCTGCAGCCGTGTTCAACCCCGATGACACCCAAGGGACTTCCGAGACGAGACGGGTGACCGTCGTCGGGAGCATCAACGTCGACGTGATCGTGCGTGCTCCGCGACTGCCGGCCGCGGGCGAGACGCTGCTGGGCTCCTCGGTCATTCGGCGGCCCGGCGGCAAAGGTGCAAACCAAGCCGTCGCCCTCGCCCGGCTCGGCGTACCGGTGTCCCTCATAGGCGCTATCGGGGCGGATGCCGACGGGGCGTTCTCGCTGTCCTCGCTCACGAGCGTCGATGTCACCGGCGTACGCACCGTCGACGTACCAACCGGCATCGCCCTCATCACCGTCGACGACCGCGGGGAGAACACCATCGTCGTGGTGCCGGGAGCCAACACCCTCGCCGTCGCGCCAGCGGCCGCGGACACCCTGGTCACGCAGCTCGAGCTCCCGCTCCCGGTGGTGACTGCCGCAGTGTCCGGGGCCACCGGGCTCGTGGTGCTTAACGCCGCACCCGCCCTACCACTGCCCGAGTCACTGCTTGAACGAGTCGATGTCCTGGTCGTCAACCAGGGCGAGGCGCTGGCCGTCTCGGGGCGTCCCGTCGTCGAGGAAGCGCTCGACTACCTCCAGGCCCGAGTACGACGTGGCGTGGTCGTCACCTTGGGCGCTGCTGGTTGCCTCGTCCGCACCGCTGAAGGATCGGTCCACATCCACGGTCGCCCGGTCGTCGCCGTGGATACCGTGGGGGCGGGTGACGCTTTCGTTGCGGCGCTGACCTGGGGACTGCTGAGCGGACGGGACTTGCCCCATGCGGCCGAGGACGCCTGCGTTGCCGGCGCGCTCGCGGTCACCTGCGACGGGGCCAGAACGTCGCCAACTCTGGACCAGCTTGAGCGCGCCCTCACCGATGAGTGACCTCGAGGTTCGAGAGCCACGCGACGGACTGCTCGAAAGAAAGCCCTGACCTGACGCGCAGCAGTCCGGCGCCCACTCGGACCTCGATGACAAGACCGCCGCCCGTGCCCCGCACCCGACCAGTCCCCAGGGTTCCGAGGACCACGTCTCTGTCGCCGCGCGGCGACTGTTGGGCACCGACCTCGCGCACTTGGTCGAGCACCACGACGACATCGTCACGGGTGTACACGGAGCGCTGCGTTCGCCGTACGACGTCTGTCGTGCCGGGCACGACCTCAACGATGCGGGCTGCCGCGCTCACCTCGAACCCAGGAGGAGGGCTTGGACGCACGAGGTCGTCCGTCGGTAAGTCGAGCGGTAGCACGACCGAGCTGGCCAGTCGCCGGTCCAGCGGAGCAGGCGTCAATCCGTCGAACGGAGTCACCGCCTGCAGAGCGGTCACGGACGTCGCCGTACGTCGGCGCAGGTCACGGTCGCCGCCGCGCCACATGTCCGCGAGCAGCAGACCTTGCTCATCGACGCAGCTGCGCGCCTCGTCGGAACGAGTGGCTGGAGCAAACATGGCGACGTCCAGGGGCTCGCGGGTCAGCCACCAGGTGCATGCCCGACCGGCCCGGGATCCCACGCCGTCGCGACGTGCTAGCCCCTCTCGCTCGGCCCACATCAGCGGCGCGGCGAGCTGTTGATCCTGACCCGGCTCTCCTGGCGCGACCACCGCAATCTGGCGCCACTCCCCCGTCGCGCTTCGGTCATAGACACCG
>JBKJUS010000015.1:0-22648 GCA_046590575.1 Mycobacteriales bacterium | reverse complement strand
GTCGGGCAGCCGCGACTCCGGGTTCTATATCGGCCAGTGCAAGGACTGTCGGCAGACGATCCAGCGCATCAAGGCGACGCTCTCCGGGCTGGGCTACTCGGGCACCAACGCCGGTGGTCACCTCGTTCTCAAAGACTCCGAGTGGTGGGACAACTACGGCGGCGGCATTACGCCCAACTCGCTCGACTCCGAGGAGAACCCGCCGCAGCGTGACCTCGTCATCACGGGCAACTACGTCCACGGCAACCACAATCGCAGTGCGCCGTACAAGGACCCGGCCTTCGCCACTGTGTACGGCGTCGGGATCGCGGTGATGGGCGGTGAGTTGAACGTCATCACGAAGAACCGGGTGGAGGACCACGAGTACTACGGCATCCTGGTCCAGGCCATTCCCGGGCTCGGGCCAGGCGCATCGCCCACCGGAAACCTCTACCCAGGTCGCGACAACCGGATCGAAGGCAACATGGTCTCAGGCTCGGGTCTCGCCGACCTCGCTCTTGGCGCGCCCTCGGGGGCGGGCAACTGCTTTTCCAGCAACACGTTCTCCACGTCGCTCCCTGCGGCGATCGAGACGGCGTATGCCTGTGGTGGGCCGCTGACGCCTGCGGGCGGCGGTGACGCCTCGGTGTCGGCCGTCATCGTCAGCAACCTCGCCCGCGCGGAGTCCGGAGAGTTGGCGCCGGGGGACTGGAAGACCCAGGCAGTGCCTCCGGCGCAGCCCACCATGCCCAATGCCGAACGCGTGGTCTTCCGTGCCGCAGGCGACTCCCCACTCGGTACGGCAGACGACCCGACCGTCGGCACTGGCGGTGCGCAGCTCTCCGCGCTGCCGAAGACGGGTGGGCGTGCGCCGTACCGCACCGTCGGGGTGGGGCTGCTCGCAGTCGCCGCCCTCTGGGGCCTGGCAAGCATTGCCGCCGCCCGCCGGTCCTACAGGCGGGCGCCGGTCCGATAGCGGCGGGTGCCTTCGTAATAGGTGTAGCGGGTCCCATCGAACGAGACGAGACCGAAGTCGTCAAAGAGGCCGTGGCGACCGGGCAGTACGTCGATCCGCGAGCCGGTGTCCGTCGTGCCCGTCACTCGCGCGGTGAGGCCAGCCGCAACCGATGCCGGGGTGAGTGCGGCGCCGGCTGCGGACAGCCCTGCGACGAGCGTCGAGATGCTCGACCACCACACGATGGCGTCGGCCGGCGGCTGCTCACCAGGGCGCACCTCGCGGTAGGCGGAGGCGTAGGGCAGTGCGTCCAGCTCCGCTGCGCTTCCCTGGGCGAGTGGGCCGAGATCGGAGACGCCAAATGCGTTGCGCCACTGCGCCTTGTCGTAGTTGCCCGCTGCGCGCGTGGTGTCGAGGTAGCCGTACGACGACACGAGGTAGTCCGGCGACCAGCGCTGCGCCTGCGCCGTCTTGGTCAGCACGATCGGCGCGACCGGGTCGGTGAGCATGATCAGTGTGTTCACCCCGGCAGCGCGCAGCCGGTTGACCCCAGCGGTCGCCTGAGCCTGGGCTTGCGCGATATCGGGGGTGTACCGCACTTCAGCGGCGATGCGCACTGAGCTACCCAACTCCGCGGCGAGCTCCGCCGCCATAGCGCGCGGACCGGCCTGGTCGGCGACGACGAGGCCGTAGACCCTCTTGCCGTCGTAGCGCGTGTGTCCCGGCGGGCCGCCGCGGGCCAGCCGTTGCGTGATGTAGTCAGCGAGGTGGCGCACCTGCACCGACGCGGTGGCGTACGGCGACCACACCTGCGGGTCGTGCCGCGAGTAGAAGTCAGCCTCGGACAGGCCGACGCTGCCGAAGTGCATCGTGCCCCGATCGGCTAGCAACGGGGCGACGACGGACTCGTCGAAACTCAAGGTCGACGACACCGCGGCAAAGGCCTTCTCCTCGTCAGCGATGCGGATCGCACCTGCCCGGGACACTGAGGCGCACTCCGGTGCGGCCCCACCGGTCGCCACGAAGACCGGCTTGATCCGGCGACCGTGCAGGTCGACGGGTACGCCGTTCATCGACGTGCCGTCCTCGGCGTGGCGGTTGACCCAGTCCACGTACGCCTCGACGACCCGGCGAGGCTGGGAGCCGAAGTTGGTCAGTGACTCGGTGATGTCGCCGCCGCAACCCCCGGAGTTCCAGTGGAAGGCGATGGTGATGGAGCGGTCGGTGACGCCTTTGCTGGTGGCGCCGCCCCCACCCGGGCCTTCGGTGGGCTCCCGCAGTCCGGCGGGCGCCGACGTCGACGTCGCAACCGCGGACGGGGACGGCGATTTCCCGTCGTCGCGGCGTGCTGGGTTGCTGCACCCGGCCACAAGCACGACGACGGCAAGCGCCGCGGTACGCCGACGTGCCGGACCGCCCATGGGAGCTACAGCCGTTGACCGGTGCGGTAACGACGCGGCGTGCCCTGGCACTGGTTGTTGCCGCTGATCGGCGTGGAGCACTCGTAGAAGATCGCCTTGCCGCGGCGTTGGTTGGTCGTCGTGTTGGTCTTGTCGCGCGGGTCCTGGGCGGCCGGGTTGTACTCGAAGAGCCCGAAGTCGTCGATGGCCCCGTGGCGACCAGGCACGAAGTCGATGCGGTAGTTGGTGGGCCGGAAGGCGGTGACCTTCGAGTAGAGGCCCGCCTTCACCGTGTCCGGGGTGAGGTTGGGTCCGGCGGCGGAGATGCCCCAGACGAGCGAGGCGAAGGTGGCGTACCACGCGACGGCATCGGAGGAGATCGCAGCGTCCTTGCCGCGAACCTCGCGATAGGCCTTCGCGTAGGGGCGGCTCTCGAGTTGCTCGGTTGCACTGCCCTGGCTCTCCGGGCCGAAGTCGCTGACCCCGAAGAAGTTCACCGCCTGGTTGGGCTCGTAGTTGCCCAGAGCGGTTGCGACGTCCTGGTAGCCGAACGAGCTGCCGACATAGTCGGGGCGGTAGCGCTGCGCCTCCGCCGTCTTGGTGAAGAAGATCGGCGTCACTGGGTCCGTCAGCATGATGATGGTGTTGACACCGTCCGCCTGGAACCGCGCGATTGCAGCGTTGCTCGCCGCCTGGGCCTGGGAGAAGTCCGTCGGGTAGGTCTGCTCAGACTTGATGTTCACCGCGGAGCCGAGGAAACCCTTCAGCTCATCGGCCACTTGCTTGCTTGCGACGTTGTCGGCCCGAAGCAGCCCGTAGACGCGGTCGGCCGGCTTGAAGCGGTTGTGGTTGGGCGGGTTGACCTTCGTGAGCCGCTGGGTCATGTAGTCGGCCAGATGGCGCACCATCACCGTGCCGGTGCCGTACAGGCTCCACAGGTAGGGGTCGTGCTTAGCGTAGAAGTCTCTCTCCGAGAAGAACGCGCTGCCGAAGTGCATCACCTTGCCTTGCGCGACAAGGGGGGCGACCTGGTCCTCGTCGAAGGACAGCGTGTTCGCGACGGCGGCGAATGCCTTGGCCTCCTCGGTGATGGTGATGGCGGCGGCGCGGTTCTGCGCACGACAGCTCGGGTCAGCGCCCCCGGAGGCGACGAAGACCGGCTTGATGCGGCGGCCGTGGAGATTGATCGGGTAGCCGTCCATCAGGGTGCCGTCGTTGGCGTGCCGGTTCACGTACTCGACGTAGGTCTCGATGGTCACCTGGTCGTTGGTGCTGAAGTTCGTCAGTGCCGCGTTGACGTCGGTGCCGCAGTCGTCCTTGTTCCAGTGGAAGGCGACCGTGATCTCCTTGTCGGTCACACCTTGGTAGGTGAAACCGCCGTTGGGCACACCCGGGTCGACGCTGGTCGCGCCCCTCGGCGGCGCGGCCTTGGAACCCCTGGCGGTCGGCGCCGTCGAGCCGCTTCCACTGCGCCGGCTTGTCGCAGCCACGCCAGGCGATGCAGAGCTTGAGCCCGGCGCCAACGCGGCAGCCGATGCCGTTGTACCCGGCGCCTCGCTCGAGTCGGTCGTCAGCTCGCTGTCAGCACTCGGGTCGGACTCCGGGCGGCCGGTGGACTCCTGCCGGGCGGGCGGCGAGCATGCGGCCAGCACGATGGCGAGTGCGACAAGAACTGGGGCAGTCGCCGTACGGCGGCGCAGGGATCTCATGCTCGTCCTTTTCGTGTTCGAGTGTTAACAGGTCAGGGGGCTCGACCGTCCCAGGGTAACCATTAGGCTGCCCGGCGATGCCTCGCCTTGATCGTTCGTTCGCCGCGCCCGCGTGGTTGACCTCCCGGCGCCTCGGCGCTTCCGCCATGGCCGCGGTCGCGTTTGGGCTGGTCGTGGCCGCCGACCGCCTTGACGGCGGGCTTCCGCTTCCGCTGATCGAGCGGCGGCTGCCGGCCGGCATTCTGGTGCTGGGGCTGGTGGTCGGCAGCCTGGACGCGCTGCTCGGCATGGGACTAGTCGTGCTGTACCGGGCCGGCCGGTTCATCAACTTCGCCCAGGGTCAGCTCGGTGCCTTCGCCGCGGCGTTCGGCATTGCTTTGTCACAGTTCTACGAAAAGCCGCTGGCCGTCGGGATCCTGGCCGGATTCGTCGCTGCTGCGATGCTCGCCGCCCTGTCCGAGCTGGCAGTGATCCGCCGTCTCTTCGACGCACCACGGCTCATCGTCACCGTGGCGACGATCGGGCTGGCTCAGGTGTACGCGGCGATGACCCTCGCGGTCCCTGGGGTCTTCGACCGCAACCTCAGCAACGCCGTCACCATCGACATCGGGCCCGAGTTCGTCATCCGACCGGTGCGGTTCGAGGGGGGCTCGATTCTCACCCTCCTCGTCGTCCCGCTGGTCTGCCTCGCCCTGGTCGGCCTCTTCCGAACCAACCTCGGAACCTCCATCAGAGCCGTTGCCGAGAACCCGACGCGCGCCCGGCTTCTCGGCATCAGCGTGCGCCGGGTTAGCACTTACACCTGGGTGATCGCCGGGTTGCTGGCGGCCACGACCGGCGTGCTGCGGGCGGTGAACCCCTCAGCGGGCTTCAGCTACGGGGTGATCGAGGGCCCATCGTTCATCCTCAACGGGTTGACCGCCGCTGTGATCGGTGGCATGACCAGCCTGCCGGTCACCTTCGTCGCTGCGCTTGCTCTCGGCGTGCTGGAGCAGTCCGTTCTCTTCGTCACGGGTGACTCGGGCGACACAAGTATCGCCGTCTTTGCAGTGCTTCTCGTCGCGTTGCTCCTGCGCCGTCGGCAGGTCGGCCGCGCAGCGGAAGCGCGCGGCGCGACAGGCTTCGTCGCGGTTCGCGCAGTCCGCCCGGTGCCGGAGGCGGTGTCGCGACTTGGCGTGGTTCGCGGGGTGCGCTGGGGTGGCAGCGCGCTCGTAGTCGGCGTGCTCGCGTCGCTTCCGATGTTGCTCGGCCCGAGCAACCTGGACCTGGCCAATTCAATCGTGATCGTCGCCATGGTGGCGCTGTCCTTGACGATCCTCACCGGATATGGCGGTCAGGTCTCGCTCGGTCAGTGGGCGATCGTCGGTGTCGGTGCGACGGTCGGTGCGGTGCTAGTGGAGCACGGCCTCGACTTCGGCGTCGGTCTGCTTCTCGTCGGCGTGCTCGGTGCGGTAGTGGCAGTCGCCGTCGGGCTGCCCGCGCTGCGCGTACCGGGCCTCTTCCTCGCAGTGACGACGCTGACCTTCGCGGTCGCGGTCGATACCTGGCTGCTCAAGCTGGACTCGCTGCAGCTCGAAGCGCCGAGGATCGTGCGTCCGTTGCTTTTCAGCCTTTTCGACCTGACCAGTGGCACCGCCTACTACGAGTTTTCGTTGATCGCGCTCGGCCTGACGGTGTTCGTCGTACGACGTCTTCGCCTCGGTCCGGCGGGTCGAGATCTTGTCGCGGTGCGCGACAACCCACGCGCCGCGGCGGCCTACGGCATCCGAGAGGGCCGGACCAAACTTGCCGCCTTCGCCGTCTCAGGGACGATCGCCGCTGTCGCCGGCTACTTGTACGCCTTCCAGCAGGAGCTGCTGACGGAGAGTGCCTTCTCCGATCGGATCTCGCTGCAGGTGTTCACGATCGTCGTCATCGGCGGCCTCGGCTCCATCCCGGGCGCGCTGCTCGGCACGGTCTACGTTCTCTGCGCACGTTTCTACCTCGACGAGGGCTTCCAGTTCGCCGCCACCGGAATCGGTCTGCTCGCGCTGCTGCTCTTCGTGCCCGAGGGTGTCGGAGGACTCGTATTCCGGGCGCGCGACGCCGCCGTACGACGCCTCGCCGGCCGTCGGGGAATCGAGCTGCCCAGTGCTGCGGCCCTCCTCGCCCCGGTGTCGGAGGAGGTCCGGTAATGGCCCCCCGGGCACGGCACCCCAGGATCGCCCCACCGCGGCTCACCACCCGGCTGAAGGCGCTGACCGGCGGTGCGCCGCTGCTGCCGCTGCTAGTCCTCGCCGGCCTCAACGCAGTCGACGAGCTGGACCGGGCAGCGTTCGCGGCGTTGTCCCCGGAGATCCGAAGCAGCTTCGGCGTCTCGGTCGGCGCGATCGGCGCGATCTCGTCGCTGTCGAGCTTCACGATCCTGCTCGCCGGTTACCCACTCGGCTTCGTCAGCGACCGCTACCGCCGTCTCACGGTGGCGTCGGCGGCCGCCGCGGTGTGGGCAGTCGCGACCCTTCTCACCGGTGTCGTCGGTGGAGTGCTGTTGCTCTGCCTGGTCCGCGCAGCGAGCGGCATCGGCCAGGCGGTCAATCGGCCGACGCACTCCAGTCTGCTCGCCGACTACTACCCGCCCGACACGCAGTCGCGTGTCTTCAGCCTCTACTACCTCGGCAATCCGATCGGGCAGGGGCTGGCGCTGGCCCTCATCGGGCCGATCACCTTCCTGGCCAGCCGGTTGTATGGGCTCCCCGAGGGAGATACCTACTGGCAGCCGGTCTTCTGGCTCTTCGCCGTGCCGTCGGCGCTTCTGGTGATCGCATCCTTCCGGCTGGTGGAGCCGTCGCGCGGGCAGGTTGACGCCAGCGAGGAGGAGAACGCCGAGGAGCGGGTCCCGTTCCGGGAGGCTTTCCGCACCATCCTCACCATCCGGACGTTGCGCCGCGACTACGGAGGTGCCGCCCTGGTCGGCGGTGGGGTGATCGCCCTGGTATCGATCCTCGCCAACTTCTACGACGAGGTGTACGGCGTCGGCCCGACCGGGCGCGGCGCGCTGCTTGGCATCGGCGTGGTGTTCAGCGCCGCCGGCAACGTCACGGGTGGGTTCATCGGCGACCGGCTCTACCAGCGCAGCCCGGCACGTGCGCAGGTGCTGATCGGTGGGTCGATCGTCGCGATCGGCTTCTTCTTCGCCCTCGCCGCGGTCATGCCGACACTTGCACTGTCCGTCGCGTTCGCGTGGGCCGGGGCGTTCTGCAACGGCATCTACAACGGCCCGGGTGCGCGCATCACGGCGGCCGTCGTACCGCCGCGGATCCGTGCCCAGGGCTACGCCGCCGTCGACGTCTTCCTGGCCTTTGGTCTCTTCACCGCCATTCCCGCATTCGTCGTCGTGGACGCGAAAGGGCTGCGCTGGGGTCTTTTCTCACTGACCCCGCTGCTCATCGTCGGTGGGCTGATCTACATCAGCGCCCAGAAGTTCGTCGTCAACGATATCGCCCGCGCGGCCGGTGCCCTGGAGGCAGAGCGGGTGCGTGTCGAGACGCGCCGACGGGGCGAGCAGCCGGTTCTGCTCCAGGTCACTGGCTTGCGGGCGGGCTATGACGGCGTACCTGTCATCGACGGCATCGACCTGACTGTCCGCGAGGGCGAGCTGATCGCGCTGCTCGGCACCAACGGCGCCGGCAAGTCGACGTTGCTGCGGGCGATCAGCGGGGCGCTCGAACCGATGACCGGCTCGGTCATCTTCGAGGGCCGCGACCTCACTGGCTTCGACCCTGAGCTCACCGTCCGACGGGGGATCGTGCAGGTGCCAGGCGGGCAAGGCGTCTTCCCCGGCCTGACGGTCGAAGAGCACCTGCGGCTGGCCGCCGTACCATTCGGCGGCGGAAAGGCTGCCGTGCGGGCAGCGCGCGACGACGCGCTGGACACGTTCCCGCGGTTGCGCGAGCGGCTCGACCAGCTGGCGGGCACCCTGTCCGGCGGCGAGCAGCAGATGCTCACCCTGGCGCAGGCGCTTATCGCCCGACCCAAGCTGCTGATGATCGATGAGCTCTCGCTCGGCCTGTCCCCGAAAGTGGTCGGCGAGCTGGTGGCCGTCGTCGAGTCGATCCACCAACGCGGCACGGCGGTGATCCTGGTCGAGCAGTCCGTGAACATCGCGCTGTCAGTGGCCGAGGAGGCGATCTTCCTGGAGAAGGGCCGGATCCGGTTCCGCGGTCCGGCCGCCGCGCTGCTGGAGCGCGCCGACCTGCTGCGCTCGATCTTCCTTGGAGCAGCGAAGTGAGCATCCCGATGTCCGCGCTCGAGGTGCGCAACCTGCGGCTCTCGTTCGGTGGGGTGCGGGCTCTCGACGGCGTGAGTATGGCCGTGCCGGTTGGCGCCAGGGTCGGCGTGATTGGCCCGAACGGCGCCGGCAAGACGACTTTGTTTGACGCCATCTGCGGTTTTGTCCCTGTCGAGAGCGGTCACGTCGTCGTGAACGGTCGCGATGTCCGCCGTCTCGACCCTGCCGGTCGGGCGCGGGTCGGGTTAGCGCGCAGCTTCCAGGACGCCCGGCTCTTCCCGTCGATGACCGTGCACGAGTCGCTGATGGTTGCGGCCACCCCACGACGGCGCGGGCTCGGCCACGTGCCGTCGATCCTCGGCCTGCCCGTCGTACGCCGGGCTGAGCGCGCGGCACGCGAGCGGGTCGACGGGCTGCTCGATGAGCTCGGTCTGCGCGGCTACCGCGATGTCTTCGTCGGCGAGCTCTCCACCGGCACCCGTCGCATCGTCGACCTGGCGGGTGTTCTCGCGCGCGACCCGGCCCTGATCCTGCTCGATGAGCCATCGGCGGGTCTGGCCCAGGCGGAGGTGGAACAGCTCGCCCCACTGCTCGGACGAATAGCTTCCTCAACCGGCGCGGCCATCGTGATGATCGAGCACGACATACCGCTGGTCGCCGACTTCGCCCAACACCTCGTCGTCCTCGAGTCCGGCCGAGTCATCGCCCAGGGCGCCCCTGCAGAGGTGCTGGCCGATCCGGCAGTGGTCGAGGCCTACCTGGGCGGCGACGAGCGGACCATTGCCCGAAGCGGACGCGCGAAACGGCATGGAACGTCCTAGGGTGGGCACTATGAATCGACATCGACTGCTCGTTCTGACTGTCGGGATCTCGCTCGTCGCCGTCGGCTGCGGTGGCTCAGACGGGGCCTCCACCGACGCGGCCCGGGAGATCCCGCTCGCCACATCCGACATGCTTCGCTTCGAGCCGGCGTCGGTCACAGCGAAGGCAGGGGAGAAGGTCACCTTTGTGATCACCAACCCCGGGTCGATCGCTCATGAGTTCACCATCGGCAGCGCGTCCTATCTCGCGGGACATTCCGGAGGAGGTGGCGGCCACGGCGGTGGTGACGACGGCGGGACAGTGAAGGTGCCGGCCGGTGCGACTGCGCGTCTCACCTTCACCATGCCGAAGGATGCTCCGTCGTACGCGTGTCACGTCGATCGCCACGACCAGGCCGGGATGGTCGGCACCGTGACCTACGCCTGACCCGGCAGAGTTCCCTCGTCGTGGTCCTCCTCCGAATGCGTCCGCGCATCGAGAAGCCGCCGCCACGACGCCAGCCGCGTCGGGTCGACCTGGCCGGCGACGATCGCCGAGTCGATCGCGCACTGCTCGTCACCGGTGCCGTGTGTGCAGCCGCGGGGGCAGTCCTGCGCCGCGTCGGCGAGGTCGGGGAACGCGCCGAGCAGGTGCTCGGGTTTGACCAGGCCGAGACCGAAGGAACGCACGCCCGGTGTGTCGATGATCCAGCCACCGGTGGGCAGCGCTAGCGCGACGGTCGAGCTCGACGTGTGCCGGCCACGGTCGACGGCGGTGACTGTCCCGGTTGCCCGGTCCGCATCCGGGACGAGGCGGTTGACCAACGTCGACTTGCCCACGCCGCTGTGCCCGACCAGGACGCTCATTCGGCCCGAGAGCCTGGTGTGCAGCGCCGCCACTCCCTCGTCGTCGGCCGCCGGTCCGGTGCTGACCACCTCGACGCCGAGCGGCCGGTAGAGGGCCAGCAGGTCATCCGCCGACCCGAGGTCGCGTTTGGTCAGGCAGAGCACCGGCTGGAGCCCGCCGTCGTACGCCGCCACGAGCAATCGGTCGATGAGGCGGGGCCGGGGTGGCGGTGCAGCGAGGGCAACGACTATGACGAGCACCTCGGCGTTGGCGACGAGCACCCGCTCGGTGGGATCGTCGTCATCCGGAGTGCGGCGCAGGACGGTGCGCCGCGGAGCTACCCGAACGATGCGCGCGAGCGACCCCGGGTGGCCGCTGACGTCGCCCACCAGGGATACCTCGTCGCCGACCACGACCGGCGTACGGCGCAGGTCGCCGCCCCGCATCGCGATCACCGCAGTCTCACCGACCAGGCAGCCGAACCGGCCGCGGTCCACCGCCAGCACCTGTGCGGGCACGGCGTCTTCATGGCGCGGCCGGGTGCGGGTGCGTGGGCGCGAGCCGGGCGTCGGACGGCTCCGGATGTCGTCCTCATCGAGGTCGCGGCGGCTCACCGTGGCGCCGTCGCGAGCATCGCCGACCAGCGGGCGGCGAAGTCGGGCATCGTCTTACCAGTGGTAGCGATGTCGTCGATGCTGACGTCGTCGACCACCAGGCCCACGACTGCCCAGGCCATCGCCAGCCGGTGGTCACCATGAGCGCGGAGCAGAGCGCCACGCAGCGGTGCCGGTCGCACGACCAGTCCATCGGCTAGCTCGTCGATGTTGGCGCCGAGCCGGCTCAGCTCGCCGGCGAGCGCGGCGATGCGGTCAGTCTCCTGCAGCCTGATGTGGGCTACTCCGGTGAACCTGCTCGGCGAGTCGGCCAGCGTGGCCAGTGCGACGATCACCGGCGTCATCTCCGGGCAGTCACGCAGCTCGGCCTCGATGCCGTGGACTCGTTCCGGTCCGGTGAACACCAGCCCAGCTTCGTCAAGAGTCCACCGCGCACCCATCCGACCGAGCAGCTCGAGAAGGGCCTCGCCCGGCTGCGCCGTCGTTCGCGGCCAGCCAGGCACTACGACGGTTCCAGCGGTCGCGACGGCCGCGGCCAGGAACGGTGCGGCGCCCGAGAGATCCGGCTCAATGTCGATGTCGTGCGCTCGGTAGCCACCTGGGGAGACGGCCCAGGAGTCGGGATTGGTCTGGCTGACCGCCGCGCCGGCGACGCGCATCATGGCCACTGTCATGTCGAGGTGGGGCCGACTGGGCACTGGTGACCCCACGTGTCGCACGGTGAGCCCCTCGGCGAAGCACGGTGCGGCGAGCAGCAGCCCACTGATCAGCTGGCTCGACGTACTCGCGTCGAGGGAGACCGAGCCGCCCCGCAGTGACCCTGAGCCATGAATGGTGCACGGCAGGTGGTCACCCCGTGTGCTCGACACCTCGACGCCGAGGTCGCGGAGCGCGTTCAGCAGGGGCGCCATGGGTCGCTCTCGCATCCGGGCGTCTCCGTCGAAGCGCACCGCGCCGACCGCCAGCGCGGCAACCGGGGGCAGGAAGCGAGCCACGGTGCCAGCGAGTCCGACGTCGATGGAGGACGACACGAGATGCGGTCGACCGGCAACGCCAGTGATCTCCCAGGACGCCTCGTGCGCGGTCACCTGCGTGCCGAGTGCCCGCAGACCTGTGGTCATCAACTCGGTGTCCCGGCTGCGCAATGGCCGGTGCACGGTGCTTCGTCCGACAGCCAGTGCGGCGATCACCGCGGCCCTGTTCGTCATGGACTTCGAGCCGGGGAGGCTGATGTCTGCTGAGATCGGGGAGTGCGCTCGCGGCGCGGGCCATGGCGACGCAGGTTCGGTCCTGGTGCCGTCTCGGAGGGTCATGCGCGCAGTCTGCTCCGTGACTCCACCTCGGTCCGGAGCTGGTCTCGTCAGGCGGGCGTCGCCCTGCGCCGGCGACCGGCCACGACAAGGGCGGCACCACCCGCGAGGGCGCCGCTGCCGACGGTGAGCAGCAGTACCAGCTCGCCGCCGGTGACCGTCAATCTTCCTGGCCGTGGCTCAGGCTCAGGCCCTAGCTCACCGCCTGGGGCTGGCCTGGTCTGCCTGGCGGGTAAGACGCTCGGCTCGATGAACGGGCCAAGGTCAGGCCGTCGGGTCGGCTCGATGCAGGCTTCGGAGTATGAGTCGCACGCAGTGGTCTGCGCCTGCGCTATCCCGGCGCCGGCTCCACCGACCACGCCGGCAAGCAGCAGGGCGGTGGCGGTAAGTCGGACCATGTCCACTCCTTGACAGCGCGATCGGGCCGAGCCTCGGGGAGTTTGGCTACAGAGTGGCACGGCCTATCCCACGCGACAACAGGCTGTTACCCGGGGTTTACAAACTGGAGTCAGCCGGTAGGTTGACCATATTACGAAAACGGCCAAAAGCATCTGAATCGTATCAATCGTTCACGCGTCCGGAGGGAATTGACTGAGGATCGGCGTGGCGTGAAGAGGCGATAACCGGCCGGCGGCCTGAACTCCGCCGGGCAACAGGGGGGCGGTGATCTACTCATGACGACGACCCGTGACGAGGTCGGCGCTGGGCGGTGGCGGTATCCGACGCTTCGTCGGGAGGCGAAGCCCGCGGTCCTTACCGCGCCAAGCCGACGGTTCCGCGATCGCACGATCCTGCGATGGGGCGTCCGACCGCTCCTTCTCGCCGTCGACGTCGTCGGCTGGCTGGCCGCGTCCTGGGTGACCAGTGGCGGGCGGGTCCAGGGCGGCCACGTTGTACTTCTTGTCCTCACGGTGGCCCTTTTCGTGCCTGCTGGCCTCTACCAGGCTCGGTTGACCCTCTCCGCCCTCGACGACCTCCCCGCGCTCGCTGGTCGCGCGCTTGCTGCTGCTGCTGTAGCTACGACGGCGGGCGTCGTCTTCGGACTCGAGATCACCCGCGTGCCGTTGGTAGCGACTGCCACAGCCATGGCCATCACGCTCCCACTGCTCCGCCTGATGGCGTACTCCTTCGTCCGCCGTACTCGCCGCCGTGGCGTCGTCGCGCACCCGACGTTGATCCTGGGCGCCGGACGCGTCGGCGGCCAGCTCACGGAACTTCTGCTGCGCCACCCCGAGTACGGCTTGCGGCCTGTTGGTTTTCTCGATTCCCGGCCGCTGCTCGACGTGGATCGGCTGCCGATCCCGCTCCTTGGCGGGCACGACGCACTGGTGCGCTCCATCGTCGAGTTCAAGGTGCACAACGTCGTCGTGGCCTTTGGCTCCGCCCCAGAGTCACAGATGGTCGAGGTCATTCGCACGTGTGATCGGCTGAACTGCGAAATTTTCTTCGTGCCGCGACTCTTCGAGCTTTCCACTGTTCGGGCGCGCGGCGAGATCGACGAGGTGTGGGGGCTACCTCTCATCCGCCTGCGCCGAGCCGCCTTCCGCACCCCCTCCTGGCGTCTCAAGCGGCTCGTCGACATCATTTTCTCCGCTGTTGCTCTTACCGCCGCCCTTCCGGTGCTGGCGATCTGCGCCGCCGCAGTCCGGTGGGAGGGCGGCCCTGGCGTTCTGTTTCGGCAGGAACGTGTCGGGATAGACGGTCGTGCCTTCCAACTGCTGAAGTTCCGATCGATGCGACCTCTGGACGAGAGTGACTCGCTGACCACCTGGTCGATCGCGCGAGACGCTCGCGTAGGCCGGGTGGGCCGAATGCTGCGCCAGACCTCGCTCGATGAGCTGCCGCAGCTGTGGAACATCCTGCGTGGAGACATGAGTCTGGTCGGCCCACGGCCGGAGCGGGTGCACTTCGTAGAGCAGTTCACCGCCAGCTACCCGCGGTATACCGCGCGACACCGTGTCCCGAGCGGCCTCACCGGCTGGGCTCAGGTCCACGGGCTGCGCGGTGACACCTCGATCGAGGACCGGGCGCGCTTCGACAACTACTACATCGAGAACTGGTCGATGTGGTCGGACGTCAAGATCGTGCTCCGCACGGCCGCGCTGATGGCCCGCGGCGGACACGGCTCCTGACGCCCCTGTCAGAAAACCGGTTCGCGCCAGAAGGTGCGCACCCGGGTGGCCGCCCGTTGCCACCAGCTTCCACTCCCCGTCCGCATCTGAAGCAGTAGCTCGTGGTTCCAGGCTTCGTCGTAGCGCAGCCGACCACCACGCACATCGGAGAGCACCACGCCGTCGCCGCCCCGCACGACGAGGTCGAGGTGCGCCGGCCGCGCCAAGGGCTGTGGCAGCAGCCGAATCTCGTATTCGTCGTTGCCTTCGCGTGGCGTCCGATAGGTCACTTCCCACACCGCGGTTTCGCCCGGGGCGAGCGCGACGAAGTCAGCGATCACCTGATGGCCGCACTCGGTCCCGGTCGTGACCAGGGGCACCTGGCCGTCGCGCGAGAATCCGATGAGCCTGGCCGTCTGGGGGATCGAGAAGAACACCAGGTTGCGCGCCTGCCCTGGGGTCTCCAGCCCGGCAACATAGTTCGAAAGTCCGGATCGGGGAGCGTCGTTGCGCAGCCGGAAGGTACGTCGGGTGAGCGCCGTGTCTTGGCTTACGGTGACCTCGACGTGGTGGTCCTGGGCCACGTAGTAGTCGAGCTTGTTGCCTTCAGAGCGGCCGCCGCCGAGATTGAGAACGGTGGTCATGAGGAGGTCGTCACTCGGGCTGCACACTGTGCCTGACGCCCGGCCGGCGACCAGATCGGCCTGCTCGTTCGCTCGGGCGGACCACACCGCGATGTGTCGGCTGCGCACGGCGTCGCCGAGGGACCGAGCAAGCGGGATCGTGGGGACGGCACCGCTGCCGAGCAGTCGGTCGATCACTCCATCAGTGGCAGAGCGCAGCGACTTGCGACGCTGTGCCTGTCCTTCACGGGTGTCGGGAACGCCGGCGTAGGCGCGAACGAGCAACTCCTCGACCGCGTTGTCGCCGGAGAGCTGCCGCCCGTCGCCGAGGAGGGTCGGCCCGGTTGCGTCGAGGATGGCGGCCACAGCGGGCACGTCGAGGAAGAGAACGGCGTCAGGAGTGCGGCCCATCGTCATGCGAGAGAGCCGCGACATGACCTGCGCGACCGTCGGCACGTCAGGAGACATGTTCGCGTTCTTCCAGAGCGTGGTGTTGGCGAGGAATCTGCCGTAGAGGTCCACGTAGTCTGGCGGCGCATCAACGGTACGGACCGCTCGGCGGTGTGCAGCGATGTCTTCGATGTCGCGGAACGCACCAATGTCGATACGGCCGTCGCGGGTGGTCGCCTCGGCGAACACCGAGATCAGGCCGCCGGTGCCGCGCAGCTCAGCATTGTTCTGAAGAACGATGAGTAGGCGGCGTGGCCCGTGCGCGCCGACGATCCCGGCGAGCGCGTCGAGCAGGCGTCCTGCTCGCCCGAATGAGTCGGTGGCACCACCGAGCTCGAGCCGGGCATCGGCGATCGATCGCCGAACCGGCGAAGGCACCAGGGTGGTGCTCGTACGACGGAGTCTCGCGGTGCTGCGCGCCGAGCTGCGTGCCGCTTCTCCAAGCGCCTTCGAAAGCTCGGTGAGCTTTGCGGGGTCCATGCGCCCGTCGCTGAAAACAGGACCGCCGGTGGTCACGACCCGGACGACCCGGATGGTCCCTGAGACGACGTCGTAGCCGGCGTCGGCAGTGACCCGGCCGGCGACAAGGGAGCGTCCGACGAGCGGAATCGCGGCGATCACGCGGGGTCCGAGCTGGTGCAGCCGATCCCGAGCTGTACGCAGGTCCTGCTGCGCCTCGAGCAGGTCGCTCAGGATGTCCTCGCTGTCGCCCACGTTGTTCTCGGCCCGCACTGCGGTGATGCGGTCGCGCGCGCGCAGCATCGCTGCCCTCGCCTGCAGTCCGGCGACGGTGGCCCATCCGGCGAGCACGGCCAAGCCGAAGGCGACCGCGATGATCACTGTTCTCGGTCGCGGCCGTCTCATGGATCACGATGATGACGCAGCGGTGGGTGGCACGCGATACGTCCCACCGCCTCGTCGTAGACGGCGAGCGTTTTCGAGACCATCGAATCGAGGCTGAACAGCGTGCGCACGCGATCGGGCCCACAACTGGCGATCCGGATCGCCGTCACCGGATCTGCCAAGGCCGCTGTGACCGCCTCGGCGAAGGCTTCGAGGTCTGCGGGAGGCACGAGGAAGCCGCATTCGCCGACGAGCTCCGGGACGCCACCGTCGGCGTAGGCGACGACCGGTACACCCAACGACAGCGCTTCGAGTGCGGCGAGGGGGAATGCTTCCTTACCCATCCCGCGGTCGTCGACGCCGCTCGGAACGACCACGACGTCACTGCCCGCGACGAGGGCGGGGACGTCATCCCGGAAGCCGAGGAAGTGCACACAGTCCTCGAGCGAGAGCTCGCGGGCGCGTGCTCGGAGCAGCGCGGCATGGTCGGGGTGGTGAGGGTCGTCGCTGCCGATGAAGGCGATGCGCAGGTCAGGAAAGCGTTCGGCAAGCGATCGGGCGACTGCCAGCACGGCGAGGTGACCTTTCACCGGGTGCAGCCGCCCAACGAGGCTCACCACACGCGCTGGCTCAGTGGCCTGGACCGCGTTGAGCAGCACCCGGCGTCCGGCAGCGCGGTCGACGTCGCCAACCTCGGTGCCGTGATAGACGGTGCGAACCTTGCGTCGTCGTACCCGTGGACCGAGCGACGAGGTCACGGCCTCACTGACGCCGATGATGCGAGTCGAGAGGTGTGCGCCGAGCCGGCCGACCCTTCCGTCCCAGGAGAAGTCGTGTTTCACCCAGACAACCGGGATTCCCGTCCCGATCGCGGCGACCCCAGCGACGAGAGCGCCTTTCAGCCCATTGGCGTGAATGACGTCTGGTCGGTGCCGACGAAGTATTCGACCTAGCCTCAGACCCGCGACGGCGATACTGAGGGGTGACGGTCCGGTCTCTAGAAGGACGACCGGATAGCCATCCATGCGCAGCAGGGTAGGGAAGTTGCCGTGCTCGAGACAGACCACGCGATCGATGGAGCCAGGGGGTAGAAGGTTCAGCAAGGTCTGCAGATAACGCTCCGCACCGCCGATCTGGCCGTACGGTTGCACGAACATCGCCCGGTGCGTCACCACCCGCACAGTACCGGCGACGGGACTACCGGACCGGGGAGGCACCGATCGGCGGCGTAGCGGTCAACACCCGTGTCCTGCAGATGGCGCTGACTGGTCAGCCTCGCTACACCCGGGAGCTCGTCGACCGGCTCGGCGACCTGGTGGCTCCTGTGGCCCCCGCGCGGACGTTGCCAGGGGTGCAGGGCCATGCCTGGGAACAGGCCGTGCTGCCTCTGCGGCTCGGCCGCCGGCTGCTCTGGAGCCCGAGCACGTCCGGGCCGCTCGCCGTGCGCCGGCAGGTGGTCACGGTCCATGACGTAGCACCGTTAGACCATCCCGAGTGGTTCGCACCGCGCTTCGCGCAGTGGTACGGGTTTCTCGTGCCGCGGCTTGTCGCCCGGTGCGACCACATCATCACGATCTCGGAATTCTGCCGGCAGCGGATCATCGACCGGTGCGGCATCGCCGAGGATCGGATCTCCGTGGTGCCCAACGGGGTTGGTGAGCACTTTGCGCCCCGGTCGGCAGAGGATCAGCAGGCGGCTCGAGACGCGGTAGGGGCACCGTTGGGCCGCTATCTCATGACGTTGTCCTCGCTCGAGCCGAGGAAGAATGTCGCCGCGCTGCTCCGAGCGTGGTCCGCCGTCCTACCCGACCTCCCCGATGACGTGCAGCTGCTCGTAGTTGGCGGTGCGGGCGCCTCTCGCGTCTTCGGCGCGGTGGATCTCCGCGCCTTGCCGCCCCGGGTCGTCGTCACCGGCGCAGTCAGTGACAAGCACCTGCCAGCTCTTCTCACGGCGGCGTCCGGCTTTGTGTTCCTCTCCCTCTATGAAGGCTTTGGGCTTCCGCCGCTGGAGGCGATGGCGTGCGGGACCCCTGTGCTGGTTGCCGACCGCACTGCCCTGCCGGAGGTAGTCGGTAACGCCGGACTGCTCGTCGACCCGACCGACCACGACGCCGTCGCGGCCGGCCTGCTCCGGTTGGTCGTCGCCGACCCGGAGCGAGAGCAACGGGTGAGCTCGGGGCGCACACGCGCTGCGGAACTGAGCTGGGACCGCGCCGCCGCCGGCGTTCGCGCCGTTCTGGAGCGGGAGCTCAGGTCCTGACCAGCGGGGTGCAGGTCACCCGGTGATCATCGCGCGGACGTCACGACGCCTTTCGGCCCCCACGGTAGTGAGCGCGAGCGCGCTCGCCACCAGGTAGACGGCCGCACCGACGATGACGGCTGCAAGGCCGGTTAGATCGAGCACGACGAGAGCTCCGAGCATGATTCCTGTTGCAATCACCGGCACGATGACGAGCCGGGTCGACCGAGGGTCGATCCCGGCTCGGGCCAGGAGCCGCAACGTCAAGGCGGCTTCGAGGATCTCGGTGACCAAGGTCGCGATCGCCGCACCGACGAAGCCGCGGGTCGGAATCAGTACGGCGTTCAGGGCGAGGTTCACCGTGAGACTCACGATGCCGACGGTCAACACGCCGTCGCGACGACCCAGGGCGATCACCGCGACCCGACACATGAACGCGATGCAGTAGAAGACGGCCGCCGCGGTGAGCCACGGTACGGCGCGCGCAGCGTCGGCGTACCGATCACCGAAAAGGCTCGCCACCAGGGCGTTGGCCGCAAAGGGTGCACCTGCCGCGATCGGTAGATAGAAGGCAAGGGCAATCGCCACAGCGGTGTCCAGTGTCCGGGTCGACTTTGCGCCAGGCCCGTCCTTCGCGATCCGCGGTGCCGTCAACGACATCAAGCCTTGGGTGATGAAGAGCAGTGACTCGAAGAACCGGTAGGCCGCGCCGTAGAGACCCACTGCGACAGAGCCGCGGATCGCCTGGAGGAGCACACCGTCTGCGCGAAAGAGCGCGAGATTGACCAGGCCAGCAGCGCCGAACTTGCGCCCGTTCCAGACCAGTGAGCGACCGAGGGTCCGGTCGACGTCAGAGGGACGCAGCAGATGGATGGTCCGGGCGAGCGCGGCGTAGGCGTACACCAGTGCGGCGACGGACCCGACCAGGTAGGCGAGGACGACCGCGAGGAGGTCGCCCCCCACAGTCAGCACGACGAGGGCGAGCACGGTGGACGCGGCCCGATTCAGCACACCGGTGATGGCGCTGAGCCGCATCCTCTCGTGCGCGTTGAAGGTTGACGTGAAAAGGCTGGTGCAGTCGTCGGCAACCAATGCCAGCCCTACCACCAAGAGCGTTGCCAGCGCCTGCCCGCTGTCCACCAGGACACTGCCGACGGCGACCGCCAGACCGAGCCCCAGCAGCCCGGTGCAGACCCGCGCGGCGAGGGCTGTCGCAAGCAGATCGGCGGTGCGCTCCGGGGCGCGGGCGAGCTCGCGGACCAGGGTGAGGTCGAGACCGAGCTTCCCGAAGGAGAGCACCAGCGGGACCAGGGAGACGGCGAACGTGAAGTAGCCGTACTCGCGCACGCCGAGGACCCGGGCCACGACGATGAAGAACCCCAGGCTGGCGACCTTCTCGGCTAGTTGCCCGGCGAAGACCCAAGCTGTGTTCCGCGACGTGGCCACGGGGCCATCCAACCTCACCCCGGAACGGGTGCGCCTCACCACTACTATCGCCGCCATGCCGTACGAAGTCGTTCTCCTGCCGGGCGACGGCATCGGGCCAGAGGTGATCACGGCCGCCCAGAGCGTGGTCGATGCGACTGGCGTGCCTGTGGTGTGGCTGGTTCGCGATGTCGGTCTCGCGTCGGTGGCGGCGGGCGGTGCCTCCCTTCCGGCCGAGGTCGTCCAGCTGATCCGCAGCGTTGGCATCGGCCTGAAGGGTCCTGTCGCGACTCCTCGGGACAAGACCGACTTCCCGTCGGTGAACCTGGCTCTGCGACGCGAGCTCGGACTGCACACCCAAGTGCGACCCTGCCGATCGCGGCCGGGCATCGCCTCGCCTGCGGGCCTCGTCGACATCGTCGTGGTGCGCGAGACGACCGAGGACCTCTACGCGGGACTCGAGTTCGACCGTGACCATCCGGCCGTCCCCGCGTTGCGTGCATTGTTGGCCCAGCACGGCAAGACGCTGCCCCCTCGGGCGGGGGTTGCGGTCAAGTTCGTCACCGAGGAGGCATCCCGGCGCGTCGTGGAGATCGCTGTCTCACTCGCCCGCGAGCGGCACCCGTCCTCAATCACCGCAGTGCACAAGGCGACGGTCATGCCCGCGACGGACGGCTTGTTCCTCGCTACCGCCCGCGCCGTTGCTGCGACGTACCCGGATGTCACCTTCGGCGAGGAGAGCATTGACTCTCTCTGTGCGCGGATGGTGCGTGATGCGTCGTCGTACGGAGTGCTCGTCATGGGCTACCAGTACGGCGACATCGTGTCCGATCTGGTCGGCGGGCTGGTCGGCGGGATCGGCATGGTCCCTGGTGTCAACCTCGGGCCGGAGGTCGCCGTCTTCGAAGCGGCGCACGGCACCGCGCCGCGACGGGCTGGTCAGGGGATAGCCAACCCGCTGGCCATGGTGTTGAGTGCGGCCATGCTGCTGAGGCACATCGGGGAGTGGGAGGCGGCAGACCGAGTCGAGTTCGCTGTCGACGCGGTCCTCGCAGCTTCTGTCGTCCGCACCTACGACATCGCTGGCGCCCTGCCACCGGTGAGCACCACGGCGATGGCGTCGGCAGTCATCGCAGCGCTGCCGTGACGACGACCGTAGCCGAAGAGGCGCACCTGGACGACTCGTCGCGTCGTCTTGGTCTCTTCAGCTTCCTGCTGGGCGCAGCGATCTTATTTCACCAGCAGCAACTGGACGACTGGGCGATCCCGTCCATTGGCCTCGCGGTCACCGTAGCCGCGGTCTGGCTGATGCTGCGGCCAACCTCTGTGCTCCGGCTCTACGTACTGGTCGGCACGCACATCGTGTCGTCCGTGGCGGACCTCCCCCTCGTGGTCAATCACTGGCTGCTCCTGCTGCTCGCCGAGGTCGGGCTGGTCGTCGTGCTGGTTCCCGCACTCGTCCGCCGTGACCCATGGCCGTGGCAGGCCGGTGCCCTGTACGACCGGATCGCGCCGTACCTCCGCGTGCAGGTCGTGCTTGTCTACCTGCTAGCGGCATTTGCCAAGATCAACACCGACTTCTTCGATGCCGAGCTCTCCTGCGGACCGTCCCTGCTCGGCGACGTGCTCACCCGCGGCCCACTAGACCTTCGGGGCGACTGGCAAGCGTGGCCCGCCGTCGTTTCCGCCATCGCCATCGAGCTGATCCTTCCCATTGCGCTGGTGTGCCGACGGACCCGGGTGGTCGCAGTAGTAGGTGGGGTGTTGTTCCACCTCGTACTGGCAGTTGCCGGCCACGTGCCTTTCTCCGGATTCGCGATGGCGTTCTACGCCCTGTTCGCCCCGGATGACCTGTTGGGCCGAGCCGACCTACTGCTCGCCGGCCGACCCGCGCTCGCTCGGGCACTCCACGGTGTCGGATCCGCTGCGCGCACTGCTGCCGGGCAGGCTGCCGCGGTGGCTGGCGTCCTCGCTGTCGCGGTAGCTGTCGACGTTCTGGATCAGCAACCGCTGCTCATGAGGCTAGCCCTGGTGCTCTTTGTCGGGTACGCGCTAGGACTGCTGCTCGCCTTCTTAGCCTGCGTCAGGGCAGGGAGCCCCGTGGTGCACAGGCGGGGGACGTTGCGGCTCGCGTCGGCACTGTGGGTGGTGGGACCCGCGCTGGTGGTAGCCAATGCCGCCAGCCCGTATCTGGGTCTCAAGACGCAGAGCACGTTCACGATGTACTCGAACCTGCAGACCGAAGGCGATCGGTGGAACCACCTGGTGCTGCCCGAAGCGGTGCAGGTGTTTGGCCTCCAGGACGAGCTCGTCACCATTCTGGCCTCCAGTGACCCAGCCATGCAGGAGGCAGCGGAGTCCGACCGGAGATGGGTCGTCAGCGGGCTGCGCGCCTGGGCTGCGCGCCATCCCGACGCGTCGTTGAGCTATGCGGTCGGGGATCGGCGCTACGACATTCCCCGGGTTGGCGACGACCCTCGGCTGCGGGCGAGCCTGATCGAACGCAAGGCCGCACACTTCCGCGATGTGCCGCCGCAGGCAGGGAACTTCTGTCGAACGGAGCGGGAAGGCGCGGAGGAGCAGGACTCCTGACGCCCTGCGCGATCTCGGCTCAGGGCATGCAGATGTGGCGAAGGAGGCGCGCCGCGGATTCGGCGGGCAGCAAATAGGTCTTGTCATGGACGAGCCGGTAGCCGAGACGGCGGGCGAAATAGCCGACCTCGAGGGCATCGTGCAGGTGGTCGGGCACACCCCCGGCCGTGGCGATCTCGCGGAAGGCGCGCCGCACGCCGACGACGAGCGGGCTGTCCGGCCACGCAGCTTCGAAGGCCGCTACTGCAAGGGAGGGGGACCACTGGCGAAGGCCCACAGACTGCTCCAGATAGGTGACCGCAGCATGCAGTACGTCGAACCCTGGTCCGGCCCGATGCAGAGCCTCGGTCCAGTCGACAATTCCGCTGAGCCCGGACCTGTGGACCAACCAGTTCTGCGCGGAGAGGTCGCCGTGGCCGAGCACGCTGGTCGAGAGTTGGGAGAGGTCACTGGCCGCACGGCGCACTTGCGCCGCGACGTGGGC